>DVFQ01000109.1 GCA_018713185.1 Candidatus Copromonas avistercoris (nom. illeg.) | reverse complement strand
ACAGGAGGAGTTTTACAGCCAGGAAATGACCATTGAGAACAGTATCCTGTCCTGCCGGAAATTTCTTGAGATCAAACAGACTCCCAACTGGACCGAGGAGATCCGCAAAGATTTCATGATCGTTGATCTTTCACTGATCGAGGGAGCGATACAAAAAGTTTTGTAATGTTTTTACAGAAAGCGGGGTAAATGCAGACAATGAAACTCGAGTTAGGAATCATTCCGATTAACGACATTCAGTTTGGTCCTGAATCCAAAGTGGAGAACGGCACCATCTACGTGAATGCCGACGAATTGAAAGCCCTGATTCTCGAGGACGAGGCGATCAAATCCGTGGAGCTTGATATCGCAAGACCCGGAGAGAGCGTCCGCATCATGCCGGTTAAGGATGTTATCGAACCGCGCGTGAAGGTGGAAGGCCCTGGCGCCCTGTTCCCAGGAGTTATTTCTAAGGTTGCTACCGTAGGCAGCGGACGGACCAACGTCCTTCGCGGCAGCGCGGTTGTTACAACCGGTAAGATCGTGGGCTTCCAGGAAGGTATCATCGACATGAGCGGCGAAGGCGCGAAATATACGCCTTTCTCCCAGACCAACAATCTGGTGGTCGTATGCGAGCCGGTTGACGGACTTGCAAAGCACGCTCATGAGCAGGCAGTACGTTTTGCGGGCTTAAAGGCTGCCGACTATGTCGGAAAGCTGGCTAAGGACATCGTTGCCGAGGAGGTCGAGACTTACGAGACCGTTTCCGTAAAGGAAGGTATCGAGAAGTATCCGAACCTGCCGAGAGTCGCTTACGTCCTGATGCTTCAGAGCCAGGGACTGATGCATGATACTTATGTTTACGGCGTTGATATGAAGCAGTCTCTTCCGACGATCTTAAATCCCACCGAGATCATGGACGGTGCGATCTTAAGCGGAAACTGCGTATCCGCCTGCGACAAGAACACCACTTACCATCACCTGAACAACCCGGTCATCAAAGACCTGTTTGCTCAGCATGGAAAGACACTGAACTTCGTCGGCGTTATCATTACCAATGAGAACGTATATCTTGCTGATAAGATGCGTTCCTCTGACTGGACGAGCAAGCTGTGCAAATGGCTTGACCTGGACGGCGCCATTGTTTCCCAGGAAGGCTTCGGAAACCCGGATACCGACCTGATCATGAACTGCAAGAAGATCGAAGAGCAGGGCGTTAAGACGGTTATCATCACCGATGAGTATGCCGGACGCGACGGCGCTTCCCAGTCTCTTGCTGATGCGGACGCAGCGGCTAACGCAGTTGTAACGGGCGGAAACGCCAATGAGGTCATCCACCTTGGCCCGATGGACAAGGTGATCGGCTATCCGGAAGTTGCGGATATCATTGCCGGCGGTTTCGACGGCAGCCTTCAGAAGGATGGCTCCATTGTTGCTGAGCTTCAGGTTATCACAGGCGCCACCAACGAAATGGGCTTTAATAAACTGAGTGCCCGATAATAGGAGGAAAAGATGTCGAAGTTAAAAGTAGTTCATTATATTAATCAGTTCTTCGCCAACATCGGCGGCGAAGAAAAAGCTGATTATAAGCCGGAACTGCGGAATGAGATTGTAGGACCCGGTCTTGCATTTTCTCAGGCATTTGGCGACGAGGCTGAAATTGTAGCCACTGTCATCTGCGGTGATTCCTACTTCAACGAGAATGTAGAGGAAGCCAAAGCCACAGTTCTGGATATGATCAAGAGCCAGAACCCGGATCTTGTAATCTGCGGACCGGCCTTCAATGCCGGCCGTTACGGCGTAGCCTGCGGTACCGTAGCTGCAGCCGTTAAGAAAGAGCTGGGACTTCCGGTTGTTACCGGTATGTATAAGGAAAACCCGGGCGCTGATATGTTCAAGAAGGATGTTTACATCGTTTCTACCAAGAACAGCGCTGCCGGCATGAGAGACGCCGTTAGCAAAATGGCTCCCCTGGCATTAAAGCTTGCTAAGGGTGAGGCGATCGGCGCATCCGCTGAGGAAGGCTACCTTCCCAACGGCTTAAGAAAGAACTTCTTTGAGAAGAAGCGCGGTTCTGAGAGAGCCGTGGAGATGCTCGTTAAGAAGTTGAACGGTAAGGAATTCGAGACCGAGTATGAGATGCCGAGCTTTGACCGTGTGGCTCCCGGCCCGGCTATCAAGGACATGTCCAAGGCGAAAATCGCTCTGGTTACGTCCGGCGGTATCGTTCCCAAGGGAAATCCGGACCATATTGAATCCTCCAGTGCCTCCAAGTACGGCCAGTACGATATCGAGGGTGTAACGGACCTGACCGCTGACACCTACGAGACGGCTCACGGCGGATATGACCCGGTATATGCAAATGAGGACGCGGATCGCGTGCTTCCTGTAGACGTTATTACTGATCTGATCAAGGAAGGAAGAATCGGCAGCCTTCATAAGTACTACTACGCAACCGTTGGTAACGGTACTGCGGTAGCAAGTGCGAAGAAGTATGCAACGGAAATCGGCAAGAAGCTTGTCGACGACCATGTGGACGCCGTAATCTTAACCTCGACGTGAGGAACCTGTACTCGTTGCGGCGCAACGATGGTTAAAGCGATCGAGGCTTATGGTATCCCGGTGGTACACATTGCAACAGTAGTTCCGATTTCTCAGACAGTAGGCGCGAACCGTATTGTTCCGGCAGTTGCGATTCCCCATCCGTTAGGAAACCCCGCCCTGACTCATGAGGAGGAAAAGGCGCTGAGAAGAAAGATCGTCGAGAGAGCTCTCGAAGCTCTGGAGACTCCGGTCGACGAGCAGACTGTCTTTGAATGGAAGTAAAAAAGGAGTAGAACATCCATGGATAAGATCTATGATGTGATTATCCTTGGCGCGGGTCCGGCAGGTTTAGCTGCCGGACTCTACGCAGGGAGATACCGCCTGTCCACTCTGGTAATTGAAAAAGCCAAGGACGGCGGTCAGATTGCGATTACTGACGAAATTGAAAACTATCCCGGACAGATGGTAGAGGGTGAGAGCGGCCCGTCTCTGATCGCGCGTATGACGCAGCAGGTAGAGAAGTTCGGAGCTGAGCGCGCCAACGACACCATCAACAAAGTAGAGCTGGAGGGCCCGGTGAAAAAGCTCTACGGAACCAAGGACACCTATCAGTGCAAGACGCTGATCATTGCCACAGGCGCATTCCCCCGTCCCATCGGCTGCAAGCGCGAGGGCGAGTTTATGGGCAAGGGCGTTTCTTTCTGCGCCACCTGTGACGCAAACTTCTTCGAGGACATGGAAGTTTACGTAGTCGGCGGCGGCGATTCTGCCGTTGAGGAGGCTATGTATCTGACCAAGTTCGCAAGAAAGGTGACCATTATCCACAGAAGGAACGAGCTTCGTGCCGCCAAGTCCATCCAGGAGAAGGCGTTCAAGAATCCGAAGCTTCACTTTATGTGGGACACCGTTGTAGACGAGCTTCACGGCGACGGTATTTTGAGCGGCATGACCGTCCGCAATACAAAGACCGGAGAGCTGACTGACATTGAAGCGGATCCGGATGACGGAATGTTCGGCCTGTTCGGATTTATCGGCTACAATCCCAGAAGCGAGCTGTTTGAGGGTATGGTAGACATGGAGAACGGCTATATTAAGACCGACGACAACATGCACACCAATATCCCGGGCGTATTTGCCGCCGGAGACATCCGCGTTAAGAGCCTCCGTCAGGTTGTGACGGCTGCCGCAGACGGCGCGATCGCCGCAATGCAGGCGGAAAAATATATTTCTGAGCTTGAATAGAGATCGTTTTTGATTCAGAAAGGGGAACATACCATGATTGAATTAACGAAGGAAACATTTGAGGATGAAGTATTAAAGGCAGAGGGAACCGTTCTTGTAGATTTCTACGGAGACGGCTGCGTACCGTGCCAGGCTCTGATGCCCCATGTACATGCCATGGAAGATACCTATGGCAAGGACATTAAGTTCACGGCTTTAAATACGACCAAGGCACGCCGTCTGGCAATCGGCCAGAAGATCCTTGGACTTCCGGTAATCGCTCTTTATAAGGGCGGCGAGAAGATCGCAGAGTGCGTAAAGGACGACGCTACGGTTGAGAATATCGAAGCGATGATCAAGGCGCATCTGCCCCAGTAAAAAACCGTATCGTTTCTAAGGCGAAACGGGATTTTAAAATCGGCGATTCTGCTTCCGGGAAAATCCCGGAGTGCTTCGCAATAGAGCTAGAAAATTTATGAAGGAGGAACGATGCTATGGCTATTCTGAATGGCAAGAAGGTCGTCATCATCGGCGACCGTGACGGTATCCCTGGTCCGTCCATCGAAGCCTGCGTTAAGACAGCCGGAGCAGATGTAGTATTTTCTTCTACGGAATGCTTCGTTTGAACGGCCGCAGGTGCTATGGACCTGGAAAACCAGAAGAGAGTTAAAGAGTTCGCAGAGCAGTACGGACCGGAGAATGTTGTTGTAATTCTCGGTGCCGCTGAGGGAGAGGCGGCCGGACTGGCAGCCGAGACCGTAACTGCGGGCGACCCGACTTTCGCAGGCCCATTAGCAGGAGTCCAGTTGGGACTGACTGTATATCACATTTGTGAGGACGATATCAAAGCCGAAGTAGATCCTGGTGTTTATGATGAGCAGATCAGCATGATGGAAATGGTTATGGATGTTGATGATATCCACAACGAAATGCAGTCCATCAGAGATCAGTATTGTAAATACCTGTAACACGAATATGGGGGACGTTTTTACGTCCCCTGTTTTCAGAATATCACATATTCTTTCGTTGGGCGAAAGGCCCTGCGATCACGTATTATGAGGTGGGTTAATGAACGGGTATCCTGTAATTAAAGGGGCCAGCTATACACTGGCAATCACACCGGATATGGTTCTCCATAACGGTACGACACAGACGACAGAAATGGTTGTAAATCCGGACTCCGAATATTTGAAGGAGCTTCCGTCTCATTTAAGAAGCTTTGAGGATGCGGTAGCCTACATCCCGAACCAGGTATATATTGGAAATGCAAAGCCGGCCGATCTGGCTGCGACGGAGTTCCCGTATTATGACAAGAAGTGGGAGAACGCTTCCCGCGACGGAAAATACGGACAGATCATGCCGGAGGATGAGTTCTACGGCGTAATGAAGATTGTTGATGTATTCGACCTGGTACATCTGGAGAAGGAATTTGCCGCTCAGGTAAAAGAAAAACTGGCTGCTCAGAACCTTTTTGCAGAGGCTCAGCTGGCAGCTCTTGATAAAAATGAAAGCACCGCCGAGGAGCTGGACGCTCTTGTAAACAATGAGCACTCCGAAGGCCTGTATTATAACGGGAAATTAGTGGGCGCCGTTAAGAGAGCCCACGATGTTGACGTAAACCTTTCCGCTCATGTAATGCTTGAGAATATCGTAACCAAGGCTTCCAACGTGATCTCCTTGATCGAGCTGGTTAAGAAGAACGACATCGATCCCAACGAGATCGAGTATGTTATCGACTGCTGCGAGGAAGCCTGCGGCGATATGAACCAGAGAGGCGGCGGAAACTTCGCGAAGGCTGCCGCTGAGATCGCCGGCTTCACCAACGCGACGGGCTCCGACGTCCGCGGATTCTGCGCAGGACCGGCCCATGCAGTTCTTCACGCAGCGGCTCTTGTTAAGGCAGGAACCTTTAAGCATGTTGTTGTTACCGCCGGCGGCTGCACCGCGAAGCTGGGCATGAACGGCAAGGATCATGTCAAGAAGGGCCTTCCGGTCCTTGAGGACGCCATCGCAGGATTTTCCGTACTGATCAGCGCGGACGACGGCGTAAGCCCCCAGATCCGCACCGATATTATCGGACGCCACACCATCGGAACCGGTTCCGCTCCCCAGAACGTAATTACGGCTCTGGTAACGGATCCGCTGGATGCTGCCGGATTAAAGATCCTGGATATCGATAAATATTCTCCGGAGATGCAGAATCCGGATATCACCAAACCGGCCGGAGCTGGAGACGTTCCGGAAGCAAACTACAAGATGATCGCGGCTCTTGGCGTAAAGAGAGGCGAGATCGCCCGCACGGATATCGCGAAGTTCGTAAAAGAGCATGGTATGACCGGCTGGGCTCCCACCCAGGGACATATTCCGTCCGGCGTTCCGTATATGGGACCGCTGCGCGATGAGGTTCTCGCTGGAGAGACCAAGCGCGCTATGATCATCGGCAAGGGCAGCCTGTTCCTTGGAAGAATGACCAATCTGTTCGACGGCGTTTCCTTCGTAGTACAGGCCAATGACGGTTCCTCCAAGAACGATATGGCCGGAATCGACGAGGCGGCTGTAAAGACCATGATCGGACAGGCCATGAGAGAGTTTGCAAAGGGACTGCTTGGCGAAGAGTAATTCTGCCGAAAGAAAGGACAGGGGTTTTATGTCAGATATGAAGATTAAATCGCTTATTGCGGAAACCTTCCTGGAAGTGGCAGATGTGCTGGAGACAGGGCAGTATGGAAAGAAGCCGGTGATCGGCTTTGCCAGCGAAGGCAGCGAGCATGGCGAAGATAATATTACACGGGCAATGGAGCTGGCTGAGGCCAAGGGCTTAAAGGCGGTTCTGATCCAGGGTGAGGATATTCACAAACAGATGGAAGTAATGCTGGATTCCGGCGAGATCGACGCCGCCGTTACCATGCATTATCCCTTCCCCATCGGCGTTTCCACCGTAGGTAAGGTGATCACCCCCGGAATTGGTAAGCCCATGTACATTGCCACCACCACAGGCACCTCCGATACGGACCGTGTCTGCGGAATGGTAAAGAACGCAATTTATGGAATCATCGCGGCTAAGGCCGACGGCGTGGAGCATCCCACCGTTGGCATCGCCAATATCGACGGCGCGAGACAGACGGAAAAGGCTCTCCTTAAGTTGAAGGAGCAGGGTTATGATATCTGCTTTGCCGAGTCCGCAAGAGCCGACGGCGGCATCGTAATGCGCGGCAACGACCTTCTTATGGGTACGCCGGACATTATGGTAATGGATTCTCTGACCGGCAACCTGATGATGAAGATCTTCTCCGCTTATACCACCGGCGGCAACTACGAGTCCCTGGGCTTCGGCTACGGACCCGGAATCGGCGACGGCTATGAGCGTCTGATCATGATCGTTTCCAGAGCTTCCGGCGCTCCTGTGATCGCGGGCGCTATGGAGTTTGCCACCAATCTGGTAAATCATAACTGGAAGAAGGTTGCGGCGGCGGAGTTCGCGGCTGCGAAGAAGGCCGGCTTAGAGGCGATCCTGGAAGAGATTGCCGCGGCTGGAAAGAAGGACACTTCGGCGAACGAGGCGGTAACGGCTCCGCCGAAGGAAATCTGTACGGCTCAGATCCCGGGCATTGAGGTTATGGATCTGGAAGATGCGGTACATGCGCTCTGGAAAGAAGGCATTTACGCCGAGAGCGGTATGGGCTGCACCGGCCCCATCGTTTTAATGGCTGACGATAAGCGCGACAGAGCTTATGAGATCTTAAAGAACGCCGGATATGTAGGCTAGTTCATAGAATTTGGTTTTCCTGCGGGGAGCCGGGAGGGCAGTTTGTGCTTTCTGCGGCTCTCTGCCGGGGAATCCGGATCGGTGGAAGCCGGTGTGTGAAAAATTCGACAAATTTCATTGACATGGAATCTTTTCCATGATAAAATTGCAAAGCACTGTATGAATCTGGAGGCAGATAGGTTGCTGGTGTGCCTCGCGGTCTTCAAAACCGTTGTGGGGAGTTAGGAGCTTCCCGGGTGGGTTCGATTCCCACCTCCTCCGTTTTTATTTTCTGCAGGTGATAAGCCGGCGGGCGCGGTACGCGCCTTTCCGGGGCCTGCCTCGAGGGGAGGATAAAATTAGATATGGATAACAGACAGATGGTTCTGCGGGAGATCCCGAAAATTGATGAGTTGCTGATGGATGAGCAGCTTATTTTTTTTATGGAGACAACGCCGAGGGCGGTGGTTGTGGACGCCGCCAGAGAGGTGATTGAAGAAATCCGCAAAGACGCCTTGGCGGGAACCAGGACGGAGGTTCCCAAGCGGGAAGCGATCGTGGAGGAGATCTGCCGGAGGATCACCGGGAAGAAAAAGAAAAATTTAAAGCGGCTGATCAACGGGACGGGCGTTGTCCTGCATACGAACCTGGGACGGGCGCGGCTTTGCAGGGGCGCGGTGGAAAGCGTTCTTTCCGTGGCCGATTCCTATTCCAACTTAGAGTACGACGTAAAAAAAGGCGCCCGCGGCTCCCGTCACGACCATGTGGAGCAGATCATCCGCCGCATCACGGGAGCGGAGGCGGCCATGGTGGTCAATAATAACGCGGCCGCTACGATGCTTTGTCTTTCGGCCATGGCTTACGGCAAGGAGGTCATCGTTTCCCGGGGAGAGTTAGTGGAGATCGGCGGCTCCTTCCGGATCCCGGAGATCATGGAGCAGAGCGGAGCCCATTTAAAAGAAGTGGGCACCACCAATAAGACGAAGCCCTCGGATTATGAGCGGGCCTGGAACCCGGAGACCACCGGAGCCTTGATGAAGGTACACACCAGCAATTACCGGATCCTGGGCTTTACGCAGGAAGTTACGCTTAAGGAAATGGCGGCTTTGGGAAAAAAGATGGGGCTTCCGGTGATCTATGACATGGGAAGCGGACTGATGGCCGATCTGTCCCGGTACGGGGTGGACGAGCCGACGGTGACCGACGCCTTAAAGGACGGCGCCGACGTAGTATTATTCAGCGGCGATAAGCTCCTTGGCGGCCCCCAGGGCGGGATCATTATCGGAAAAAAGGAATACGTGGATCGGATGAAGCAGCATCCCCTGGCGCGGGCGTTCCGGGTGGACAAGATGACCATCGCGGCCATGGAAGCGACATTTTTTGAATATCTGGACATGGAGGACGCGGTAAAAAATATCCCGGTCCTGCGGATGATCGCGGAGGGGCGGGAAACCCTGGAAAAGAAAGCGGAAGCGCTGGCCAAGCTTCTTGCGTCCATGGCGCCGGGGGCGGATATCCATGTCGAGGATTGCTATGATCAGGTGGGCGGCGGTTCGGCCCCCACGGTCCGCCTAAAGGGAGCGGCGGTTTCCATTGTCCTTCCGGGAACGACGGCGGAGAAGCTGGAACGGCTGCTCCGGAAGGCCGAGGTGCCGGTGATCGCCCGGGTAGCCCATGACCGGACGCTGCTTTCGGTCCGCACCATCGAGGAAAGCGAATTTGCCTGTGTGGCGGAGGCGTTCTGCCAGGCCGCCAAGTCAGAAGAAAGGAAGGGAGAGTGACTGCCTCATGCAGAATGTAATTGTCGGAACCTCCGGCCATGTGGATCATGGAAAAACCTGCCTGATCAAGGCCCTGACCGGTATCGATACGGACCGGTTAAAGGAGGAGCAGAAGAGAGGGATCACCATCGAGCTGGGGTTTGCCAATCTTCCCAATGACGAAGGACTCCATATCGGAATTATCGACGTTCCCGGCCATGAAAAGTTTGTAAAAAACATGTTGGCGGGAATCGGCGGTATCGACCTGGTGCTTCTTGTGGTCGGGCTGGACGAGGGAGTCATGCCCCAGACCGTCGAGCATTTTGAAATTTTGAAAATGCTCCATATCCGCCAGGGAATCATCGTTTTCACCAAGGCGGATCTGGTGGACGACGACTGGGCGGAGCTGGTGGAGGAGGACGTTTCGGAGCTGGTAAAGGGAAGCTTTTTAGAGAACGCGGACCGGATCCGGGTTTCGGCCTTCACAGGGCTCAATATTGATAAGCTGAAGCAGATGATCTTAGATAAGGTGCGGGGCGTCGGGATGCGCCGCAGCGAGCCGGAGCTGTTCCGCCTTCCCATCGACCGGGTCTTTACGATGGAGGGTTTCGGCACGGTGGTTACGGGAACGCTTTTGGAAGGAAGCTGCGCCGTGGGCGACGAGGTCATGGTGTACCCGGAGGAACGGATCTTAAAGATCCGGGGCGTTCAGAGCCACGGCGAAAAAGAGGAGGCCGCCTATGCCGGACAGCGGACGGCCATCAATCTGGCCAACGTAAAGAAAGAGGAGCTGGAACGGGGCCAGGTGCTGGCAGCGCCGGGTACCCTTACCAACAGCCTGTTTCTGGACGCGAAGGTTACGCTGTTTTCCACCACGGAGCGCCAGTTAAGAAACGGCGACCGGGTGCATTTTAACTACGGATCGGCCCAGACCATCGCCAAGGCGGTCCTTTTGGACCAGGATCAGATCGGGGCGGGAGAAAGCGCCTATGTCCAGTTCCGTTTTGACGCGCCCTTGGCCGTTAAGCGGACGGACCGGTTTATTATCCGGTTCTATTCTCCGGTGGAAACCTTCGGCGGCGGCGTGATCTTGGACGCCAGCCCGGGAAAGCACAAGCGGCATCAGGAGGAGTTGATCGAGAGCCTCCGGATCCGGGAGACGGGATCGGATTCCGAAGTGCTGGAACTGGTTTTAAATGAGGAGAGCATCCGCTTCCCGTCGGTCCATCATCTTGCTTCCAAAATGAACTGGACCGATAAGGAAACGGGAGAGCTTTTGGAAACGCTGAAAAAGCAGAAGAAGGCGCTTTCCCTAAACGACGGCAGCTTCTTCCATAAAAAATTCTGGGATCGGGTCACGGAAAAAACGACGGAGCTTCTGACCGCTTTCCATAAGGAAAATCCCATCGCTTCCGGAATGGAAAAGGAAGAGGTAAAGAGCCGGCTTTTGGAGAGCTTCTACCTTACGGACCCCAAAAAGGGCGACGTTTTATTAAACGAGCTGTTGAAACGGGGCGTTATTACCGCCGCCGGGAGCGCGGTGGCGCTGGCCGGTTTCTCCGCTCAGTATTCCGACGCTCATTCCGATATGCGGGAGACCATTCTCCAGGCCTACTTAAAGGCCGGCGTGGAGGCTCCGGCTACCGACGACGTTATGGCTCAGTTTAAGGATAAGAAGCAGGCAAAACAGGTATTAAACGACCTGTTTCGGGAAGGGATCCTGGTAAAACTGAATCCCGGCGCCTATCTCCATAAAACCCATTATGACAAGGCGATGGAGCTTCTGCGGAATCATTTCGCCTCCCATGAGACCATGTCGCTGGCGGAATACCGGGATCTTTTAGGAACCTCCAGAAAGTATGTGCTTCTGATCCTGGATCATTTGGACCAGCAGAAGATCACGAAGTTAAACGGGGATGTCCGAGTATTGTTAAAGCAGGTGTAAGGTTAAAGCAGGTGTAAGGGATGGAATTCAGACAGCTGGAGGCATTTGTCAATGCCGTAAAATACAAAAGCTTTTCCCGGGCCGCGGATGTGATGTTTTTGACCCAGCCGACTCTAAGCACCCACGTGGGGAATTTGGAGAACGAGCTGGGGGTGAAGCTTTTAAACCGTACGGGAAGGGAGATCGTTCTGACAGCCAGGGGGCGGGAATTTTATTCCTATGCCCTGGAGCTTCTAAATACCAGGGAGCGGGCGGTCTATGCCGTCCAGGGGGACAGCCAGTCGGCGGAGGGGATCCTGGAGATCCAGACCTCCACGATTCCCGGACAGCATTATCTTCCGGCGCTGATGGAGGAGTTTCACCGGATGTATCCGAAGGTACGGTTCTACGTGGAGCAGTCGGACAGCCGGATCGTCAATGAGAATTTGATGAATCAGCGGGGAGAGCTGGGATTTACCGGATACCGGGGAAATTCCGGCCTGTGCTATGAGGCGGTGTTCCATGACGGCATGGTCCTCATCACTCCCAATGACCCGGAATTTTCCGATCTGCCGGACGGCGCGGAAATTTCCGCCGACCGCTTTATCCATAAGCCCTTTGTCATGCGGGAGGACGGTTCCGGGACCAAGGCGGAGATGGAAAAGGCGCTGGTGGACGGCGTGCAGGTCTTTAAAAATGTGGACGTGATCGCCAGGATGAGCAATATGGCGGCCATCGAACAGGTGGTGAGCCGCGGCCTGGGCGTTTCCATCGTATCCGAGTCGGTGGTGCGCAACGGAAACTTTGGAGGCCAGATCCGGTACTTTAAAATTAAGGGACTGAAAAAGGAGCGAACCTTTTATCTGGTCTTTAATAAAAATATCAGCCTGTCCCCGGCGGCGGAGGCGTTTCTGCGGCTGGCAAGGGAGCGCAAGCGGCTCCATGAGGCAGAACCGCCGGAAGCTTTGGAAATGCATTGAAACTTTGGAAATGTATTGAAAAAAGCTATAGAAAGAAAACGGCAATGGTATTTTGAATTAGACGCGGTATCAAGGCTCTGCTAAACTAAGGAGAGAAAAAGCTGTTCAGAAATTGTTCAGTTTTCAATTCCGCCGGATTTTCGGTGGATGAATACCAAAAGAGAGAAGGGGTACAAAATGAATTTAGCTGCTAACAAGAAAACACTGGCGGCGTCCGGGGCGGTCCTCGGTCTGATCGCCGCGCTTTTGGCCTATACGGGCAATCCCAAGAATATGGCCATCTGCGTCGCCTGTTTTATCCGGGATATTTCCGGAGCCGTAAAGCTGCACACCACCGGGACGGTCCAGTATATGCGTCCGGAGATCGTGGGCTTTGTCTGCGGAGCGTTTTTGATCGCTCTGATCACGAAGGAATACCGCTCCACGGCCGGTTCCTCGCCGATGATCCGCTTTCTTTTAGGCGTGATCATGATGATCGGATCGCTGGTATTTTTAGGCTGTCCGCTGCGGATGGTCATCCGGATGTCGGCCGGTGATCTGAACGCTTATGTGGCGCTTATTGGTTTCGTTGGAGGCGTTTATACGGGAACCTTGGCCTTAAAGCATGGATTTTCCCTGGGCCGGGCTTATCCGGCGGAGAAAGCTTCCGGCTATATCCTTCCGGCGGTGCTGGTGATCCTTCTGGTTTTAAGCGTGACCACGACGCTGTTTGCCTTCAGTGAATCCGGCCCCGGCAGCATGCACGCGCCGGTCCTTCTTGCTCTTGGCGGCGGCCTTGTATTCGGCGCCATCGCCCAGAGAACCAGAACCTGCTTCGCGGGAAGCATCCGCGACGTGCTGTTGATGCAGAACTTTGATCTGATTTCCATTATCGGCGGATTTTTCGCCGTTATGCTGGTATTCAACCTGGCGACCGGCGGCTTCAAGCTTTCCTTTGCCGGACAGCCGGTGGCCCATTCCCAGCACCTTTGGAATTTCCTTGGAATGTACGCCGTAGGCTTCGCGGCGGTTCTGGCAGGCGGCTGCCCGCTGCGCCAGCTGATCCTCGCGGGTCAGGGATCCTCCGATTCGGCGGTTACTTTCCTGGGACTTTTGGTGGGAGCTGCCTTCTGCCATAACTTTGGACTGGCCGGGGCGGCCGCGGCCGCGGCGACGGCGGATACCCCGGCGGTGGCCGGAGGCCCCGGGATCAACGGCCAGGTGGCGTTGATCGCTTCCATCGTGATCTTGTTTGTGATCGGGTTCTCTCCGAAGAACCGGAAAAACTGATTTCGGCTTTCGGCGGAAAGCGGACTTTAGCCTTCGGCAAAAGAGAAATGATATCGTTGTAAATTATGCAGATCATTTAGAAAGAAGGGAACATTATGTACGAGGTAGACGCGAGAGGCTTATCCTGCCCGGAGCCGGTCATGCTGACGCATGAGGCGTTAAAAAACCATGGGGGAGAGCCGGTGAAGGTCCTGGTGACGGAGCCCCACAGCAGAGATAACGTGGAAAAGTTTGCGAAGAGCCACGGGAAGAAGGTATCGATCACCGAAATGGGAGACGGGTTCGAGTTGGTGATCGAATGAGAAAAAAGGAATGGAAGCTGATCGTGACTTTTCATACGACGGCGGACGCCATCGCTTTTGAAAAGTCCTGCAAGGAATCCAATAAGGACGGGAGGATGATCCCTGTTCCGAGAGAATTGTCCGCTGGCTGCGGGCTTGCTTGGTGCGCTGTGCCGGAAGTCAAAGAGGAGCTGGAGCGATTCTCGGCGGAAAAGGGCCTGTCCTATGAGGAAATGACGGAATTGTTTTATTAGGCCGGAGCGAATGAAGCCGGCCTTTTAGAGCCCGGGTAACGCCGGGCTCGCTTTTGCTTCCCTTGATGGTTCCCTTTGGGGAAATTGATTAGGAAAGGTATGGAAATTTATGGGAATTTATCTGGATAACGCGGCGACGACCATGCAGAAGCCGGCCAGTGTGATCGAGGCTGTTGCCGCCGCCATGGGACACATGGGAAATTCGGGGCGGGGTGCTTACGGAGAGGCGCTAGACGCGTCCCGTATCATTTACGGAACGAGAGAGAGGATCTCGGAGCTGGTGGGACTTGGGAATCCCAAGCAGGTCGCTTTTACCTGCAATTCGACGGAGGCGCTGAATACGGCGATCCTTGGCCTTTTTGGGCCGGGGGACCATGTGATCTCGACGGTCATGGAGCATAATTCGGTGCTGCGTCCGTTGTACCGGCTGGAAAAAGCGGGGATGGAGGTGTCGTTTTGCCCCTGCGATGCAAAGGGAAGGCTTCGGACGGAGCTGCTTTCGGGGCTTGTGAAGGAAAATACCAAGGCCCTGGTCTGTACCCACGCCTCCAACCTGACGGGAAACGCCAACGATCTTACGGCTCTCGGCGCGTTCTGCAAAGAGCGAGAGCTGCTGTTTGTCGTAGACGCGTCCCAGACGGCCGGAGTGCTGCCTATTGATATGAAGGCTATGAATATTGACGTGCTTTGCTTTACCGGCCATAAGAGCCTTTACGGGCCTCAGGGGACCGGCGGGATCTGCGTCCGGGAGGGGCTTTCCATCCGTCCGTTGAAATCGGGAGGAAGCGGTGTCCATACCTACCTAAAGGAGCATCCGGCGGAGATGCCTACCGCGCTGGAGGCGGGAACCTTAAACGGCCACGGCATCGCGGGACTCCATGCCGCCCTGGAATTTATCCGGGATACGGGAGCAGAGACGATCCACCGTCATGAAATAAAGCTTTTAAAGCGGTTCTATCAGGGCGTGCGGGAGATCCCGTCGGTGAAGGTCTACGGAGATCTGGATACGGATTACCGGGCGGCGGTGCTGGCCCTTAATATTGGGGATTATGATTCCTCGGAGGTCAGCGATGAGCTTTCCTACCGGTACGGAATTTCCACCCGGCCGGGAGCTCACTGCGCTCCGTTAATGCATGAGGCCATGGGAACCGTGGATCAGGGGATGGTACGCTTCTCCTTCTCTTGGTTTAATACGGAGGAAGAGGTGGACACGGCGATCCGCGCGGTCCGGGAGCTGGCGGAGGAATAAGGGAAGAAAAACGGGAAAGAAAACAGCAAAATTAAGCGATAATAAAAATGGAATTAGGACAGAAACAACAATGGGAAAAATAACGATGGCAGAAACCAGAAAAGCGGGAACGCGGCGGGCAAAAGGAGGGCTGCTCCTTTTGCTGCTGATGCTGCTTTCCGGCTGCGGCGCCTCCCAGGAGGCGGCAAAGCCAGCGGAAACTGAAACCGCGGAAACCGCCGGCGTGGAAATCGATTACTCGCAGGAAACCTCCTGGGCCTACTGCGAGACCGGGACGGATGAGAAAGCGGCGGACGTGTTCTTTATCTGTCCGACGGTGTACGGCGGTACGGAGGACGCCCCCAATATGTCCATGGAGGATGAGGACACCAAGGAAAGCTTCCTTGGAGCCGTTAACATGGAAAAAGGCATTTATGACGAAGACTGCCGGTTCTTCGCGCCTTATTACCGGCAGATCGGTTTAAGCGTGTACGAGCTGCCGGCCGAGGACCGGGAGGAATATCTGGATACGGCTTATGAGGACGTGGAGGACGCGTTTTTCTATTATTATGAGCATTACAACGAGGGACGCCCCATTGTTCTCGCCGGTTTTTCCCAGGGAGCGGAATTAAGCCTCCGGCTTTTGGAGGAGTGCTTTGACGAGGAAGAACTGAACCGGCAGCTGGCGGCCTGCTATGCCATTGGCTGGAGCATTACCGAAGAGGAACTTAAGGAGCATCCCCATATGAAGTTTGCCGAAGGAGAGACGGATACGGGAGTGATCGTCGCCTTTAACAGCGAAGCGGAGGAGATCACGGATTCCTTAATGATCCCGGAGGGGACGAAGACGCTGGCCATCAATCCGTTAAACTGGAAGACGGACGGCACCGCGGCGGATAAGAGCCTGAATCTGGGAGCCTGCTTTACCAATTACAGCGGCGAGATCGAAGAAGAGATCCCGGCCCTCACCGGCGCTTATATCGACGATGTCCGGGGTGCGCTGAAGGTGACGGATGTGACGCCGGAGGAATATCCGGCGGGGCTTTCCATTTTTGAGGATGGAATTTATCATTTGTACGATTACCAGTTCTTTTACCGGAATCTGCAGGAGAATGTCCATAAACGAGTTGAGGCCTTTTTAGGGCAGAGCGGAAATTAAAAATTTAAGAAACGCCGGGCTTTGGGGGAAACTCCTGGGCCTGGTATTTTTATTGGGCATTTCCGCAATAAAGGTGGAAATTTCTGCAAGGTTTGCCGGTTCTATTGACAACGAACATATGTTCGATATATAATAAGAACAGGAATTGGAGGCGAGGCGGATGCGGCGGATCATTTTTCATGTGGATGTAAATTCCGCGTTTTTATCCTGGGAGGCGGTGTACCGCCTGCGGCATTTGGGCGGAACGCTGGATCTAAGGACGATCCCCTCCGCCGTAGGAGGCGATCAGGAGAAACGGCATGGGATTATTCTGGCGAAATCGATTCCGGCGAAGAAATACAAGGTACAGACGGGAGAGCCGATCGTTGACGCGCGGGCAAAATGCCCGCAGCTTATGCTGGTGCCGCCCAATTATGAGCTGTATCAGCGTTCCTCCAAGGCGATGATCCGGATCCTGTCGGAATATGCGGATCAAATCGAAAAGTATTCTATTGACGAAGCGTTTTTGGATATGACCGGTATCTGTCAGGATCCCAAGGAAACTGCCGAAAAACTGAAGGAGCAGATTTTTCGGAAACTGGGCTTTACGGTAAACGTGGGGATTTCCTCTAATAAGCTGTTGGCCAAAATGGCGTCGGATTTTGAAAAGCCGGACCGGGTCCATACCCTCTGGCCCGAGGAGATTCCTAAAAAAATGTGGCCGCTTCCGGTTCGGGATCTGTTTTTGGTCGGCGGCCGTTCCCAGAAAAAGCTGGAAGCCCTTGGGATTTTTACCATCGGACAGCTGGCGAAGGCTCCGGAGCCGGTTTTATATGCCGCCTTAAAATCCCACGGCCTGCAGATCAGGAAATATGCCAACGGCATAGACGAAAGTGAGGTTGTTACCGTTCCGCCGCCGAATAAAGGATATGGAAACTCTCTGACGACGCCTGCGGACGTGACGGACCCGGAAACGGCCCGGCTGTATCTCCTTTCCCTGGCGGAGACGGTGTCTGCCAGGCTGCGGGCGGACGGGGCCATGGTGCGGACGGTTGAGGTGAGCCTGCGGGACTGTCATTTAAAAAACTATCACCATCAGAGACAGCTTCCGGCGCCTACGGATCTGACCGGAGAGATTTACCGGACGGCCTGCCAGTGCTTTGGAGAACTTTGGAACGGAGTGCCGCTGCGGCATCTGGGAATCCACACCAGCGGCGTTACCCGAACTCTGGAACGCCAGCTTTGTATGTTTGATCCGGTGGATTATGAGAAATGCCGAAGGGCGGAGGCGGCTGTGGATCTTTTGAGAAAACGGTTCGGCCAGGACGCGGTAAAGCGGGCCTGCTTCGTGGAAGCCCCGGGGAAGAAGGGGCCGTTTGTGGACCATATGGGAGGAGGGATCAGCCGGGAGAAGCGGCGCGTGGATTATACGAAGGAGCGGATTTTGTAGGAGAGCTGCGGACTCACCTAGCGAGGAAGAAAGGAGGACGCCATGGGCGGATTTTACGAGGTAACAAAGCTGCCGCCGAAGGCGGAGGAAGGGGAGCGCAAGGGACGGCCTTATCCCGTTGCCTGCAAGACATGGTTTACTTCCGCGGGAGAGATCCTGCCGCTGTCCTTTAAATTCCAGGATGACAGCGGCGAACTGCAGACGGTGGCCAATGTCAGGGTCCGGTCCTCTGAACAGAAGAATTATTCCGGGATCCCCAGCCGGGAGTTTTCCTGTCAGGCGGTGATCGGAGGGCTTTTAAGAGAATTTTATTTGATTTTTTATCAGGAAACATGTCAGTGGCGCATGATGATCTGACCGAGAAAGGCCGGATCGTTATGCGCCTTTTTCGGCTGCTCCATTGGGAGCAAAAGCATGGTCCGGTTTCGATAAAAAATGTTTTGATCCAGACGAAAATAGAAGGTTGACATTTGAGTTAGACAGTGCTAATCTATTCTGTAGTTAGATTAGACTAATTATTATCCGTTGGGTTTCCAATGAAAGGGGAGGCGTTTCAATTGATAAATGGAATTTTGATCGTACTGTTGATCTTGATCTGTATTTTCGCGGTCAAGGGCTCCGCGAAGCGGATGATTTACGGCTGCTGCGGGGGCCGGGACGTGGAAAAGAAAAAGAAGGTGGCGGATCGGGATCCGTCCCATTATCCTTACTGCGCCCAGATCCGCGTAGAGGGCATGAGCTGCAATCACTGCCGGATCCGGGTGGAAAACTCGTTTAATGAGCTGAACGGGGTTTGGGCCGAAGTGAGCCTCAAAGAGAAACAGGCGACGGTCCGCATGAAAAACAAGATTGAGGAGGCGGCGCTTCGCCGGGCGGTGGAAAAAGCCGGTTATGAATTTGGAGAAATCAAGTGGCTAAATAGCTGAAAACGGCGGCCGAAGAGGAAAACGGTGGCCAAAGAGGGAAAGGCCGAAGAGGAAAACGGCGGCCGGATTGCGGGGGATTCTCATGGGACGGGACGAACAGATGAAGGAATCGATTTTGCGGGAATTTCAAAAAAGAGGAATGAGGATCACAAAGCAGAGGAGCATGATCCTGGATGTGATCTTAGAGAAAAAATGGACCGACTGCAAGGAGATTTATTATGAGGCGGTCCGGCGGGATCCGAACGTAGGACTGTCCACGGTTTACCGGACGATCCGCGCTCTGGAGGGAATCGGATTTTTAAAACGCGGCAGGCAGTATGCCTTTAATGAGGCTTTGTTGACAAAATTTCCCAACAAGTAACATTGGGTTTGACGAATCGGGGATGGGGAGTTATGATGCCAGACGAACCCGGACCGGTCAAAAGGAGAGAGGTGAGGGACATGAAGCAGCATCGATTTTGGGCCTGGGCAGCTTTGTTTTGTTTTTTCATGGTAATGTACACAGGATACAAGCATAAATAGGAGGAGATCAAAATGCTTAAATGTTTGGAATGTATGAATTGGAAAAATTTAGCGGTCTTCGCGGGAGGCGTTTTGTTTGGAACCGCCGGAATTAAAGTTCTTGGAAGCCAGGACGCGAAAAAGGTTTACGTAAACTGCACGGCCGCCGGCTTAAGAGCGAAGGAATGCGTTATGACGGCGGTGTCCGTAATCCAGGAAAATGCGGATGACATTCTCGCCGAGGCGAAGGAAATCAATGAAAAGCGGGCGCAGAATGAGTATTGCAGCGAAGATGACAGCGAAGATGACGGAGAAGAAGAGGTCAAAGAAAACGCCGCTTCTGAAGAAAAGAGCGAAGCATGAGGCCGATAAAATTTGTAATCCGGCATGAGATCAGAGGACGTATGCGGATCCATTTGTCCAGCGGACGAATGAGTATCCGTCAGGCGGACCTCTTTTCCTTTTATCTTTCTTCTTTGCCGCAGGTAACAGCCGCAAAGGTTTACGAACGGACCGGGGACGCGGTCATCGTTTACCGCGGAGACCGTAAGGAGCTCATCAACGCGGTCCTGCGGTTTCGCTGGGACGACGAAGCCTTAAACGAGCTGGCGCCGAAAAATTCCAGCCGGAGCATTGGCCGGGAATATCAGGAAAAGCTGGTGGGGAAGATCTTGGTGAAGCTGTTTACCCGGCTATTCCTGCCCTTGCCGGTGCGCGCGGCCCATACGGCCTGCACGGCGGTCCCGTTTCTATTCCGCGGGGCCAGATGCGCCTTGAGAGGGAAGCTGGCGGTGGATGTTCTGGACGCCGCGGCCATTGGGATTTCCATGCTTCGGCGGGATTTTGGAACCGCCAGCTCCGTTACGTTCCTGCTGGGGATTGGAGAAATCCTGGAGGAGTGGACCCATAAAAAATCCGTCAGCGATCTGGCCGGAAGGATGTCTTTAAATATTGAAAAGGTCTGGCAGTGGGAAGACGGAACGGAAACCTTGGTCCCGATCTCTAAGATCCGGGTGGGCGATCTGGTGGCGGTTCATATCGGCAGCGTAATTCCGGTAGACGGTATTGTGGAGTCCGGAGAGGCCATGGTCAATCAAGCGTCCATGACAGGGGAATCCATGCCGGTCCGTAAGGAACGGGATATGTACGTTTACGCGGGAACCGCCGTGGAGGAGGGAACGATCCTTGTCCGCGTCAGAAAAACTTCCGGCTCATCGCGTTATGAACGGATCGTTTCGATGATCGAGGAATCGGAAAAGCTAAAATCAAAGCTGGAGAAAAAGGCCTCCCGCCTGGCGGACGTTTTAGTTCCCTGGAGCTTCGGCGGGACGCTTTTGACCTGGCTTCTGACGAGAAATGTGACGCGGGCGGTTTCGATCTTGATGGTGGACTTTTCCTGCGCGTTAAAGCTCTCCATGCCGTTGGCGGTGCTTTCTGCCATGCGCGAGGCCAGCTCGTTCCAGATCACCGTAAAAGGAGGCGGCTATCTGGAAGCGGTGGCGAAAGCGGATACCATTGTTTTTGACAAAACGGGTACGCTTACAAAGGCAAAGCCGGTGGTAGCCGGCATCGTCCCCTTTGAAGGACGGGATCCTGACGAGATGCTGCGGATCGCCGCCTGCCTGGAGGAGCATTTCCCCCATTCGATGGCCAACGCCGTTGTGTCGGAATCCGTGCGGCGGGGGCTGGTGCATGAAGAGATGCATTCCAAGGTGGAATACATTGTCGCCCATGGGATCGCCTCCAGGATCGGGAACGACCGTGTGATCATTGGAAGCAGCCATTTTGTATTCGAGGACGAAAAATGTGTGATCCCCGAGGGCGAGGAAGAAAAATTCCATTCGCTCCCGCCGGAATATTCCCATCTCTATCTGGCGGTGGCCGGACGCCTGGCGGCGGTGATCTGTATTGAGGATCCCCTGCGGGAGGAGGCCCGTAGCGTGATCCAGAAATTAAAAACCCTGGGAATTTCCAAAGTTGTAATGATGACCGGGGACAGCGAGAGGACGGCCCGGTCCATTGCGGCCCGGGTAGGCGTAGATGAGTATTATTCCGAGGTCCTTCCAGAGGATAAGGCCGGTTATGTGGAAACGGCCAAAGAGGAGGGCCATAAGGTCATTATGGTAGGCGACGGAATCAATGATTCTCCGGCTCTTTCGGCCGCGGACGCGGGAATCGCCATCAGCGAAGGCGCGGAGATCGCCAGGGAGATCGCGGATATCACAATTTCGGAGGATTCCATGGACCGGCTGGTTGCGTTAAAGCTGATCAGCAACGCTTTGATGCGGCGGGTCAACGGAAATTACCGGTTTGTCATCGGCTTTAATCTGGGGCTGATTCTGCTTGGCGTTTTCGGGATCCTGCCGCCCGCCGCTTCCGCGCTTTTGCATAACACATCCACCATTGCGCTGAGCCTTAATAGTATGACGAATCTTTTGAAAGAACCTGTCTGACGGACTGGTTGTATTTGCCGCGGGAACGTGATATGATGAAACTGATCCGCGGCATTTCAACGGGGAAAACCATTGGCAGGAGGATAAGGATATGAAGATGGGACTGCGCTGGTATGGACCGGGATACGACAGCGTTTCGCTGGAACAGATCCGGCAGATACCGGGTGTAACAGGCGTGATCACGACCTTATATGGAAAGCAGCCGGGGGAGGTTTGGGAGCGGGAGGAGATCCGCGCTTTAAAGGATGCGGTAAGCCAAAAGGGCCTTCAGATCCTGGGGATCGAGTCGGTGAACGTCAGCGACGCGATCAAGATCGGAACGAAGGACCGGGACCGGCATATTGAACATTATATCCGGACGCTGTCCAATCTGGCGGCGGAAGGGATCCATATGGTCTGCTATAATTTTATGCCGGTGTTTGACTGGACGAGATCGGAACTTTCCAGGAAGCGGGCGGATGGCTCTTTTGTCTTGGCGTATGATCAGGACGTGATCGACCGGATCGATCCGGAACGGATGAAGGAATCGGTGGAGAAAATGTCCGACGGGTTTATTATGCCGGGATGGGAGCCGGAGCGCCTGGACCGGCTAAAGGAGCTGTTTGATCAGTACCGGGATGTGGACGCCGGGCGGCTTTTCCAAAATCTGATCTATTTTCTGGAGGCGATCGGTCCGGTCTGCGAGAAAAATGAGATCCGCATGGGAATCCATCCGGATGATCCGGCATGGCCGATTTTCGGGCTGCCCCGAATCGTAACCGGAAAAGAAAGCATTCTCCGGATTTTGAAGGCGGTGGATAAGCCTTATAACGGGATTACCTTCTGTACCGGTTCCCTGGGCTCCAATCCGGAAAATGATCTTTTGGAGATCATCCGCGCATGCCGGGGACGGATCCCATTCGCCCATATCCGCAATCTGAAATATAATTCTCCAAGGGATTTTGAGGAAGCGGCGCATCTGTCCTCGGACGGCTCCCTGGATCTGTACCAGATCATAAAGACGCTTTATGAGACCGGCTTTGACGGCGTGATCCGTCCGGACCATGGCCGGATGATCTGGGGCGAGAAGGCCATGCCCGGCTATGGGCTTTACGACCGGGCTCTGGGCGCTGTTTATCTGGAGGGGCTTTGGGAGGCCGTTCATAAGGAGCGGGCAGAGAAAGAGCGGACAGAGAAAGAGAAAATGGGAATGGCTTGAATTGGCCGGAAAACTATGGTAAGATAGGGATGTACAAAAATTTACTTGCAAAGGAAAGACATAAGGATGAACTATATCGTTTGTATTCCCTCAGAGGATCAGATTTCCAGGGAAAATTGCGAAAAAATCCATAATATCCTGGCGAGAATGTCAGATAAGTACCGACTGAATATCGTTCCAGAGCCAGTAAAAACCAAACGGATCCCAAGCCCGCCTTACTACAGGAAATACCGGATCTATAAGGAGATCCGGGAGCGGGACGGCAACGGCGAAGCGTATCTGACTCAGGAAGAGGAGTCGATGATTTTAAGCGTTTGCCGGAGTCTGGAGGAAGAAGAACTGATGAGGCATTGCACCTATGCGTACCGTTATCCGGCAAACCTCGTTTTAAAGAGCTTTCGCGAAGAGAAACGGGATAGGAAGCGGTAAAAAAGGGTATTATTTTTTTATAAGGAGGTATTTGACATGGAATTGAAAGGAAGCAAGACTGAACAGAATCTGATCGCTGCATTTGCCGGTGAGTCTCAGGCAAGAAATAAGTACACATATTTCGCAAGCACAGCAAAGAAAGAGGGTTATGAGCAGATCGCCGCGATCTTCCAGGAGACTGCTGATAATGAAAAAGAGCACGCGAAAATGTGGTTCAAGGAATTAAAGCTTCTTGGAAATACAGCTGAAAACTTAAAGGCGGCTGCCGAGGGCGAAAATTACGAGTGGACCGATATGTATAAGACCTTTGCCGAGGAGGCCGAGGCGGAGGGTTTTGCCGAGATCGCGAGAAAGTTCCGCATGGTGGCGGATATTGAGAAGTCCCATGAGGAAAGATATCTGAAGCTCCTTGAAAACGTAGAGATGCAGAAGGTATTTGAGAAGTCGGAAGAGGTTATGTGGGTATGCCGTAACTGCGGACATCTGGTAATCGGAAAGAAAGCGCCGCAGGTATGTCCGGTATGCGCTCATCCCCAGAGCTTCTTTGAAGTAAAGGCTTCCAACTATTAATCGGATCGTTGGCCGTCTTTTCAAGCGGCGCAGTTTGGATTGAAGCGGGGCCGTTCCATGATTCCATTGGGATCGTGGGCGGCCCCTTTTCCGTTTGCTTTATTTGCTTTTATTTCCCGTCAAATTTATTGGCAAACATAGAAATTTATGTTATAATAACCACAGCGGTCTGCCCCTGTAAAACGGGCGGCAGCCAGCGGTCAAAAAAGCGGAAAAACACAAAATCCGCAGAAGCTGCGGAAAACACAAATGGGAGAACAGATTATGAAGAACAGACGGGTGTTTCTGAAATTGAGCGGAGAGGCGCTGGCCGGTCCAAAAAAAACCGGATTTGACGAGGATACGGTAAGAGAGGTCGCCAGACAGGTGAAGGCTTCCGTGGAAGCCGGCGTGGAGGTTGGGATCGTGATCGGCGGCGGAAACTTCTGGCGCGGGAGGACAAGCGATTCCATCGACCGGGTCAAGGCGGATCAGATCGGAATGCTGGCTACCGTAATGAATTGTATCTATGTATCAGAAATTTTCCGGAACGAGGGAATGAAAACGCAGATCCTGACTCCCTTTGAATGCGGGAATATGACGAAGCTTTTTTCCAAGGACCGGGCCAATAAATATTTTGAGCGGGGAATGGTCGTTTTCTTCGCCGGCGGAACGGGGCATCCGTATTTCTCGACGGATTCCACGATCACCCTGATGGCCATCGAGATGGACGCGGACTGTATCCTTTTGGCGAAGGCCATCGACGGCGTTTACGACAGCGATCCCAAGGTGAATCCCAACGCGAAAAAGTACGATACGATTTCGATCCAGGAAGTGATCGATAAAAAACTGGCGGTGGTGGATCTGACTGCTTCCATCATGTGCTTGGAAAATAAAATGCCCATGGCGGTGTTCTCTTTAAATGAAAAGGATGGGATCGCCAATGCGATGCAGGGAAAAAATAGCGGTACGCTGGTAACCGTTTCATAACAGGAGGGCTATATGAACGAAGAATTAAAAGTATATGAAGAGAAGATGGAAAAATCCATTAACGCCATGATGGACGAGTTCGCGTCGATCCGGGCGGGACGCGCCAATCCCCATGTTCTGGATAAGATCAAGGTGGATTATTACGGAACCCCGACGCCGATTCAGCAGGTGGGAAATATTTCGGTTCCGGAGGCGCGGATGATCGTGATCCAGCCGTGGGAAAAGAGCTTGATCAAAGCGATCGAGAAAGCGATCCAGGCTTCCGATCTGGGAATCAATCCCAGCAACGACGGCAGCGTGATCCGGCTGGTATTTCCGGAGCTGACGGAGGACCGCCGTAAGGAACTGGCGAAGGATGTAAAGAAAAAGGGCGAAGCCGCCAAGGTTGCCGTCCGCAATATCCGGCGCGACGCCAATGAAGCGTTTAAAAAGCAGGAAAAGAATAACGAGATTTCCGAGGACGATTTAAAGGACGCCACCGAACAGATCCAGAAGATCACCGATAAGGCTATCGAGAAAATCGACAAGGCGGTTGAGAATAAGACGAAGGAAATCCTTACGGTATAAGAGGAATCGGGGACAGGGCGACCTGTCCCTGTTTTGCGGACGGCGAAAATGCCGTTTTTAGGAGCGGAAGGGAGAAGACAATGGCGGAAGAAAAGAAGGGAATCGGTTTCGGGGAAAACGCGGGGAGCGGTACGGACGGACTGACGGTTCCGGCCCATGTGGCCATGATCTTAGACGGCAACGGGCGCTGGGCGAAAAAGCGCGGCCTTCCCAGGCAGATGGGACATAAAAAAGGCTGCGAAACGCTGGAAGAGATGATTGAGATCTGCGCGGAGATGGGAATCCGCTATTTGACGGTTTACGCCTTCTCTACGGAGAACTGGAGGCGCCCCCAGGACGAGGTGGGTGCGCTGATGCAGCTATTCCGCTATTACGCCAAGCGGCTGTTAAAGCGGGCGAAAAAAAGCAACGTCCGGGTAAAAATGATCGGGGAAAAAAGGCGGTTTTCTCCGGATCTGATCGAGGCCATCGATCTTTTGGAGCGGGAGACGAAAGACAATACGGGGATGACGTTTATTTTCGCCGTCAATTACGGCGCTAGGGATGAGATTACCCGGGCGGTCCGGCATATGGCAGAGGACTGCAAGGCCGGGACGTTAAAGCCGGAGGAAATTACGGAGGCCTGCGTGTCCTCCTATCTGGATACGGCCGGGATTCCGGATCCGGATCTTTTGATCCGGACCAGCGGTGAGCTGCGGCTCTCCAACTTCCTTTTATGGCAGCTAGCGTATTCGGAATTTTATATTACCGACTGCCTGTGGCCCGATTTTAACCGGGAAGAGCTCCTTTCGGCGATCCGGCAGTATAATAAAAGGGAAAGGCGCTTTGGCGGCGTTTCGGCGGCCGTTAAGTAAGGATGAGGTGGCTTTATGTTTGGAACCAGACTGGTAAGCGGAATAATATTGGTGCTTCTGGCGGTTTTTCTGCTGGTTCAAGGCGGTCTTCTTTTGTTTTTAACCTCTTTGGCGATTTCTTTGATCGGGCTGTTTGAGCTTTACCGGGTCATGAAGATC
>DVFQ01000108.1 GCA_018713185.1 Candidatus Copromonas avistercoris (nom. illeg.) | reverse complement strand
GTCAATAATATAGTCTAAAAATAAATTGACATTGTCTTGCCGTTTCGTGTTTTGGTCAAGACGGTAGCGGCCGCTGCGAACAGATCGTTTCACTTCGGAAAGATACTGTTCAATCTCTCTTTTATCTATACTCAAGATTTTATCCCCCAAAGTGAAATGATATAATTTTATTATTTTTCTATCATTAGAATATCATTATGATCGATTTTTGTCAATATTTAATCATTAAAATTCTGCTTTTCATTTGAATTTTCCCTTCGACGGTAGAATGCATAATGCCAGTTTAGCTCCGCGCCGAGAAAGAGGATGCAGATGCAGAAATAAAGCCACAGCATCATCAGGATGACGGCCGTTAAGCTGCCGTACGCGATGGTATAATTTCCAAAATACTCGAAATAAATGGAAAAGGCCATGGAAAACAGCGTCCATCCGGCGGTGGAAAAAACGGCGCCCGGAAGCTGAAGCCGGATTTCCTGCTTCCGGTAGGGAAGAGCCGTATAGGCCGCCAGGAAAAAGAGGAGCATCAGTCCAAGAGAGAGGACGGTCCTTGCTGGGCCCACCAGAAAGGAAAAACGGGAAAGGCCGGGAATCCATAGGAAAAGCTGATCCTGGAGCATACCGCCAAAGACTAAAAGCGCCAGACAGACGGCGCACATCAGGATAAAAAGGATCGTATAGCCGCTGCAGACCAGCCGCCGCAGAAGATATCCGCGGCGCACCGTAATCCCATATACCCGGTTTAATCCTCGTTCAATGCTGAGCATCCCTTTCGAGGAGGACCAAAGGGCGGCTGCGGCGGAAAAGGACGCTAAAGCGATGGGAGAGCCGGAGTACAGATCGGCGATCACGGAAAGAACCAGTCCCGTCAGATTGTCGGGCACCGCCTGTACCAATACCGTTACCAGGTCAGCCTCATGGACCATGGGGATCAGTTGGATCAAAGCCAGCAGAACCATGAGAAACGGGATTGCCGCCAGGATAATAAAAAAGGACGCCTGCGCGGCGTAAACGGACATTTCGTCCTTGCTGTATTTATCAATGATCTGTTTTCCAGTGAGGATCAGCCAAATCATGAGAAACCGCCTTTCCAGTGAATTGAAATCCGCCCGATCGGGCTGGCCGCCCGCGGTGGGACGATGATACGGGGATTGCTTCGTGCTTCGCCCTCACGCAATCCCATCTCCGCCATTCGGAATCCGCCCGATCGGGCTCCTTCCTCATGCCGGAGCGGTCTCCAAGGTCAAAATTCCGTCTGCAAGCGAACTTGCGCCGGAATTTTGACCTTGGATCCCTTGTATCATCATACTATCACCCGCAAGCAAAAATGACAAGGAGAGGAATATTTTCCATTCTGGACGCATAGACATATATCGTAAGTCTTCGTACGCCCGTAAGGCGAGGAAGTCTGGTCTGTTTTAGACTGAGTAAAAACGAGTAAAAGGAGAAATACTATGTCAGAAAAAGGAATGGAAAATAACAAAGTCAGCGTGATCGGAACAATTGTTTCGGATTTCACATTCAGCCATGCGGTTTTCGGGGAGGGATTTTATCTTTTGGATCTTTCCGTCAGCCGTCTGAGCGAGCAGGCGGATGTGATTCCCCTTATGATATCGGAACGGCTGATCGATGTGACACGGGACTACCGGGGGTGTACGATCGAAGCGATCGGGCAGTTCCGTTCCTATAACCGCCATGAGGGCTCCAAGAACCGGCTGGTGCTTTCTGTATTTGTGCGAGAGGTCCGCTTTATGGAGGAGTTTACCGATTATACGAAGACCAACCAGATTTTCCTGGACGGATACATATGCAAGGAGCCGATTTACCGGAAGACGCCGCTGGGGCGGGAAATCGCTGATCTTTTGGTGGCGGTAAACCGGCCGTATGGGAAATCCGACTACATTCCCTGTATCGCCTGGGGACGAAACGCCAGATACGCGTCTGGGTTTGCCGTGGGGACGCGGATTTTAATCTGGGGCCGGGTTCAGAGCCGGGAATATACGAAGCGGCTAAGCGAGACGGAATGTGAAAAGAGGGTTGCCTACGAGGTGTCCGTCAGCAAATTAGAGCGCGGCGATATGGAGCGGCAGGAGCTGTAAGGAGAAATAAAGAGAAGCGGCGGGAAGCGGCCGCAAAAAAGAAAGAAAACTTGCAAACGGGCCTAAAATATGCTAATATTAGCACGTTCTTTATAGTCGTTTCCTTCACGCGGGAAATGGGATAAGTACAATGAGCGAGGTGCATGGAATGGCGAAAAGCAAGGTACGGGTCATCTGCGGAACGGGGACCGGAAAGTCCGCGGCGGCGCTGGGATATGCCATGATGGGAATTTTCCAGGGCAAGCGGGTGATCATGGTACAGTTTTTAAAGGGCGTGCTGGATGCAGGCGCATCGGAGGTTTTAAAGAAGCTGGAGCCGGATCTGAAGGTGTTCCAGTTTGAGCGTTCCCATGGATTGTTTGCAGACCTGCCGAAAAAGCAGCAGGAGGAGGAACTGATCAATTTAAGGAACGGATTTAATTACGCGAAAAAAGTAATGGTAACGGGAGAATGCGAGGTCCTGGTCCTGGATGAGGTTTTAGGGCTGGTCGATCAGGGAATTATTTCCCGCGAAGAGTTTATCGCGTTTTTGGAGTCCAGGGATGAAGAGATCGAGTTAGTTATGACCGGAAGGAACTGTCCTCCGGGCATTGAATCCTATGTGGACTGTATATCGCGGACGGAAAATACGAAAGGATAAATTTACGAGGAGGGGTCTGAATGGCTATTTTTGAGGGAGCGGGCGTTGCTCTTGTCACGCCGTTTGCCAAAACCGGCGAGATTAATTATGAGAAGCTGGAAGAGCTGGTGGAAGAGCAGATTGCCGGCGGTACGGACTGTATCGTGGCGATGGGCACCACCGGAGAATCCGCGACGACTACGGAGGAGGAGCACCTGCAGGCGATCCGCTTTATCTGTCAGGCCGTAAAGGGCCGGGTGCCGGTCATTGCCGGAACCGGTTCCAACTGTACGAGAACAGCGGTGGAGCTTTCGGTTGAGGCGCAGGAAGCGGGAGCGGACGGCGTGCTTTTGGTTTCTCCCTATTATAACAAAGCGACTCAGAAGGGTTTAAAGGCGCATTTTACGGCGGTGGCCGAGGCGATCAAGATCCCCGCGATCCTTTATAATATTCCCAGCAGAACGGGAGTGAATATCGCTCCGGAAACGATCGCCGAGCTGTGCAGGGATGTGAAAAATATTGTCGGCGTTAAAGAGGCCAGCGGAGATTTCGGCGCGATCGCCACACTGCTCAATCTTTCGGACGGCAACGTGGACGTATATTCCGGAAATGACGATCAGGTGGTTCCCATGCTGGCGCTGGGCGCAAAGGGCGTGATTTCCGTGCTTTCCAATGTCGCGCCAAGAGAGACTCATGATATGTGCGCGGAATTTTTTAAGGGCAACGTGGAAGCCAGCCGCGCGATCCAGTTAAAAGCGATGCCGTTGATCAAGGCGCTGTTTTGCGAGGTAAATCCGATTCCGGTGAAGGCGGCTATGAACCTGATGGGGAAGGATGTGGGCGAACCCCGGCTTCCGCTTACGGTCATGGAACCGGCGCACCAGGAAATTTTGAAGAAGGCCATGAAGGATTTTGGAATCCTTTAGGCGAGGAGGTACGGAAATGATAAAGGTAATCATCAACGGCTGCAACGGCGCGATGGGCCGCGTCCTGACGGAGATCATCGGACAGGAGCCGTCTATGGAGATCGTGGCCGGCGTGGATCGGGATACGGAGGCGAAGAGCGGTTATCCGGTTTACGATTCGCTGGCACAGTGTCCGAAAGCGGATGTGATCATTGACTTTTCGGTAGCGAAGGCGGCGGACGGGCTGATCTCCTACTGCGAGGAGACCAAGATCCCGCTGGTCCTGTGTACGACGGGCCTTTCGGAGGACCAGCTTTTAAGAGTGAACAAGCTGAGCGAAACCAGCGCGGTTCTGCGTTCGGCCAATATGTCGGTGGGGATCAACCTGCTGATCAAGGTATTAAAAGAGATTTCCCCGGTTCTGGCAGCCGCCGGATTCGATATTGAGATTCTGGAAAAGCACCACAACCGGAAGCTGGACGCGCCCAGCGGAACGGCGCTTGCCCTGGCGGACGCCATCAACGAAAGCCTTCATAACGAATATCATTACCAGTACGACCGGACGGCCCAGCGGCAGAAGCGGGATCCCAAGGAGATCGGGATCCAGGCGATGCGGGGCGGAACCATCGTCGGGGAGCATGACATTATGTTTGCAGGAAGGGACGAGGTGATCACGCTGCAGCATACGGCCTTTTCCCGGGAGATCTTTGCCAAGGGCGCCGTTGAGGCGGCCAAGTTCCTGGCGGGAAAACCGGCTGGGATGTACGATATGTCCGACGTGATCGGTTAAAAAATCGAAAGAAAAATCTTCCGTAATATTCTCCTTTTAAAGGCGCATACTAGCCTTAGAAAGGAGAATATTTTTATGGAAAAAATGGAATTTGCAACGAAAGCCAGACGGATTGTTTTGTGTATGATGCTGATGGGCCTGCTGTGTTTTGTTACGGCCTGCGGCAGCAGCGACGCGGACCGGATGGAAGGAACGACGGCGGGAACGCCGTCCACGGAATCCACCGCGGCGCGGGAAACGAAGGAGACAGACGGGGACAGGAAGGACGACGAGACCGGCGGGGTTCTTGAGGATATGATCGACGACGTCGGGGACGATATGAAAAAAGCCGGGGACGACATGAAGGACGGCATGGATCAGATCAAAGACGGCGGAAAGAATTAACCGATACGGCGGCGGGAAAGCATCGGAAAACGGCAGGAGGCTTGGGACAAATTTTAAGTCCGGGTTTCCTGCCGTTTGCGGTGGAAAGGGGGCTTGCCGGCTGCTGGAAAGCGGGGCCCCAGGCGTTTTCGATTATCGTGGAGTTTGTTGACTTCCCTTGTGAGAACGCTTATACTGATCCTATAGAAAAAGGAGGCGATCCTATCCGTTATGTGTATCGGCCGCGCCACCCGTGGCGGCATAGATACCAAAGAGAACGAGCGAAAAGCCGCCTGTTATGGCTTTTCAGGCTTTTGGCGGTTTTGGGGGCCGCGGGGTTTGCGGTCTGCTACATAAGGCGGAATACAATGGAGGAAACCTTTCGCGTCCAGGCGGAGGAAGGAGCGAAAGAGGCGGGAAAAGAGGTTTACGGCGTAGGCATTGAGAAGGGAGACGGGACCATTTTCTGGTTCTATGAAAGAATCGAGGAATCCCAATGAAAATTTTGCGGCGGCATGGCAAAGGTTTCTGCCGTGAAGATGTAAAAATTCCTGCCCCATAGAAGTTTTCCTTGATTTTCCGCATCTCATGACTTATAATTTTTTCTGGACTGCCGCGGGCCGTCTGAGGAAAGGAATCGATGCGCTTAAAATCGGCGCAGCAACACAAGAAAAGGAAGGGCGAAGCCATGAAGAAAGTTGAATTGCTGTATGAAGGAAAAGCAAAAAAGGTTTATACGACGGAGGATCCCGACGTATTGATTGTAGACTATAAGGATGACGCCACCGCCTTTGACGGTCAGAAAAAGGGCACTATCGTAGGAAAGGGCGCCATCAACAACCGGATGACGAACCATATTTTCAAGCTGTTCGAGAAGGACGGAATCCCGACCCACTATATCGAGGAGCTGTCTGATCGTGAGACGGCCGTAAAGAAGGTTGAGATCATTCCCCTTGAGGTGATCATCCGGAATATTACCGCCGGAAGCTTTGCGAAAAAGATGGGAATGGAAGAGGGAATCGTATTAAAGCGCCCGACGCTGGAGTTC
>DVFQ01000107.1 GCA_018713185.1 Candidatus Copromonas avistercoris (nom. illeg.) | reverse complement strand
AGGATTACGTCGTAATACTGTACATTTGCCATTATGCGTACACCTCCTCGATCGAAGCTACAGCAGCCTTGGTAGCAACCACTGTATTGTATTTCAGGATATCATATACGTTGATCGTATTCACAAGAGAGGTCTTAACCTCCGGAAGGTTTCTCGCGGAAAGAACCGTGTTCTGATCGTTGGTATCAAGCACTACGAGAGCCTTGGAAACCTTCAGATTGTCCATAACCGCCTTGAAGCTCTTGGTCTTGATCTCGTCGAACTTCAGCTCGTCAACTACCACGAACTTGTTCTCGTTTACTCTGCTGGTAAGAGCGGACTTTAACGCGGCTCTCTTTTCCTTCTTGTTCAGACGGATCGTATAATCTCTGGGAGTCGGGGCAAATACCACGCCGCCGCCCTTCCACTGGGGCGCTCTCGTGGATCCCTGTCTTGCATGACCGGTTCCCTTCTGTCTCCACGGTTTCTTACCACCGCCAGAAACCTCGGAACGGGTCTTTGCTTTCTGTGTTCCCTGACGTTTATTTGCAAGCTGCGCTACAACGGCCATGTGTACGAGATGCTCGTTCACTTCAACGCCGAATACGGCATCGTTTAATTCCATTGTGCCAACTTCTTTGCCTTCCATATTAAATACGGATACGTTTGCCATTTTCTATTTCCTCCTTTCCTGTAAAAGCCTTATTTGCCGGCCTTTACTGTTTCCTTCAGCGTTACCAGAGACTTCTTCGGACCCGGTACCGCGCCCTTCACCAGGATCAGGTTGTTCTCGATATCAACGCGAACCACCTCAAGATTCTGCGTGGTCACTCTCTTATTACCCATCTGTCCGGGCATTCCCTTGCCCTTGAACACACGGCCCGGAGTCGTTGCGGAACCGTTGGAACCCTGATGACGATGGAACTTGGAGCCGTGAGCCATCGGTCCTCTGTGCTGTCCCAGTCTCTTAACTGCGCCCTGGAAACCTTTACCTTTGGAGATAGCAGTTGCATCCACTTTATCGCCTGCAGCGAAGATATCCGCCTTGATCTCATCCTTTACGTTATACTCTTCGGCATTTTCAAAACGGAACTCGCGTACATATCTCTTATAAGCTACGCCAGCCTTGTCAAAATGGCCTTTTACCGGCTTCGTCACAAGCTTTTCTCTCTTATCAACAAAGCCAACCTGCACAGCCTTATAGCCGTCGTTTTCTTCGGTCTTAACCTGCGTAACAACGCACGGGCCAGCCTGAAGAACTGTTACCGGAACGAGAACGCCTTCATCGTTGAAGATCTGAGTCATTCCGACTTTTGTCGCTAAAATCGCTTTCTTCATTTCTTTACCTCCTGTTACTAATCTACAGCGGAACGCGGATCAGTTTCCTGCGCGTTCATCCTAGAGCAGCCCAACATAGGTGGAACACTATGACGCCGCAGACGCGGCGATGTTGATTCCCTTTCAGGAAAGTGTTGCTTTTATATTAGAACCATTCTGGATTTTTTGTTGGAACACCGCAAAAACAATCTTTGATTATTTCTGCTTCATCTTGATATCGATATACACGCCGGCCGGCATTTCCAGTCTGGACAGAGCGTCCACCGTCTTCTGGCTCGGGCTGGTGATATCGATCAGTCTCTTATGAGTTCTCTGCTCGAACTGTTCTCTGGAATCTTTGTACTTGTGAACAGCTCTCAAGATGGTAACAACCTCTTTCTTCGTGGGCAGCGGCACCGGTCCGCTCACCTTAGAACCTGTCTTTTTTACCGTCTCGATGATTTTTCCGGCAGACTGATCGATCAGACGATGATCATATGCCTTCAATGTGATTCTCATAACCTGACTTGCCATAAAAAAAGTCGCCTCCTTTTCGCACTTTTTGAAGTACGACAAGCGGTGACTGTACACGGTCTCGTGTGTATCCTTGTCTCTCACACGTTGTTACCGTCCCTCTACCCCGGAACGGCTGTTAATTGGTACAGTGACTTGTCGCCAGTTTCCTAACTTGACATTCGCTCCACGGAAAACCTGCCACGAAGGCAGCAACCTCACGCTTCACAGCTATCATGCCACAGCTACATTAACATACCATAAACCGCAAGAAAATGCAAGCACTTTTTTTCCTGCTTTTTTCATAATCCTAAAAAACAGGCCGGATCCATGATCCAGCCTGTTCTCATCATCTACTCTGTTACCTCTTCTCCCACTCCATCCTCCGGCGGGAAGCTGAACGCCTCCTCCATCGGATCCGTCTCCGGGTTCTCGGCCGCTTCCGCGGCCAGCCGTTCCTTTACGGTCTCTTCACCTTCCAGCAGAACGTCGATCGCCGCCTGCAGCTGGTTATCCTCCTCCTTGGGGATCTCCACCATGCTCAGCAGCTCTTCCTTTAGCTTTACTTCCACATCCGGCTCGATTCCGATCTCATGGATGCATTCGCCCGACGGCGTATAATAATAGGAAGTCGTAAGCTTCAGCGCGCTTCCGTCCGGAAGGGGGAAGATTCCCTGGGCAATTCCCTTTCCAAAGGTCAACTCGCCGACTACAACAGCCGCGTCGTTGTCCTTCAGCGCTCCCGTCAAAACCTCGGAGGAGCTGGCGCTCTGCCCGTTTACCAGCACGACCACCGGCACATCGACAGAATGGCCGTCGTCGGAATAGTAAACCGTCTCGGGAACTCCTTTTCCCTTAAAGCTTACCAACGTATCCCCCTCCGGCAGGATATAATCCGCGATATCCTCCGCCGCCTGGGTGACGCCGCCGCCGTTGTTTCGCAGGTCGATGATCAGTCCCTCCATTCCCTGGTCCTCCAGATCATCCACCGCTGTAATAAACTGCTCGGAAGAAACCTCCTCGAAGGAGGAAAGGGCGATATAGCCCAGCTTCTGCTCCAGCATCTCGTATTCCACCGTCGGATTCTCCACCATACGCCGTTCCACATCCATCTCCACGTACTCTCCGGTGGATTCCCGGTACACCGTAAGATGGACCGTCGTTCCTTCTTCGCCTTTAATATGGTCGCTTACCAGGATGCTCAGATCCTCTCCGGTCGCCTCCAGATCCTCCACCTTATAGAGATAGTCCCCCGGAAGCATCCCCGCCTCCTCAGCCGGAGAATCTTTAAATACCTTCACCACCGTGATCAGGCCCGTATAGACATTCTGGCTGACCTGAACGCCGATACCGCAGTATTCCCCCTCGGTTTCCTCCGAGAGGCTGGCGAATTCCTCCGCATTATAATAAGAAGAATATGGGTCGTTCAGCGAGAACATATAGCCGGCATAAATCCAGTCCTCCGCGCTGTATCCCGTTCCTTCCTCCTCTTCTTCCTCTTCGTCAAACAGAAAATATTCATTCACAAGACTCTCCATATACGTAAGCTTAGTCCCGATCCGGGACATATCGAGAGTCTCCGGCGATTCCGTCCCTTCCTCGCCGCCGTCCCCATTCTCGTTTTCCGCAAGACTCGCCGCTCCCAGCTGATTGGCGGTCATCCGCCCCATGATCCAGATCCCGGCGGCCGCCGTAACGGCAATCAGTCCAAAGAGCGCTGTTGCCAGCGCTCCAATGAGAATCCCTTTCCAGAATTTATTTTTTCCTTCTCTGTCTTCCAAACCATTTTCTCCTGTTCTTCTTCTGCGATTTATCCTATTTTATCCATTTTATCCCGGATTCATACATTACACTCTAAGATGCTTGCGGATCGTCATAAAGCTGACGATAAAGCCCAGTCCGCCGCCCAGCGCCAAAGAGATCGCCGCCATCTCCGGATAAACCTGGCCCACCGGCAAAAACCGGATCAGACCGGACAGAAGGCGGAATTTCTCCGTCACATATTCCACCGTGTTCAGATAAAGAAAGTACATCGCCGCCAGCGGGATCGCCGCTCCGACAAGACCGATCATCATTCCTTCCACCACAAAGGGCGCCCGTATCATGAAATTCGTAGCCCCGATGAGGCGCATGATCTTATTCTCATTTTTGCGGAACTCCGCCGCGACCGAGATCGTATTGCTGATCAGGAACACCGCCACCGCCAACAGCATGATAATGATCGCTCCAAACAGCATCGCCAAGATCCGGTTAAAGCTGGTAAGCCCGGCAGCCGCCGTGCTGGAATAGTTTACCTTTCTCACGCCGTTAAGGGTCTCCAGATACTTCACCATATCGTCCTGGCTGGAAATGTTCTTTAAAAAGATTTCGTAAGAAGCCGAACCCGCCAGCGGATTATCCTCCGCGAAGCCCTCCGCCAGATCCGCCTCTTCGCCGAAGTAGTCGGTCTGGAAGCTGTTCCATGCCTCGGAAGCCGAAATAAAGTTCATATCTTTGATCAGGCTCGCCTTATCCGACTTGATCTGCTCTCCCAGCGCCTGGATCTCCGCTTCCGAAAGATCCTCGTCAAAGAACACCGTAATGCCCATGGTCGTTTCCGCCATGGTCACCATATATTCAATGTTGGTAATAATCGAAAAAAATACACAGAACAAAAAAATACATGCAGAAACAATTGCTGTCGATGCCAGAGAAAACCAAACATTTCTGCACATATTTATAAAGCCCTCTTTTAGGCAAAACCAAAACGTACTAATTCTCATAACAGGTATCCGCTCTCCTCTTCGTCGCTTACAACCACGCCTTTTTCGATGGTAATTACTCGCTTCTGCATCGTATTTACCAGATCCCGGCTGTGGGTGACTACGATCACCGTCGTTCCCTGACGGTTGATCTCATCCAAAAGACGCATAATCTCCATCGCGTTCTGCGGATCCAGATTTCCCGTAGGCTCATCCGCCAGAAGCACCTCCGGTTTATTGATCAGCGCCCGGGCAATCGCCACCCGCTGCTGCTCGCCGCCCGAAAGCTGGCGGGGGAAAGACTTGTATTTTGAAGACAGCCCTACCATTTTTAACATCTGAGGAACCGACTCCCGGATCCTCCGGCTGGAAATGCCGATCACCCGCTGGGCGAAGGCGACGTTTTCATAAACCGTCTTATCCTTTAAAAGACGGAAATCCTGGAACACCACGCCCAGACGCCTGCGGTATTTGGGTACATAGCTTCTGGGCATTTTCCCCAGATCCATATCGTTTACGATCACGCGGCCGGAGGTGGGCTCCACTTCCTTCAGAAGAATCTTCATCAGGGTCGATTTCCCGGATCCGCTCCGGCCCGTTACAAATACGAACTCTCCATCCTCGATGGTAATGTTTACATTTTTCAGCGCCCGGCTGCTCTTCTCATAAGTTTTCGTCAGATTCTTTATTTCTATCATAGTAAATTAATAATCCAGATTCTCCATATATTTCATGTATTCCACAACCATCAGGGCGATCTTGAAGGTGATCGCGTCCTCAAAGACCCGAAGATCCAGTCCCGTGCTCTTTTGAAGCTTATCCAGACGGTAAACCAGCGTATTCCTGTGAATATAAAGCTGTCTTGAGGTTTCCGACACGTTTAAGCTGTTCTCAAAGAACTTGTTGATCGTCGTCAGTGTTTCTTCGTCAAATTCATCCGGATTCTTCCCGTCAAAGATCTCTTTGATAAACATCCGGCAAAGCGGCAGCGGCAGCTGATAGATCAGGCGGCCGATCCCCAGGCTGGAGAAGGCGACCACGTTCTTGCTGCTGTAGAAGATCTTTCCAACATCCAGCGCCATCTTCGCTTCTTTATAAGAGCGGGATACATCCTTGATCTCGTTTACGATGGTTCCCAGGGCGATATGGACCTTAGACATCGCCTCCGTATTGAGCATATCCAGGATCATATTCGCCGTTTTTTCCAGATCTTCGTAGGTTTCGCCCGGACGGACCTCCCGCACAAGGATAATATTCTTTTCATCTACAGCCGTAATAAAGTCCTTCGTCCTCGCGGAGAACAGGCTGCGCACGGTCTCCAGCGCGTTGGAATCCTTCTCGTTTCTCGTCTCGATCAGGAAAACAACCCGCTTCACATTGGTTTCAATATGAAGCTTTTTCGCGCGGTTATAAATATCCACCAGCAGCAGATTATCCAGAAGCAGGTTCTTTATGAAATTATCCTTGTCGAACCGTTCCTTATAGGCAACCAGCAGGTTCTGGATCTGGAAAGCCGCCAGCTTTCCCACCATATAAACGTCGTCGCTGGCGCCCTTCGCCAGCAGGATATATTCCAATTGATGCTCGTCAAAAACCTTAAAAAACTGATAGCCGGAAATCAGCTGGCTCTCAGCCGGAGAATCTGCAAACGCAAGGACGGAGCTTTCATACTCTTCCGCGCCTTCAAAGGTAGAAGCAAGCACCTTGCCTTCCACATCGCAGACGCAAAGATCGATCCGTGTAATTTCTTTAAGCCCCTCGACATTCGACTGTAGTATCTGATTTGAAATCATAGCGTCCTCTCCTTCTTCGCATATTTGGACTCATGCACGTAAGCGGGCAAGCTTTGAAACATTTTCGCCCTATTTTCATTTTAATGCAAAGTCACGAAAAAGGAAAGGAATTTTTTGTATTTTTTCACAAAAATACGTTAAGCCGCTCCGATCGCTTCCTTTGTCTCCCGGTCAAAGAGATAAACTTTGTCCGCCGCCATGGAAAAACGGACCGTCTCCCCCGCAGCCTCCGGCAGAAGCGCTCCGGCCAGGCCAACCGTCTCATACTCCCCGGTCTGGAAACGGATATAGGTCCGGCCTCCGCAGTCCTCTGTTTCCAGGAATTCGCCCCGGATTTCTCCGTCTCCCGCGTCTTTTTCCGTTTCCCGCTCCGCCAAGAGCCTCATATCTCCCGGACGGATCCCCATGATGATCTCTTTTCCGATATATCCCTTTTGCTCCAAAAGCGCTCCCGCCTCTTTTAAAAGAAGCAGGCTGCCGCCCGGAAACGAAAGCCGGACGCGGCCGTTTTCCAGGGCCGCGGACGCCGGCAGCAGATTCATAGGCGGACGCCCCACGAAGCAGGCGGCGAAACAGCAGCTGGGATTTTCATAGATCTCGCCGGGTTCTCCCTCCTGGCAGATCATCCCCTCGTTCATGACCACCAGCCGCGTTCCCGGCATCCGGACCGTATCCTCGCGGTCCGTTGCGTAGATCACCGTAATGCCGGTCTGTTCATGGATCTGCCGGAATTCCTTAAGCATTCCTCCGGCGAACTCCTCCTCGGCCCCGGACATGGCGCGGTCTAAGAGAAGGATCTCCGGACGGCGGATCAGCGCGCGGCCCAAGAGCGCCCGGTACGTCTCCGCCTTTGTCAGCTGGTCCGGCATAGAGGAAAGGATCGATTCCAGGGAAAGCAAAGACACCGTTTCTTTCAGCCGCTCATCGATCTCGCTCTGGGAAAGCCGCTGCATGCTCAAAGCAAAGGTCAGATTTTCCTCCACGCTCATCCCCGGATAAAGCACGCCGTTCTGAAACAGCATCGCCAATTTTCGCTCCCTGGGCTCCGCGTGGGTCATATCCTCTCCGTCGATCAAAAGCGTCCCGGAGGTGATCTCCTCCAAACCGGCGATCATCCGAAGAAGCGTCGTTTTTCCGCAGCCCTCCGGGCCCGCCAGGATCACAAACTCGCCGCCTTCCACCACAAGGCTGAAATCCCTGATCACTTTTCGTCCGTTTTGATAGCTTTTACTGATGTTTTTTAACTCTAAACCCGGCATAGCTTCCTCCTGTATCCCTCTGTACCGCCAAGCGAAAACGTCAAGAATCATTTTTACTAATCATACACAAATCGGCCGCAATTTTCCATATTGCAAATAAACAAAATATTCTCCTCTTTTCTGTTATTTTACCGAGGACGCCTGGATTCTCCGGGAAAATCCCCCCTATTTGTATGAAAAACATTTTCCATTCTCTGATTCTTTGTTTAAAATGACGGAGCGCCCTCCCTCCGGGATTCCGGTTTGGGAAAGCGCTCCGTTTTATCATTCAGACCGTATTCTATTTCTTACTTAACCGCAATGGCCTCCATCTCAAGAAGCACATCCTTGGGCAGCCGGGAAATCTCCACGCAGGATCTTGCCGGGCAGTCCTTTTCAAAATACTTGGAATAGATTCCGTTGATCGTCGCAAAGTCATCCATGCTCTTAATGAACACGGTCGTCTTTACCACATTCTCCATCGAGGTTCCAGCCGCCTCCAGGAGATTCTTCATGTTGGTCATAACCTGCTCCGCCTGAGCCTCAATACCAGCCGGGATCTCTCCAGTCGCCGGATTTACCGGGATCTGGCCGGAAGCGAATACGAAACCGTTGGCTTCGATCGCCTGGGAATAGGGGCCGATTGCTGCCGGAGCATTGGTGGTGCTGATTACTTTTTTCATGTTCATTTCCTCCATATCTTTATTTTTTCAGCCGTTTTACCGGCTTTTCCACGAAAATAATGTTCTGATCGGTGATCTCGATCTTTCCTTCTTTTAGCAAACGGCCTACCGCCCGCTTAAACGCGTTTTTGCTGAGGGAAAACTCCTTGGCGATCACCTGCGGGTCCGCCTTATCCGTAAAAGGAAGACGGCCTCCATGCTTTTTGATCCCTTCCAGCACAAGATCCGAATCAGCGTTGATCTGATGGTAGGCTTTGTCTCTTGCGCTCAGATCCAGCTTTCCATCCTGGCGCACCCTTGTTACCCGCACATGGAGCCGGTCGCCGGGCTTTAGGTTCATAAACAGCTCCCGCTTGGGAATCATGCCGTGGAATCTTCCGTCCACCGCCACAAACGCCCCCATATCCGGGTTGATCTCAAATACGATCCCCTCCGCCTCGTCTCCCGTATGGTAGGGGGAAACGCAGGATAAATACGGGTAAACCTTCATCGTCGCCGCCAGACGGCCGCTTTTGTCCACATAAAGAGCCGCCAGGCAGGAATCCCCCGCCTTTAAGGGGTAAAGCTGCTCGCGGAACGGCAAAAGCACATCCCGTTCCAGCCCCAGATCCAAAAAGGCTCCGATGGCGGAAACCTCCTTCACCTCCAGCACAGCCGTACTGCCGACCGTCACCTTGGGCGTCCGGGTGGTTGCGATCATCCGGTCCTCCGAATCCTTATAAAGGAACACCTCCAGGCAGTCCCCGATCTTCGTCCCCTCCGGAACCTGTTTTTTAGGAAGCAGCACGCTGTCTTCCCTTCCGTCTCTTTTCTTTCCCGGTTCTGCCAGGAATACGCCGAAATCCTTCTCTCTTACGACTTCCAGAGTCTGGATCTTTCCTATCTCCATCTTATCCTCCGCTCATCTAGGCTCTTCCTCTTCCTTATTTCCTCCGAAGCTCCACATTGGCATATACGTCTCCACCTTCGGCGCATAAGGAGCAGGCCCAGCCGCTGTCCGTTTCTCCCAAAAGGATCCTCACCTCATCCCCCAGAACGGCGGCCTTCTTATATTCCGCACGGATTTCCCCGATTTCCGCCTGTTCCGGCAGGACCTCTCTCGCCATATCCACATACTGGGCGTTGTTCATATGATGATTGGTGTCGATCTGGTGGCGCAGCACCGAAAACCGCCCCGCCTCCTTCATCCCATCCGGAAGCGCGATTTTTCTCGGCGCGTAATCCATCTCCAGCCGCGGCTCGTCCCCTCCATAGGGCAGAAGATCCTCCCTCGTAACCCGCAGGGGCCGTCCCGTCTGCAGATCCAGGAGAAACCAGCAGGAGTTCGCCTTTACAAGGAACTTTCCATCCTTATCATACATGGCAAAATTCCGCAGACCGTAAATTCCCTTAATTTCATAGGGCCAGGTCGCGATCCGGATCGGTTCGCCCAAAACCGGCCGCCTCTCGATCACGATCTGCCAGGAAGACAAAAGCCACGCCTTCTTTTCCCGTTCATAATAGGAGACTCCGACGCCGGAGTCTTCGGAATGAAAGGTAGAACAGTCTTGAAAATAATTCATGATCCCCGTCAGGGAAAGTTTGGCGTCTGCGTCCGTTTCGCTGTAGCGGACACGGCTCGTAAAATCGTACACGGAAAAGCTCCTTTCGCAAACGGCCGGCGTCAATAGCCAAAAAGCTCCAATTCCTTACGAAATCAGAGCTTTCAGCCGTTCTTTCTTTCTCATTTTAATATGGCTTTTCCGCTTTGTCAAGCAATTCCAGAGCGGCCCGCCGCCTCGACTTCCTTCCGCTCCGGGATCGAAGGCGCCGCGCCGCGTCTGGTAACCGCGATGGAGGCCGCCCGCGCCGCCATTTCCATGGCCTGTTCCTCGGAGGAGCCCTCCAGGATCCTGGCGATAAAATAGCCGCTGAAGGTATCCCCGGCCGCCGTCGTATCCACCGCCTTTACCGGGAAGCTGGGCTGCCTGAATTTCTTTGTTCCGTTGGTAAAGATCGCGCCGTCGCTTCCGATGGTGAGAACGATCGACGCCTTGGGGAACCGCTTTGCCAGCGTGTCCGCCAGCGCGTCCATATCGTCCGTCTCCGAATGGCCGTCGTGCTTTAACAGCTCTGCCGCCTCCGTCTCATTCAAAAGGAAATAGTCGATCAGCTCCAGCGGAAGAGCGAAGATCTTTTCATCCATCGGAGACGGGTTTAAAACGATCCGCATCCCCCGCTCGTGAGCCTTTTCCACCAGATAGGGAAGTTCGTTGATCTCGTTCTGCAGGATCAAGAATTCCCCCTCCTGGAATTTGGAAAGCACTTCGTCGATCTGCTCCCTGGTGATGGCCTGGTTGGCGCCGCCGTAAAGCAGGATGCAGTTGTCTCCCTCTTTGTCATTCTGGATGATCGCGTTCCCCGTCCGGACGTCCGGCAGGACCTCCACATTGGAGGTATCCACGCCGGCCGACCGAAGCATGTCCAAAAGGAAGCCTCCGTCCTTTCCAACGGCTCCGGCAATGTAGGTAGACGCGCCCGCCTTTGCCAGGGCGATGGACTGGTTTAACCCCTTTCCGCCGGAAAAGACCTGCAGGGAATCGGAAGACAGCGTTTCTCCTTTTCTTACGAAGTGATCCACGCGGTACGTATAGTCAATATTTAATGAGCCAAAACATAATACTCTCATCATTCCCGCCTATTCCTGCCCGCATTCCTTTGCAAAGTTCTGCAAGATCCTGATGGCATCCTCATATTTTTTGATCTCCACATATTCGTTGGGCTGATGCGCCATAGACGGCTCGCCCGGCCCGAACAGCAGGATATCGCGTTCTCCCTTCCGGTCCAGGACCGAAGCGTCGGTAAAGAAGTTCAAGCCCAGCAGCGCGCCCTCGTATCCAGCCTCTTTTATCTGCCGCCCCAGGCCTTCCGTCATCGGATGGCCGGCGTCGATCTCAATGGCTCTCCGGTCGTTCAGCGCACAAAAAGACGCGTCAAAACGGGGATCCTCCTTCTGGAGCTGGGCCAGCGCCTCTTTCGCTTTGGCAACGACCTGTTCCGAGGTAAGCCCCGGGACCATCCGGATATCCATCACCACCCGGCACTGATCCGGCGTCATATTGTTGGCGACTCCGCCGTCGATCATCGTGATCTGCGCGGTGGAGGAGCCCAGCAGCGAATGCTCCGTCTGCTCCACAAACGCCTTTACCTGATCCGCGATCCTTACGGCGCAGAAAACCGCGTTGGCGCCTTCCTTGGGGTACGCACCGTGGCTGGTAAACCCTTTCGCCGAAATTTCCAGCCATAAGCAGCCCTTTTGAGCGATCCCCAGCCGCATTCCCGTCGGTTCGCCCACCAGGATCCACTTTCCATCGGCCATTTTCCCGTCCTTTAACGCCATCTCGGCGCCAAGACCGCCTTTTTCCTCATCGCAGGTCCCTAAAAACTGGATATTGCAGGCCGGCTCTCCGTCCAGATGGCACAGGGCGTAAGCCATGGCCGCAAGGCCGCTCTTCATATCCGACGAGCCTCTGGCATAAAGCTTTCCGTCCAGTTCTTTTGTCTTTGCCGGATCCGTCTGCCATTCCTTAAGGCTTCCATAGGGCACCGTATCCAGATGGCCGTTCCAGATCATGGTCCGCTCCCGGTTTTTACCGGGAACGAACGCGATCACATTCGCATGGGTATCGTCGATCTTCTGAACCTCCGCCTGGACGCCATGCTCCTTAAAATAATCTGCCAGGAATTCCGCAACGGCTCCCTCATTATCCTGAGAGTTTACCGACGGAATCTCTAAAATCTGTTTTAAAAGCTCCAGCGCATTCCCATTCATGGGATCACCGCCTTTCCTTCTGCCTTTCCTTCTGCTTTTCCTCGATTTTTCCTATTTGTTCGTCAGCCATTTTGCCATGTTCTGGAACAGCTTATTGTAGCCCTCCCAGCTGCAGAATTCCGGCGGAGCCCAGTGGGGAGCGCAGTCGGTGGTAAACACGGCGGAACGGCCCTTTCCGTACTCGCCGACAGCGATAAACGGATTGCCCTCTACCTCAGCCAGAAGCTCAGCTCCATCTCTTAAGATCGTCTTATTGTATCCAAGGATTCTCGGCCACTCGCCAAGTCCCTCTAAAATCTCATGCTGCTTTACCGTAACCGGGCGGATTCCCTCGCAGTGCTCCATCCGGTCGTCGGTGGAAAGCACCTGCACCGGAAGAACCTCCTGCACCGCCGTATCCTGCCATTTGCCCTTTCCGTCGATTCCGGAGAAGGTCATATAGCCGCCTACCATCAAAAGCGCGCCGCCCTCCAGCACATAATCGCGGATCAGGTTGCAGCGGTTGGGCATCATCTCGCTTCTGGTAAAGGTGGCTCCCGGAAGCAGCAGGGTGTTGGCGCCGATATCGGAAAGCACCAGAAGGTCATACTGCTTCAGCTCTTCCATCTTAAAGGGGAACTCCTCCATTGCCAGATGGTTGGGAAGGAACGTAAAATCATAGCCGCCCTCTTCCAGCGCCGCCTTTAAAAACTTCTCTCCCGTTTCATAAACAGAGGTATAAAAGGTATCAAATCCCTTTACATGCGTCGTAAAGCTCATCCAGGATTCTCCTGCAAGCAGGACTTTTTTCTTCTCGCTCATTCGTTTTTCTCCTCCTTATTTTTGCTCTCCCCATTTGAGGATCAGATTCGCATAGATTAAAATCGACTGGAGATAATCCTCCAGGTCTACCCACTCGTCCACCGCGTGGCACTGGGCCAGGTTTCCGGGGCCAAACTGGATCGTAGGACAGCCGGCGATGTTTCTCCAAAGCCTGGAATCACATCCCGACGGGGAACCGACGATCGTTACCTCTTTTCCGCGGGACTCCTTATAAGCCTCCCGGAATACGGAAACAAATTCATGATCCGGATCCATCTCGAAGCCGTTTCCGGCCTGGTACATGGTAATCTTCGGCGGATGCTCTTCCATCCAGGGATCCGCCTTCGCCGTCCGGTTGACCGTATCCGTAAACTCCCGCACCACCTGGTCATGGGTCATCAGGCCGGGAACAAAGTGTACGCAGGTGGAAAAGCTGCAGTCTCCCGGTACCGTCGAACCGGCGCTTCCGCCCTGGATCACGCCCACGTTGAGATTCGGCGCCGGAAGCAGGGGATGCTTATACTCCAGAAGCCACCGATGCTCCATCTCGTTTAGCGCCTGGATCACCTTGATCGCTTTGTCAATGGCGCTGACCCCGTTTTTCTTTCCGCCGGAATGGCAGGCTTTTCCTTCAAAATCCACCTTGAAGAACACCCATCCCATATGCGCTAAGATCAGTTCGTCGGAGGAACCCTCGCAGTTGACGACGCCGTCCGCCTTTAAGCCCCGCATCACCGCCTGCATGGAACCGTTTCCGCCGCCCTCTTCGTCGCATACGGAGGTGATCACCACGTCTCCCGGAAGCTCCATGCCCGCGTCCTTTAAAAGCTGAACCGCCATAACGGACGCCATCAGGCCGCCCTTCATGTCCGCCGTTCCCCGGCCGTACATTTTTCCATCCCGGATGGACGGCTCAAAGGGCGGCGTTGTCCACTCATCCGTCTCGTCCGCCGGCATTACGTCGATGTGACTGTTGAATAAAAGGCTTTTTCCGCCTTTTTTCCCTTTAAACGTGGCGTAAACATTGTAACGGTCCGTCTGATCGTGGCCCAGGTTGCCCTCCTGATGCTTTTCAAGGCACTCCCGGATCACCGCCTCGTCCATGGGATCCTTGGTGATTTCGTCGGCGCCCATGGCCTCCAGGAGCCGGACCAGATAGTCCTGGCCCTCCTTCTCCAAGCCGCCGCTGATCCCATGGCCGATGTCATGAGTATCGATGGCGATCAGCTCCTTCAGCCGTTCAATATAGGTTTCTTTCTTTTGGTCTAATACTTCCTTCAGTCTGTCCATAGTCTGTCTTTCAGAAATCCTCCTTTCTAGTCTGCCAGAGGCATTTCGTATTCATTTCTGCATCAGCCTAGCTGTATTTTCTCAAATTGTCCTCCACCAGATCCCAGAACTTCTCTACGTCGATGTCGATTCCCACATTGGCGTTGGGTTCCTTCTTCTGATATCCGAAGTAGTCGCAGTTGGTTCTGCCGTAGGATTGGGTGCCGCGGATATCGATCTCCGCGTGCATGGGCTTCGTCTTTAAGACGGTAGGATCGATCAGATAAGCAATGGTGATCGGGTCATGAAGGGGGCCTCCCTCCCATCCGAATACCGCCTTCTGGCTGGCGCAGAAATGCTTCATCAGATCCACGAACAGCTTGGAGGCCTTGTTGCCGATCTTATCCATCCGCTCCACGATCGACGGATAGCAGAGCGCCTTTCTCGTCACATCCAGACCCACCATCGTAATGGGCCGTCCGCTGGTAAAGGCGACATAAGCGGCGTCGGCGTCGGCGATAATATTAAACTCGGCAGCCGGCGTCACGTTTCCGTTGGTATAAGCGCCGCCCATGAGGACGATCTCCTGGATCTTCGGGATGATCGCCGGCTCCAGACGCATCGCCATTCCCAGATTTGTCATCGGTCCCGTCGTAACCACCGTAATATCGCCGTCGGATTTCATCAGCGTATCGATCATATAAAGAACCGCATGCTGATCCTCCAGCTTTTTCGTCAGCGGCTCAAATACCGGGCCGTCCAAGCCTGTCTCGCCGTGGATATCGGCAGCCACCATTTTCTCCCGGATCATCGGGCGTCCGCATCCCGCGTACACCGGCACATCCAATCCCAGGCACTGGCATACGTTCAAGGCGTTCACCGACGTCTTCTCAAGCGTCTGGTTTCCGGCAACTACCGTAATTCCCAGAAGGTCGATCTTCTCGTTAATTCCCGCCAGCGTAATGGCGACCGCGTCGTCATGGCCGGGATCACAGTCCAGAATGATTTTTCTCTTATCCATATTTATTCTCCTTTTTATACTGCAGGAGCCGGAAACGCCGGTCTTTCGGCCCTCCTGCTCAGCATCGGCTTCATCCGCAAAGATCAGCCGGCTGCTCCTACGTCAGGGAAGACTGACGCTTTTTGCTCATCGAAAGCTTTACGATCATAGAGATAGACAGCACCACGACCGTCACGATATACGGCATCATCAATACGAACTGGGACGGGATGCCGTAAGCCTGGAGTCTGGAACCCACCGAGTCGGCAAAACCGAACAGCAGGCAGCCCAGGGCGGTGAATACCGGGTTGGCTCCGCCGAAGTACATGGCGGCAACGCCCATGAAACCACGGTTACTGGTCATGTTCTCTGTAAACTGGGTGCTGTAGCCCAGGGACAGATGGGCTCCGGCCAGTCCGCCGATGAGGCCGGCGATAAAGATCGCCTGGTACTTCACCGCGTTGACCTTGATACCGGCCGTTTTCGCGGCTTCCTCAAACTGTCCCACCGCCCGGAGCCTTAAGCCCCAGACCGTCTTGTAGAACAAGAACTGCAGGATAATGATCAAGACGATCACGAACCATTCCATCAAGCTCCAGTCGTTCAAAAGATCGTTTACGACCGGGATCCCCTCAAGGAAGCTTAAATGTACCCGCGGGATCGGGTCGATATCCGGGCTTGTAAAGGAACCGTTGGTATTGAAAACAACATTCAAAAGGAATTTTGTGATCGCCAGCGCCAGCATGTTGATACCCATACCGATGGCGCAGTTATCCGCTTTATATTTTACATGTCCTACGCCGATGATCATTGCAATCAGCGCGCCGGCAAGCATGGCCGCGCCCACGCCCAGGATCCAGCTTCCGGAAAAATAGCTGACCGCTACCGCCGTAAAAGCGCCTACCAGCATAATACCTTCTGTACCAACGTTCAGAATATTCGCCTGCTGGGTAATCGCGGCGCACAGAGCGGCAAATATGATCGGAGATGCGGAACGGAACGTCGCATAAACCAGGGATAAGTTAAAGATCTTATCCATATTGTTAATGACTGCACTCATGACTGTCCCTCCTTTTCCTTCTTCGCCGCAAGGCGGACGTCTCTTCTCTTCTTAAAGGTAAACAAGGTCTCCATCGTAGCGATGATAATGAACACGGCAGCGATGGTATCGACTAACGCCTTCGGCACGCCGGTCATCTGCTGCATGCCCATTCCGCCTGAGCTTAAAACCGCCAGGAAGAAGGCCATAAACGGAGTCGCGAACATATTATTCTTTACAATCAGGGCCGCCAGCATTCCGTTGCTTCCCAGATTCGTCGCGAAGTTGTTGAGGAAATATCCATGGACGCCGAGAACCTCGATGCAGCCGGCCATACCGCCTAACATTCCGGATAACATCATGGCGCCAATAAACACCTTCTTGGAGCTGATTCCCACGTAGTCCGCATGGCTGGGATTTCCGCCCACCGTCCGGATCTTATAGCCCCAGCTGGTTTTATAAAGCATGAAGATCACGGCGATCACCGCAGCGATCGCGATGAACATTCCCACGTTGGCGCTGCTGGGTGTCATAAACTGGTACAGGGTCACGGTTACCGGGAGCGTCTGGGCGTTTGCCGTTCCAGCGCTCATGGGGCCGCTGACCAGATAGGAGGTAATATGCAGCGCTACTGTATTCATTAAGATCGTTACGCAGACCTCGCTGACATCATAATAAGCCTTTAAGACCGCCGGAATGAACGCCCATGCCGCCGCAACGGCCATAGCGCCCAAAAAGCAGGCGATCACAAGCAGCGGTTTCGGAAGAAACGTCCAGTTAATTCCGATGTAAGCCGCCACGATGCCTCCCAGGAACACCTCGCCTTCAACGCCGACGTTGAAAGCGCCTGCCTTCGCGGCGATGGCAAACGCCGTGGAGGTCAGAAGAAGGGGCGTAAAGCCGGCTAAGGTCGTTCCAAGACGGAATTTTCCGTCAAAAGCGCCCTGCAAAAGCGCGCCGTAAGCACTGATGGGGTTCTCCCCGATTCCTATGATCAGAAGCGCGCCGATGGCAAGGGCTACCACCATCGTCAGTATGACTCTTAAGAATCCTTCTCTCGCCTTACTCATACCGCTGCTTCACTCTCCTTTCTCTTCTGCTCGCCGCCCATCATCAGGAGGCCCAGATTGTTTTCATTGGCCTCGCTGGCCATCATCTCGCCGGTGATCTTTCCTTCATGGATAACCACGATCCGGTCGGACAGCGAAATGATCTCCTCCAGCTCCGCAGATACCAGAAGAACGCCGGCGCCTTCTTTTTTCGCCTTCTCCAGCGTGTTCCGGATCAGCTCGATGGCTCCGATATCCACGCCTCGGGTCGGCTGGGAAGCCACCAGAAGCTTCTTTTTCATGGAAACCTCACGGGCGACAACCACCTTCTGGGCGTTTCCGCCTGATAAGGAGGAGGTTGGAAGATTATAGTCCGTAGGACGGATATCAAACTGCTTTACCATATCCTCCGCGTATTCGTCCTGCGCCTTCTTATCTAGGATCTTTCCTTTCGTAAAAGGCGCTTCGTCCAGACGGACCGCCACCAGATTGTCAACGATGGAAAGAGAACGGTTTAATCCCATCCGGTTTCTGTCCTCCGGAATATGGGCCAGTCCCGCCTGCCGCACCTTGCGCGGGCTTAAGTTGGTAACATCCTTGCCGTTTACGATCACGGAGCCCTTCTCTACCCTTCTCAGTCCGGTGATGGCTTCGATCAGCTCGCTCTGTCCGTTTCCGTCGATACCGGCAATCCCTACGATCTCGCCTTCCCGAACGCTTAAGGACATTCCGCGGATCTTGGAGGTTTCCTTTCCGCTGGGCACCCAGATATCCTTTACTTCAAGGATCGTGTCGCCGGCCTTTTCGTAGGATTTATCAATATCCAGGAATACCTCGCGGCCGATCATCCGCTTTGTCAAGTCTAACGGAGACGTATCCTTTTTCTCCACGGTTCCCATGTAATTTCCCTGACGCATTACCGAGATCCGGTCGGAAATCTCCATAACCTCGTTTAATTTGTGGGAAATAAATACCAGGGACTTTCCGCCTTCTCTTAAGTTATTTAAGATTTCAAACAGGCGTCTCGCTTCCTGAGGCGTTAAAACAGCCGTCGGCTCATCCAGAATAATCACGTCGGCGCCGCGCATCAGAGTCTTGATGATCTCAACACGCTGAGCCTCGCCTACAGAGATCTGGCTGATTTTCTTATCCAGCTGGACCTCCATATCATACTCGTCAATATACTGCTGGACCTCTTTTCTGGCCTTGTCAAAGTCAATGGTAAATCCCTTTGTCGGCTCAAAGCCAAGAATGATATTTTCCAGGACCGTCAGTTCATTGACCAGCATGAATTCCTGATGAACCATTCCGATCCCATGGTTAATCGCGATCTTCGGGTCCAGAGCCGTCATCTTCTCCCCTTTGACGATGATCTCGCCGCTGTCAATGGGATACATTCCATAAAGGAGCTTCATCATCGTGGATTTTCCGGCTCCGTTCTCGCCGATCAGAGAATGGATCTCGCCCTTTTTCAGGGTGAACTCCCCATTCTTTACCGCCTGGACCTCTCCGAAGGTCTTGACGATATCCCTCATCTCAACTACATATTCACTCATTTGCTCACCCTCTCTTAAAAAAGAACAGGGATCTGACAGATCCCTGTTCCTTCGTCAGCTCATTGCAGGTTATGCTTCAGGACCAAATCCTTCATAGTTTTCTACAACGATCTCGCCGGCGATGATCTGCTCAGCCAGCTCGTTACACTTCTCTACGATATCCTCCGGGAACTTATCGCCGAGAGCTTCTCTCATAACGGAGAAATCGGTCAGGCTTACGCCGCCTGCTTCCAGATCCAGATATCTGGTGGAGCCGCCCTCAAAGGTTCCGTTTACAACAGACTCGATAACCAGGTAGCACGCATTGTCAACACGTTTTACCATGGAGGTCAGAACAGAACCGGGCTGATCCGCATCCTGGTTCAAGTCTACGCCGATGGCATACTTGCCGGCTTCCTTCGCGCCCTCAAGAACGCCCGCGCCGGTACCGGACGCTACGTTCATAACGATATCAGCGCCCTGCTCGTACTGAGCGAGAGTCAGCTCTTTTCCTCTTAACGGGTCAGACCAGTTTCCGGCAAATGCCTGAAGGATCGTGATATCCGGGTTGATGTACTTGGCGCCCTGCTCATATCCGGTATAGAAGTCATGAAGAACCGGGATATCCATTCCGCCTACCCATCCGATGATGGCGTCTTCATTTACGCCCTCGATATCGGTCTTCTCTGTGAACATTGCAGCTGCCGCGCCTGCCAGGAAGGAACCCTGGTTCTGTGCGAAGCTGATGGACTGTACGTTGGGAAGGTCAACCGTCGTATCGATAACCGCGAATTTGGTATCCGGATAGTTGGGGCCATGCTCAACGATGTAGTCCGCGATATTGGAGGAAGCGCCGATGATCAGGTCATAGCCCTCTTCGCAGGCTGCAACCAGGTTTGCTTCCCACTCGGCCGCCGTTGTTCCCTCAAGGCTTCTTAACTCGATTCCGAAGTCCTCGATCGCGCGCTGTGCGCCTTCGTTACAGGAATCGTTGTAGCTCTTGTCGCCCAGGTTTCCTGTATAAACGATGCAAACGCTGATGGGATCGCCGCTGGCCTCAGCCTCTGCGGCCTCCGTCTCTGCTTCTGCTGCTTCAGTCTCTTCCGCAGCCGCTGCCGTCGTCTCTTCCGCAGCCGCCGCTGTGGTCTCCGCAGCCGCCGTTGTCTCTTCTGCGCCGCTGCTGCAGGCAGTCAGACCCAGGCAAAGGCCGGCCGCGAGCAATACACTCAATTTTTTCTTCATAATTTTCCTCCTTAATTGAAGTTGTTTGTCAGGAAAATTGTTTTACCAACGCTCTTGTGCATATTGTTGAGAAAACATTTTCCTAAACCTTTTTCCTTGTGAGAAAAGCATAGCATTATTGCCTGTCTTTGTCAATGGCCTTTTCATTTTTTTCTTTTCTTTCCCGCTGTTTTCGGTTATATTATACATATCGCACCAATAGCGGGAATCATCGAGGGGGAATATCGGATATGACGATAAAAGAAATCGCGGCTTTGGCCGGCGTCTCCATCTCTACCGTCTCAAAGATCATGAATCACAAAGACGCCAGCATCAGCCCGGAAACACGGGAACGTGTTTTGCGAATTGTAAAAGAATTTAATTATACGCCCTACTCCGGCGTCGCGGCCAGCGCCGATCCGGATCCGTTTGTGATCGGGGTGCTGGTGCGGTCCGCCGAAACCAACCTGGCCTTAAACGGGATCATCAGCGCGGCCAGAGAGTTAGGCTACACCGTCCTGGTGACCGAAAGCGACGGCCAGGAAGAACTGGAGCTGCGGGGGATCCTCGCGCTCTGCCGCCACCGGGTCAGCGGCGTTTTATGGGAGCCTTTAAACGAACGAAGCCTTTCCTATGCCGACCGGTTCGCCGCCTCCCGGATCCCCTTCCTGCTTTTTAATTCCGCAAATGCGGACAGCGCATTGAACATCGATTTCGAGCGGATGGGATACGACGCCTCCATGGCTCTTATCCAAAGCTACCATACGGAAATCGCCTGCCTTCTTTCCCCCGGCACAAGAACCGAGCGTTTTTTAAGCGGCTACCGCCGGTGCCTGTTTGAATCCGGGATCCCCTATCAGGAAGGCCTGATCTTTCATGAGGTGGACGATTCCCTGATCCATAAGATCACGCGCCATGCGGTCACCGGCGTGGTTTCCTCCCATTTTAAAACGGCGCTCTGCCTTTACCGGGATTTAAACGCCCTCCACTACCAGATCCCCCGGGATGTCTCGCTGGTTTCCCTGCGCAATGATTCCCGGGAATTTACCGCCTACCCGGAAATCTCCACCCTGACGATCCCCCATTTTCATTTCGGACGCCATCTGGGGGCTCAGCTGATCTCGTTGATCGAGAATCCGGACCATGCTCCCGCTCCCTTCGGCGAGCACCCTTCCCTCGATAACTCCGCCACCATCGATATCCCTCTGACGCGAAGGACACAGCCCATCATCGTGGTCGGCAGCATCAACATCGATACCTATCTGAAAATGGACCGGCTGCCCAGCACCGGAAAATCCACCCTCACCACCTCCTCCGCTATTTATGCCGGGGGAAAAGGGATGAATCAGGCGGTGGGCGCGTCCAGGCTGGGCGGACATGTGGCTTTGATCGGCGCGGTGGGAAACGACGTGGACGCCGACCTCATCTACTCCTCCCTTCGGGAGCAGGGCATCGACACCGGTGGCGTCCGAAGCACGGCCGGGAGCGTCACGGGAAAAGCGTATATTTTTGTCCAGCGGGACGGCGATTCCTTGATTTCCATCCTGGCTGGGGCCAACGCCTCCCTGTCGGAGGAAGACATCTACCGGAACCGGCGCTATTTTGAAAACGGCCGCTTCTGCCTGGTGCAGACCGAGGTTCCCCCGGACGCGGTGCTGGCCGCCTGCCGGACCGCCCGCGCCTGCGGCGTCACCACCATATTAAAGCCGGCCTCCTGTCTCTCCCTGGCGCCGGAGCTTTTAAAATATGTGGATATCCTGGTACCAAACCAGGATGAGATCACCCTGCTCTGTCCGGAGGGGACGCTGGAAGAAAAAGCGGACTTTTTCTTAAAGCAAGGGGTCCAGACAGTGATCATCACCCTGGGGGCCGACGGCTGTTATGTGAAAACCGCGGAATGGGCCGAATCCTTCCCGGCTGAAAAATTCCAGGCCATCGACAACACTGGCGCCTGCGACGCCTTTATCAGCGCCCTTGCCGTCTATCTCCAAAAGGGCCGCAGCCTGCGGCAGGCCGTTCGTATCGCCACCTTCGCCGCCGGGTTCTGCATTACGAGAGAGGGCGTCGTTCCTTCTTTGATCGACCGCGGTTCTCTGGAAGCGTATATCGCCCAGCAAGCCCCGGAACTGCTGATATAGATCGCAGTTCCCCGATGCGGGCATGAGCCTTTAAGCCTCGCGGCAGCCGCCAGCTGGCCGCGCCTGCATGTCCGTTTGGCCCGCTGCCCGCGAAAAAATCGAGTAGGAGGCGGTGATTAGCCGCCGTCCTCTCACACCACCGTGCTTACCGTTCGGTACACGGCGGTTTCAATAGTTGACGTGCAGAGACTGATAGGCTGTGGCTAAATCATAAAAGCCCCAGTTTATCAGTCTTTCTTTCGTTAGCGCTCTTTGTACGACTCCGCTTCCCGCCATCCTCCAATAGGCTTTTCTGCTGTATGCTCCCTCGCAGGCCACCCACTCCGGCAGCCCTAATCCTATCAGTTTCCGTTTGCGTGTCCTCGGCAGTTTCCACTGCTTCCAGATAC
>DVFQ01000106.1 GCA_018713185.1 Candidatus Copromonas avistercoris (nom. illeg.) | reverse complement strand
CATTCTCCAGCCCGCAGCTTAACGGGCCCTGTTCCTGCAAAAGGAATCCTTCCGGCCGGATTCCGGCGAGAACCGGCTGATCTGAAAGGCCCGCCGCGGGAAGAACCGCTTCTGTTCCGATAAAAAGAGCCCCGTTCCTTATCGATCCGCGGAACAGGTTGATGGGCGGTGTGCCGAGGAATCTGGCGGTGAACAGGTTCGCCGGATCATCGTACACCTCCTGGGGGCGTCCGGTCTGCTGGAGAACACCCTCCTTCATGACCGCGATCTGGTCGGAAATGCTCATGGCTTCCTCCTGGTCGTGTGTGACAAACACAGTCGTAATCTTTGTGGCCCGCTGGATCCTGCGGATTTCTTCGCGGGTTTTTAACCGAAGTCTGGCGTCCAGGTTGGAGAGGGGCTCGTCAAGAAGGAGGACGCGCGGCATTTTCACCAGCGCGCGGGCGATGGCGACTCTCTGCTGCTGGCCGCCGGAAAGCTCGCCGGGCCTGCGGTCCATCAACTCCTCGATCTGGACCATGCGGGCGGCTTCCATGACCCGTTTTTTCATTTCTTCTTTTGAAAGCCTAGCGGCTCCTTTCAGATTTTCCAGGGGGAAGCGGATGTTCTTTTCCACGGTCAGGTGCGGGTAGAGGGCATAGTTTTGAAAGACCATGCCGACGCCCCGGTGCTCCGGCGCCAGGGAGGTAATATCCTGTTCTCCGAAATAGATGCGGCCCTCTGTCGGAGTCTCCAGGCCGCAGATCAGATTCAGCGTGGTGCTTTTTCCGCAGCCGGAAGGACCTAAGAGAGCCACTAAGGCCCCGTCGGGGATCTCGAGGGTAAGGTCGTTTACCGCCGTTACATCCCCCTGGGATTTCCGCCCCCGCCCGGGGAATTTTTTTGTCAGGTGCTCCAATGAAATTTTCATACTCGTTCCTGCTCCTGTATGGTATAACTTTTTGGAAATTTTTCCAGTATCCTTGTAGATTATAGCGAATCCGCGCCAAATTCTCAAGTGCTGGATGAGGAGAAAGCAGGATGCACAATAACTTAATAAAAAATTCATATAGAATTCGTGAAAACTACGAAAAAATGTGGTAAACTATAAAAAGAAAATCGAGTACGGCAAGAGAATCTGAGAAAGGAATGAAGAAAACGATGAATGCGTCTGTTTTAAAAGAAAATTTTGAGAAACATAAATTTCATACCAGCTTTTTTAAAACCAGAGAGGAGGCGGCCGATTACTTAAAAGAACGGATTCAAGGAACGACGGTAGGAATCGGCGGTTCGGTGACTGTAGAGGAGCTGGGCGTGTACGAGGCTTTAAAGGAGGCCAATACGGCGGTGTACTGGCATTGGAAGGACACGGCGCCGGATACCCGTCTGAAAGCCCGGGACGCTGAGGTTTATCTATTAAGCGCCAACGCGGTGTCCGAAAGCGGCGAGATCGTAAACATTGACGGCAGCGGGAACCGTTTGTCGGCCAGCGTGTTTGGGCCGAAGCGGGTTTACTATGTGATCGGGAAAAATAAGATCGCGCCGGATCTGCACGCGGCGATAAAACGCGCCAGGGAAGTGGCGGCGGCAAAGAACGCGGTCCGGTTAAAGAAAGAAGCAGAAGAGATCTGCAGCGCGACGCTGATTCTGTCCCGGCCCTGTACCGGTATGGAGGTAGAACTCCTTTTTATTGATGAAGAATTAGGATATTAAGGAGAGAGAAAGTATGAACATATTGTTTTTTCTGACGCCCAAAAGTGAGGTTGCTTATATTTACGCGGAGGAAAGCTTGAGGCAGGCGCTGGAAAAGATGGAATTTCACAAGTATTCCGCGGTTCCGATCCTGACCCGCCAGGGCCGCTATGTGGGGACGCTGACGGAGGGGGATCTGCTTTGGTACATAAAAAATCAGCTGGATTTAAGCCTGCAGAACGCCCAGAGGATCCCGATCACGGAGGTTCCCAGAAGGCTGGATAACTTTCCTGTAAATGCGGACTGCCGGATGGAGGATCTGCTGGATAAGGCCATGCAGCAGAACTTTGTCCCGGTGCTGGATGATAATAAATCGTTTATCGGGATTGTGACCCGGAAAGATATTATGCGGTATTTCAGCGAGCATTACCGGAAGGTGGAGGAAGCGGTATAAAGACAGAGAGAAAGGAGGATACTGCGAAAATGGGGCACGAGGCAGGCCTGCGGGTCGTAAAAGAAGAGGACGCGAAGGAGCTTTTAGAAATTTACCGTCCCTATGTGGAAAAAACGGTGATTTCCTTCGAGTATGAAACGCCCAGCCTGGAGGAATTTGCCGGACGGATCCGGCGGACGTTAAAGAAATATCCTTATCTCGCGGCGGAACGGAACGGGGAAATTTTGGGATACGCATATACCAGCCCCTTTGTCGGGCGGATCGCCTATCAATATTCGGCGGAGACGACGATTTATCTGAGAGAGGATCAAAAGAGAAATGGACTGGGAAAGCGGCTCTATCAGGCGCTGGAGGAGATCAGCAGGCTTCAGAACCTTACCAATCTATATGCCTGCATCGGCTATCCGGAAACGGAGGACGAATACCTGACGAAAAACAGCGCCCAATTCCATGCCCATATGGGCTACCGCATGATTGGAGAGTTCAGACAGTGCGGGTATAAATTTGGGCGCTGGTATCACATGGTATGGATGGAAAAACAGATTGCGGAGCATGGAGAAAAACCGGAGCCGGTCCGGTGGTTTCCGGAGCTTGCGAAAGAGGAGCTGGCGGTTTTGGGGCTATAAAGACTGGAGCCGGAATTTCCGCATTTTTCGCGCCGCCCGCGTCAGCGGGCAGCGCAGCTTACAACATATTTTTCATATGCATTGACGATGGTTGTCCCCTGGTACTGCCGCACGCGGCGGGCCAGGGGATCGTAGTTTAAGTGAACGTGTCCGTGCAGGTGATACTGGGGCGCGTAATGGTCCATGAGCCCCACAAAGGCTTGGAATCCCCGGTGGGCCAGTGTGGGCGCGTCGCCCAGGCCGTAAGCGGGAGCATGGGTCACCAGGACGTCGAAGCCGCGGCTGGCGGCAATTTTCGGCCAGAGGCGGATCGCCCGTACGTTCATCTGGCGGTCCGTATATTGGAAGGGGCCCGGTTTATAGCGCATGGAGCCGCCGAGGCCAAGGAAGCGGACGCCTTGATAGGTAAAAATCTGGTCGTCGATGCAGACGCAGCCCTCCGGCGGCTTTTTTAAATAGCCTTCGTCATGGTTTCCGTGGACATAGAGGACGGGGCCGTAAAAAAAGGTGGCCAGAAAGGACAGGTACTCCGCCTTCAGATCTCCGCAGGAGACGATGACGTCGATCCCCTCCAGGCGGCTTTTGTCGAAATAGTCCCAAAGCGCCGGCGACTCCGTATCGGAAAGTGCGAGTATGTTCATGTCAGCTTCCTTTCCGACAGGCTGTCCTCTTCCGGATGGATCCCTTGGATCTCCACCATGGGAACCGCGTCTTCCACCAATTCATCCGCGGTTGGGATGGTTCCCTTAATGTTGTCGCAGAGCCAGTCCATGCGGATGATCTCCTCCGGCGTCATGGGATCGTTTCCCGAATGCCGGACGACTCCGTTCTGATCCCGCAGCTCTCCCGAGAAGATCTGGAATTCCCCGTTTACAATCTGTTTTTTCACCAGCTCCACCAGCCGCAGGGTCCGCCGCGGAACCGAGCTGGAGGTGATCATGTCTACCATTCCCGAAGAAATCCCCCACCAGTAGTTGATGGAAGAGCCCATTACCGCCGAGGCGGAGCGGCTCCAGTTCCCGTTGAGGATCGTCTGTAAAATCCGCTGGTAGAATTTGCCCCAGTGCCAGATGGGCGAGGCCACCAGGCCGCCGGTCTTTTCATCCAGGTCATAGAGGCCGTAAAGGCGGGAGGCGCGGCTGGGATTGATGGTGTCGGCTCCGGAAATATGGCTCACATGGGCTTCTTTAAAAATTTCCTTTGCGGAAACGCCTTTTTGGGAGGACCATGCCAGATGGACCCAGGCCGTAGGGTTCACGACCTTGACGCCCAAGGCAAAGGCGTTGATATTGGCCGTGGTGCCGTAAATCGGGAAATCCGCCATGTAGCCGATATGGTCGGTGGAGGATAGGATTCCCGCCAGCATTCCCACCAGGAATTTCGCTTCATAAAGCCTTCCGTAATAAGTTCTCAAATGGCCGCTGTAGGAATTTAAGGAGCAGTTTAAAATTTTGATATCCGGATATTTCATGCCGGAGCGGATGCTGGCGCCCAAAAACCGGGGCGAGGTCGTAAAGATGACCCGGCAGCCGTCGAAGATGGCCCGCTCAATGGCCTCCATGCAGTCCTTTTCGCCCGTAAGCCCGTCGTAAATGCGGACGTTGATGTCATCGGCCATGGCTTCCTTTAGGTACATACAGCCCAGATTGTGGCTGTAGGTCCAGCCGGAGGTTTCGGCCGTTTTATAGTAAAGAAAGCCTACGGTGACGGCAGGGTTCGACAGGACGGGGGAGATCAGCTTCTGGATAATATTCTTTTCCGGCTCCTGCTCCGGCTGCATGATCACGCTGACGTTGGCCGCTTCCGGGATCGCCTCCAGATCCTTCCATAAGGTAGATAGTTCCTTTTTTACCGCGTCCCTTGATTTATCCGCCAGCTCCTTATAGCCGTACACATTGAGATAAACTAAAAAGGCGTCGCCCGGCGTGATCGGAAGCTTTTCTCCGCCCCGTTCCCGGTAGGCGGCCGAAAAGAAGGAAAAGCAGTAGGAAAACAGCTTCCGGTCCTCTTCGCTCCAGACCTCGTCCGGCCCCTTTCCCATGAGCCGGAGCAGGTCGTAGAAGCCGTCGGGCCGGGAAAAGTAGATGGTATTGACGCCGGTGAGCCGGTTGAAGGCCATAAACTCATAGTAAAT
>DVFQ01000105.1 GCA_018713185.1 Candidatus Copromonas avistercoris (nom. illeg.) | reverse complement strand
ACAATATCTGTATTCTTTTTAATTTTGCCCTTCCATTTCATTCATTTCTATCTTTCATTCATTTCTATCTTTCATTCATTTCTATCAGGAGGTACTTTCTATGGATTATTCATCTTTCTGCAGTCTTCTCGGAACAGAACTTTTAAATTTGCTCCCGCCCCAAACCCGCATCAGCCAAGAACAAATCCGGAAAAACAACGGCGTACTGCTGGATTCCTTCTGTATCGTTTCCCCCGGTTCCCCTTGTTCCCCGGTCGTTTATCTGGATCCGCTCTATCAGGATTGGCAGTCCGGCGTCCCGATCTCCGATATCGTATTTTCTGTTCTTAAGGCAATCCAAAAACATCCGCCCTTTTCAGAGGATGGGATCCTTCGGCTTACCGATCCAGAACATGCAAAGCCCCATATCGCCTTTCGCCTGATATCGAAAAAAGCCAATAAAACGCTCTTAACAGAGGTTCCTTGGCTTCCTTTTCTCGATCTTGCCATTGTATTCTTTATTCATTTATCCTCCGACGGCGGCGGCCAGGCCGGAGCGCTGATCCGCAATTCCCAGGCAGAGCTTTTGGGACTGACTTCCGATGAGCTGTGGAAAATTGCCGCTTCCAATACCCCGCTTCTGTTTCCTTCTGTCCAGAATCGCCTGGATGATCTTCTCTATATTCAAAGCGGCCCCGCTTCCGTTCCTAAAGATTCTACCGCAATTACTGAGGATTCTCCTTCCGCTTCGGAAACAAAAAAAGAGGAAGAATCCCAGCTTCTTCCTCAGGTAATGGTACTCTCCAATACCACCGGCATCTACGGCGCCTCCTGCCTGCTCTACGGCGGAATCCTGGATTCCCTGTGCCAGCGGATGGATTCCGACCTGCTGGTCCTGCCTTCCAGCATCCACGAAGTCCTGATCCTTCCAGCCTTAAGCGATATCGACTGCATCGGCTTAAAAAAGATAATCCGCCAGATTAACCGAGAAGAGCTGTCAAGAGAAGATTTTCTTTCCGACGAGCTGTACTTCTATTCCCGGAAGAAACGAAAGCTTAAGATCTGGACTTCGCCCGGCGGCTCTGATACGTAAGGAACAGCCGGAAGAAAGAATCCATTATAAAAATGGCCATGGCGATGGCTCCGGCAATCTGCAGCGTTTCGATCAGATACAGGATGGACAGGTCTGTCGCGTCCTGGATCAGATAATAAACACAGCGATAGATCGAGGTTCCTGGAACTGCCGGAAGGATCCCCGACACAAGGAAAACCGTTACCGGGGCTTTTTTGATCCTGGCCAGAAGATGGCTGAAAAGCGCAACCATCAAGCTGGAAAGGAACGCCGCCTCCAGCGAATTTCCGCCATGTCCGGTTATCAGCAGATACACCCACCAGGCCGCCGCCCCCACCAAAGCGGAGTACGGAACGAAATGCCTGGGAACCTCCAAAAGAAACGAAAAAACCGCCACAACGGCAAAAACGCTTAAAATCTGTATGATCACCGCGCGCCTCCTTATATTGCCCGATAAAGTAAAAGTCCGCAGCCGACACCGGCGGAAACAGCCAGCGCCACCACTATGGCCTCCAGCATTCTCGCCGAACCGGCCCCATAATCGCCGTTCAGCGTATCGCGGATCGCCGTCGTAAAGGTAACTCCAGGAACCAGCGTCATGATCGCGCTGATGGTCATAACCTCCGCGTTTAAATATTCCGGCGCGGCGCCTTCCAAAAGGCTGGCCGTCAAAGAAACCACAAACGCGCAGAACGCATTGATGCAGAAATCATTCAAGCGGATATATTTGATCAAGCGGTCGGCCAACGCCAAACATACGCCCACGATGATCGCTCCGAAAAAATCATAAAAGCCGCCGCCGAAAACAGGCGTAAAGAAAACGGACACCCCGATAAAGCCAAAGGCTTTCATCCAGGGTCCGTATTGAACCTCGCGGCTGATCGCATCCAATTCCTTTAGGGCTTCTTTCGCAGAAATACAGCCGCTGCAAAATCTCCGGGATACATCATTCACACGATAGATCCGGTTAATATTGCAGCTTCTCTGGGAAATCCGCTTCGCCAACGTCAGCGGTTCCCGGTCCGGGTCGTCCAATGAAACGAAAATTCCCGTTGCCAGCACGATCGTTTCCGTCGACTGGTACCCGGAGCGGGCCAGCATGTGCTTCATCGTATCCTCCACACGGTAGACCTCCGCTCCGCTTACCAGCATCAGCTCTCCTGCACGCACTACGGCCTCCAGAAGAATTCGTTCGTCCATTCCTGTTGTCCTCATTTCTAAGCAATTTTACTCCGGTCCGTCCTACAGAAACACACTTCCAGCCTGGAACACAAGGACCGCCGCCAGCCATGCCAGCGCAAGCTGGAAAATGATCATTCCGATCGTCCACTTCCAGGAGCCCGTTTCCCGCTTGATCGTTGCGATCGTCGCGATACACGGGGTATATAATAAACAAAAGATCATTAACGCGTATGCGTTCAAGCTTCCAAATCCGGCTGCCGTAAGCGCCGCCGTCAAAGCCGACATTCCTTCAGCCGAATTAATATTGCTGATCCCATACAAAACGGAGAAGCTGGACACCACTACTTCCTTCGCCGAAATGCCGGAGATCAGGGCAACCGCGATCTGCCAGCTTCCAAGACCGGCCGGACGCAGCACCGGCTCCAAAATATGGCCAAAGGCCGCGGCAAAGCTCTGCGAAACGTCGGAAACAAACCCTTCCGGACCGGAATTTAAAACGAACCATAAAACGATGGACGCAATAAAAATCGTTGTTCCCGCTTTTGTCAGATAATCCTTCACCTTTTCCCATACATAAATCGCCACCGTCCGCAGATTCGGCGTCTTATATTCCGGAAGTTCGATCAAAAGATCATTTTCGCTTTCGCCCTTAAACAGCTTGTGCGCTGCCAACGCCACAAGGATCGCCGTCAATACGCCCACCAAATACAGGGAGTAGGCCACCAGCATAGCGGAATCCGCAAAGAACAGCTCCGCAAACAAAACATAAATAGGAAGCCGGGCCGAGCAGGACATAAAGGGCGTCACCAGGATCGTTTTCAGCCGGTCCTTGCGGCTTTCCAGCGCTCTAGTCGCCATAACCGCCGGAACCGTGCAGCCGAACCCCAAAAGCATCGGCAGGAACGCCTTTCCCGACAGGCCCACCCGGCTCATCGTCTCGTTCATCACATACGCCACCCGGGCCATATATCCGCTGTCCTCCAAGAAGGCCAGCGCCAAAAACAGGATGAAGATGTTGGGAAGGAATGTGAGGATTCCGCCGACACCGGCAATGATCCCATCCACAACCAGGGAAATAATCCATTGGGAAACACCGGCTGCCGTAAGCGCCGCCAGCGAATAATCAGAAAACACGCTCAAGGCCTGTTCAAAATACCCTTTGAGAAAATCACCCACGGTAAAGGTCAAAAAGAAAACCAGCGCCATAATGCCGAAAAACACCGGAATTCCCCATACCGGATGCGTTAAAAGACCGTCGATCCGATCCGTCATCGCGGACTTTTCTTCCTTGTTAAAGAGACATTCATGGATGACTTCCTCTACATAGTCATACTTCTCATTAATGATCTCCTTCTCATAACTCTTTGTAACGATAGAAGAAAGGTCCACCGGATGGTCCTTCATAACCTCCTTATCGTTTTCCAGCATCTTAATGGCGTGCCATCTTAAGTTGGTCAGATCCGCGTAATTCTTCCGCAGTTCGTCCTCTGTCCGCTGAAGCTTATCTTCAATTTCCCGGTCATAGCGGACGACGACTCCCTGAGGCTCTTCCTCGTAGTGATGGACAACGGCATGCATCAATACATCCAGTCCGGTCCGTTTCCTGGCGGATACGGGAACCACCGGGATATGGCCCAGCATTTCCGGAAGACGGTGAAGGTCGATCTCCATTCCCCGCTCCTCTACAATATCCATCATATTTAAAGCAAGAATGACCGGTTTTTTCAGTTCCAGAAGCTGCAGCGTCAGATAAAGGTTTCTTTCCAGCGAGGACGCGTCTACCACATTGACGATCACATCCACGCCGTCCTCCTCGATGCACCGTCTGGTTACCAGCTCCTCCATTGTATAAGAAGTAAGGCTGTAAATACCGGGCGTATCGATCACATGGATCGTTCTGCCCTTATAGTTCGTTTCGCCTTCCTTCCGCTCTACCGTAACTCCCGGCCAGTTGGCGACCTTAAGCTTTGCTCCTGTAAACGCGTTAAATAATGTTGTTTTTCCGCAATTGGGATTCCCGACAAAACAGACGGTAATCGGTTCCTCCGCTCCAACCGCGGAATCCTTTCTCTCCTGTTCGCTCATGATGCAGCCTCCTCTACCTGGATTTCGGCCGCAATCCTGCTGCCGATCGCCAGCCGTGTCCCCCGTACCTTAATGATCATCGTCCCGCTCTTTTTCCTGTTGAGGACCGTTACCCGGGTCTTTTCATTCATTCCAAGAGCTTCCAGCCGCCTGGCGATCGTCTGCTCCACCATGACGGAATCGACTGCATACGTACATCCTTTTTGTCCTTCTGATAATCTCAAATGTCCTTCATCCCCTACAATCATATTCCGAAACGCTCTGTTTCGCAAACATTGTAGTATTATTGAGAAAGATTGTCAATAAGGTTTTCTGATTCTTATTTCTTCTTATTTTCCGGCTTTCCCGCCGATCGCCAGCCGATTTTCCCGTCAGCCTTCCTGCCGGTCTCCCGCCGGCTTTCTTGCCGGCCTTCCTGCCGGCTTTCCCGTACGTTTTCCCGGGCGTCTGGACGAGGCGCGCTTAGGCGGATCGTCTTCCGTCTCGATCTCCAAAAGCATCAGCTTTACCTCTTTCATACGGTCGCGCAGTTTCGCCGCTTCCTCGAAATTCAGCTCTGCCGCAGCCTGACGCATCTTTTTCTCCAGCTCCTTCGCCAGCTTTTCCAGTTCTCTGGCGTCCATAGACTCCGGCTCCTTCTTAAACTTCTCATCATCCGCTTCCGCAGCTTTGGAGATGGAAATCAGATCACGCACTGCCTTTTTTATGGTCTGCGGGGTAATTCCATGGGCCTCGTTATACGCCTGTTGGATTTCCCGCCTTCGGTTCGTCTCATCAATGGCAGCCCGCATGGAATCCGTAATGGTATCCGCGTACATAATTACGTGTCCCTCCGCGTTCCTTGCCGCCCGCCCGATGGTCTGGATCAGCGAAGTTTCCGAACGGAGAAAGCCTTCCTTATCCGCGTCCAGGATCGCGACCAGAGAAATTTCCGGAATATCCAAGCCCTCCCGCAGAAGGTTGATGCCCACCAGAACGTCAAATACGTCCAGCCGCATATCCCGGATAATCTCCGCCCGTTCCAGGGTGTCGATATCAGAATGGAGATATTTTACGCGGATTCCGGCTTCCCGGATATAATCCGTCAGATCCTCCGCCATCCGCTTCGTCAATGTCGTGATCAGGATCTTATTGTGCTTTTCAATCTCTTTATGAAGCTCGCCGATCAGATCGTCGATCTGCCCCTCCACTGGACGCACAAAAATCTCCGGATCCAAAAGCCCGGTGGGCCGGATGATCTGTTCCGTCCGCAGCAGCTCATGCTCCGCTTCGTAGGTGGAAGGCGTCGCCGATACAAACAGCATCTGATTAATATGTCCCTCAAATTCCTCAAAATTTAACGGGCGGTTATCCAGCGCCGACGGCAGACGGAATCCATATTCCACCAGCGTCTTTTTTCTGGATCTGTCTCCGAAATACATCCCTCTGATCTGAGGCAGGGTAATATGCGACTCATCGATGATCATCAGGAAATCATCCGGAAAATAGTCCAAAAGCGTACAGGGCGGCTCCCCGGGAGCCGTTCCTGTCAGATGGCGGGAATAGTTCTCGATTCCGGAGCAGAACCCAGTTTCCCGCATCATTTCCACGTCAAAATTCGTCCGTTCCGCAATCCGCTGCGCCTCCAAAAGCTTATCCTCGCTCTTAAAAAAAGCGACCTGCTCCTTCATCTCCGCCAGGATATTCTCGGCGGCAATCATCATCTTTTCCTTCGGCACCACATAATGGGAGGCCGGAAAAATCGCCACATGCCCCAGCTGCGCTTTCACCTCGCCGGTCAGCGCATCAATCTGCACGATCCGATCTACCTCATCGCCGAAAAACTCAATCCGGTAAGCCTCGCTTCCAGAATACGCGGGAAATACCTCTAAAACATCTCCCCGCACCCGAAACGAGCCCCGCTTAAAATCCATCTCGTTTCTTGTATATTGAATATCGATCAGCTTATGGATCACTTCATCCCGGTCCTTCTCCATCCCCGGCCGAAGAGAAATTACCATATTTTTATAATCGATGGGGCTGCCCAGTCCGTAAATGCAGGATACCGACGCCACAATGATCACGTCATTCCGCTCGGAAAGCGCCGCCGTCGCCGAATGGCGCAGCTTATCGATCTCATCGTTAATCGCCGAGTCTTTTTCAATGTAGGTATCCGTGGACGGAACATACGCCTCGGGCTGATAATAGTCATAGTAGGAGACAAAATACTCCACCGCGTTCTCCGGGAAGAACTCCTTAAACTCACTGTAGAGCTGTGCTGCAAGGGTTTTATTGTGGGCAATAATGAGGGTGGGCTTCTGTAACTGCTGGATGACATTGGCCATGGTGAAAGTCTTGCCAGAGCCCGTAACCCCTAGTAAAGTCTCGAATTGATTGCCTTCTTTGAAGCCTTTGACCAGGGCCTCGATAGCCTGGGGCTGGTCGCCGGTGGGCTGATATTCTGAGTGTAATTTGAACTCCATTTTTTATTTTTCCTCCTGGGTGACCGTAGTAAAAAGTTTGCCTATAAGGCAGAAATTCGTAAAATAGAGCGTTTTGGCCCTGCCTAATAGGCAAACTTTTTGCATTTTACGAATGCAGGTCACTAAAACGTATTTTTCAGGACTGCATAACACTAGATAAAACCTAGTGGAATTGGCATTTCTAAAGGTCACCAAAAATTATATCATGGATAGATAAAAAAGTATAGCCGCAGTTTAGAACATCCGTTCTTTTACGGCTATACTTTTCTTTTCTAGTATATTCACTTTTATATAAGGTACTCATCTACCGGAACAACTACTTCTATGTTCTCAGTCTGCAACTCAGAGTCCAGGTCCTCGGTCGGTAAAACCTCATCAATAAACGGCTGGATTTCATCTACACAGTCAGCGATAATCCCCCGATTATCTCCATACACATCCATTGTAATAATCTCTTTCGCATGACCCATCAATTTGGAAACAGCTTTCGGAT
>DVFQ01000006.1 GCA_018713185.1 Candidatus Copromonas avistercoris (nom. illeg.) | reverse complement strand
CTCCGGAGACGTCCGATGAGAAAACAAAAGGCTGGGATTGCAGTGGGTACAGATATCCGTAACAAAAATATTTGTTTCGGGAACTCCCGCCGCAAGCAGCACCTGGCGGTTCGCCTCCCAGAGATCCAGCTGATACTTTCCATTCTCCTTCCGGTAAAACAGCCGGCTGTGCAGCTCTTTTGGAAATTCATCGGAAAAAGCCTGGATCACCTCTTCGCCAACCTCATAGCAGTCCCGGCAAATGCTGGGGCCGATACAGCAAAGAACATCTTTAGGAGACGTGCCGAATTCCTCCTTCATCTTAAGAAGCGTCGCCTGTCCCATGCGGTTTACCGTTCCCCGCCAGCCGGAATGGGAAAGACCGATGGCCTTCTTTTTTTGATCGAGGAAATAAAGGGGAACACAGTCGGCAAAAAAAGTAACCAGCACCAGTCCCGGCACATTGGTGACAAAGCCGTCCACATCCCGGTAATCCCGGTCAATAAAAATCCCTTTTCCCGCGTCCGCCTCCTCTGCCCGCCTGACGTTTGTCGTATGGGTCTGCCAGGTCAGCACCATCCTATGCTCATCAACTCCCAGGGCAGCGGCCATCCGCCTGTAATTTTCTCTTACCGCCTGCGGATCGTCGCCGCGGGTAAAAGAAAAATTCATCGTTGCATAGGGGCCCTCACTGACGCCGCCCATGCGGGTCGAAAAGGCATGATCCACCAGTCCCGTTTTTTCCAGCGCGGGAAAGCTTAAATAGGTCACGCCATTTTTCGTGACCTCCTGCAAATGGCTGTCTTGATTCTTCCGTATCCATGGATCCATATCCAAAATCCTCCCGGGCCTTTTTTTGCCCTTAAAACGCGTCCCTGATATGGGTAACGGCTTCCCGGTCGATGCCCACCGCGTCAAACCGGCAGGGCGTATCCTCCGGCAGCCGTTTTTCATACAAATAAATCCCGGCGACCCTGCGCACCTGGGCCGCCTTTTTTCGGTCCACCGCCTCCAGCGCGGAGCCCTTTGCGCCCGTCGCGCGGTACTTCACCTCTACAAAGACAAAATAATCGCCTTCTTTTGCAATGAGATCGATCTCTCCCGTCCGGCAGCGGTAATTCCGCTCCAAGATCTCAAAGCCTGCGGATTCCAGATACGCGGCTGCCTGCTGTTCCTTTTGAGTTCCTAAAAGCCTTTTATTTCCCATTTTCCCCCAAAATATTTTTCAAAAAGCTTCTGCGGTGGATCGGACAGGGGCCGAATTCCCGGATCGCCGCCACATGGGCCGCCGTTCCGTAGCCCTTATGCTTCGCGAATCCATATTGGGGGAACTGCCTGTCATATTCCTCCATCAGATGATCCCTCGTCACCTTCGCGAGAATACTGGCGGCGGCGATGGATACGCTCTTCGCGTCGCCTTTTATAATTGGAACCTGAGGGATCGCCAGCTCCGGGATCGTAACCGCGTCGTTTAAAAGAAGATCCGGAACAACGCCAAGGCCCGAAACCGCCTGACACATCGCCTCATAGGTCGCCTGGAGGATATTGATCTCATCGATCCGCTCCGGACCCACGATCCCAACGGAATATGAAACCGCCTTTTCCCGGATTTCCAAAAACAGCTCCTCCCGCCTTTTTTCGGAAAGCTTTTTTGAATCATTCAAATAAAGGATCGTGCAGTCCTTCGGCAGGATCACGGCGCCCGCGGCAACCGGGCCCGCAAGTGGCCCTCTTCCCGCCTCGTCCACACCGCAGATCAGGCTGCAGCCGTCGTACTCTCGCTCAAATTCCTTCATGGCCTCCAGACGGGCCAGCTCCTTTTCCAGACGTTCCCCGGTCAGCACTCTTGCCATTCCCCTATCCCCGCCTTTCTAACAGTTCCCATTTTTCTCAATCTTTTCCGGTCTTTTCTGGATTCCCCGCTTATGCGGGAAGTTCCAGCGTGATCCTTCCCAGCTTTCCGCCGCGGAACTCCTCCAGCAAAAGCTTGGCCGCGCGGGGCACGTCGGCCGCTCCTCCCTTCGTAATACAGGAGCGGGCCTCGGCGATCTGGCAGAGGATCTTGTACCCGGCCGGCTGCTCCAACGCTTTGGCTGTCCGCTCCGCCGTTTCGGCTGTCCGTTCCGACGCTTTGGCTGTCCGCTCCGACGCCTCGCCCTCCTGCTTCCGCTCTGCGATGGAAATTCCGTAACGCTCCTCCAAAAGACGGGGCGCGATCGTTAAAAGCCTGCTGGCTAAAAGCGACGCCAGCTCCTCCCGGTCCAGGATCTCATCATTGACGGAGCCCAAGAAAGCCAGCTTAAGCCCTGTTTCCTCATCGTCAAACTTCGGCCACAAAACGCCGGGCGTATCCAAAAGCTCCACCTGCTTATTTAAGCGGATCCACTGGTTTCCCCGGGTCACTCCCGGCTTATTTCCTGTTTTGGCCGACGCTTTTCCCGCCAGGCTGTTGATGAACGTCGATTTCCCTACGTTGGGGATTCCCACGACCATCGCGCGGACCGGACGGTTTAAGATCCCCCGCTTCCGGTCCCGTTCGATCTTTTCTTTGCAGGCCTCCTGGATATGGGCGTGGATCTGCTTTAGATCCGACTTCGATCTGGCGTCGATCCGCATGACCTGAAAGCCTTTTCCCTTAAAAAACTCGGTCCAGGCGGCGTTGGCCGCTTCCGAAGCCAAGTCCGCCTTATTCAACAGGATTAGACGGCCTTTCCCTTTCCCAAGCTCATCAATATCGGGATTCCGGCTGGCCATCGGTGCTCTGGCGTCCACCAGCTCAATGATCAGATCCACCAGCTTAACATCCTCTTTCATCGCCCGCATGGCCTTTGTCATATGTCCTGGATACCACTGTATCTTCATATCTTCTCCACTTTCCCTGTTTTTCTCATTTATCTGACCCAGCCAAATCCGCTTGCCGGCGCGATCCTTAACCAGACCTTTCCAGCCATTTGGCTCCGGGAAACATTTCCGATGCTCTCAAACCGGCTGTCCTCGCTGGACTCCCGGTTATCTCCCAGGAGAAAATATTCATCCTCTCCCAGCTCCACAGGGTACTCCGCCAGCCCCGCCATAGAAGCGCTGCAGAGGCTTTCCTCCTCGGCCGCAAGCGGTTCCCCGTCGATATAGATCGTTCCTTCTATAATCTGAACCGTCTCTCCGGGAAGCCCGATGACCCTGCGGATATTGAACGAAGAATCGTCCCGCGCAAAGGCGGCGATATCAAACCGCTTCGGACTTCCTAAGTCGTACGCCAGGCGGTTGATCAAAACGACGTCGCCGGATTCCAGCGCCGGCCGCATGGAGCTTCCCCGCATCTGCACGCGGGTTCCGAAGCAGTAAACGGCGAAGGCGGCCAGTAAGACCATAACGATCACATCGACGATCCACCCGATGGCGGCCTGCAGCCGGTTTTCTTCTCTATTTTCATAAAAATCCAAGGGGCGTCCCTCCTTTGTTCCGCTGATCCGCCATTCTCCCCTGTAACACAACAGGGGGACAATTTCCATTGTCCCCCTGAATCCGCGACACGAACTATTTTACTAATTCTTTTACCTTGGCAGCCTTTCCGACTCTGTCTCTTAAGTAGTACAGTTTCGCGCGGCGTACCTTACCTCTTCTCACAACCTCGATATTCTCTACGGAAGGGGAATGAAGCGGCCAGGTCTTCTCAACGCCGATGCCGTTGGAATTCTTTCTTACGGTGAAGGTTTCTCTTACTCCGCCGTTCTGTCTCTTAATTACAGTTCCCTCGAAAACCTGGATTCTTTCGCGGTTTCCTTCCTTGATTTTTGCGGATACTCTTACGGTATCTCCTACGTTGAAGCTGGGCACGGTTTCCTTTAACTGAGCCGCCTCAATGTTCTTGATAATCTCGTTCATGAAAATGAACCTCCTTCATGTATTCGATGTTCTTGCCGGCGGCCGTTTCCGCAGCAGAGGAACGTCTCTTATTTCACGGATACTAATTTTACCATAGGATCCCGGAAAAATCAAGCCTTATTTTGCATCAATTCCCTTAGAAATTCCTGATCCTTTTCCGATAGCGCCGCCCGTTCCAAAAGCTCGGGGCGCTTTTTAAACGTCCTTAGGATCGACTGCTCCCGCCGCCACTTTTCGATATTGGCGTGATGGCCGGAAAGGAGAATTTCCGGAACCCGTTTTCCCATGAATACCTCCGGGCGGGTATATTGGGGATACTCCAAAAGATTGTCATGAAAGGACTCGAATTCCGCGGAGTCCTGATTATTCAAAACCCCGGGGATCAGCCGGGAAATACAGTCGATCATCATCATCGCCGGAAGCTCGCCGCCGGTCAGCACATAGTCCCCGGCAGAAAGCTCATCGGTAACGATCATCTCCAGCACCCGCTCGTCCACGCCCTCGTAATGGCCGCAGAGGAACACCAGCTCCTTTTCCGCCGCCAGCTCCCTCGCGATGGACTGATTAAATACGCGACCCTGGGGCGTCAGGTAAACGACCCTGGGACGGCTTCCGATCCGTTCTGTCAGCGCCTCATAGGCCCGGTAGATCGGCTCGGCCTGCATGACCATTCCGGCCCCTCCGCCGTAAGGATAATCGTCCGCCTGGCCGTGACGTTCCAGGGTATAATCCCGGATATTGATCGCCTCGAAGGACAAAAGCCCTTTCGCCGCCGCGCGGCCTAAGATGCTGGTATTCAATCCGTTTTCGATCATTTCCGGAAACAGCGTCAGCACGTGAAAATTCATGAAGCTCCCTCCTTACAGATCCAGAAGGCCGGGAAGCACATGGACCAGCATTTCCTGCTTCTCAAGATCTACCTTTAAAATACAGTCCTTGATCGCCGGAAGAAGGATTTCCTTTCCGTCCTCTCCTGATACGCAGTAAACATCGTTGGCGCCGGTCTGGATCACATCCGTTACCGTCCCAAGCGCGCAGCCCTCGTCGGTCCGCACAGAAAGCCCGATAAGATCCGCGATAAAATTTTCATCCTCCGAAAGCTCCACCGCCTGATCGCGGGTAATCCAAAGCTCCTTCTGGCGCCAGCCCTCCACCTGATCGCGGCTTGTGATCCCCTCAAATCCAAGGATCACCAGATTTTTAAAAAAACGGACCTGGCGGATGGTCAGCTCTTTCCTCTCATTTCCCCCGCCCAAATCCAGGAGCACCGTTTCCAGCTCCAAAAACCGGCTGGGATCGTCCGTCGTCGGAAATACCTTGACTTCCCCATGGACGCCGTGGGGGGATGTGATCACGCCTACTCGCAGATAATTTTCCATTCCTTCTCCATTCAAAAAGGGACCATAATCGGATGTTACTCTGATCACAGTCCCGAGTTCGCTACTGAATCTCAACAACTACTTTCTTTTCCGTCTTGGAAGACGCTGCCTTAACAACGGAGCGGATTGCTTTCGCGATCCGACCCTGCTTTCCGATAACCTTTCCTACGTCAGAGGCGGCCACCTTCAGCTCGATGACGATCTCGTCCTCCTTTTCCGACTCTGTAACGACCACTTCCTCTGGATTATCAACCAGTGCCTTGGCGATAACTTCAACCAATTCTTTCATTTGAAACACCTCGCATTACTGGGTGATGCCGGCAATCTTTAAAAGCTTGCCAACCGTTTCCGTCGGCTGTGCACCTGTTGCTAACCATTTCTTTGCGGCTTCCTCATTGAACTTGATCGTACTGGGATCCGTGTTGGGATCGTAGTAGCCGATTTCCTCGATGAATCTTCCGTCTCTCGGAGCGCGGGAATCCGCAACGACAATTCTATAGAAAGGAGCCTTCTTCTGACCCATTCTTCTAAGTCTCATCTTTACTGCCATTTCATTTCACCTCCTTAAACTGTTCTATCTATCAGCCAGGGCCGCCGTATGGCCGCCTCCTGCTTTCCTTTATTAAAACGGGAGCTTGAATTTTCCCATCATTCCGCCCAAGGCCCCAAGACCGCCCCGGCGTTTTCCGCCTCCCATCATTCCGGGAAGCTGCTTCATCAGCTTTTTCGACTGTTCAAACTGCTTGACGATCCGGTTTACCTCCGCGATATCCACTCCGGCGCCCTTGGCGATCCGCTGCTTTCTCGACGGATTCAATAAGGACGGGTTGGAACGCTCCGCCTTCGTCATGGACAGGATGATCGCCTCCACCCGGTCCATGGACTTCTCATCGATCTCAAGGTTTCCCTTCATCTGGCTCATTCCCGGCATCATGCTTAAGATGCTGTTCATGCCGCCCATCTTCTTGATCTGGCGCATCTGCTCCAGGAAATCGTTGAAGTCAAACTCGGCCTTCCGCAGCTTCTGGCTCATTTCCTTCGCCTTTTCCTCGCTGACGTCAAGCTCCGCCTTTTCGATCAGGGAAAGGATATCTCCCATTCCCAGGATCCGGGACGCCATCCGCTCCGGATAAAACTGCTCCAGGTCGGAAAGCTTTTCTCCCATACCTACATAGAGGATCGGCCGTCCTGTAACCGCGCGGATCGAAAGCGCCGCGCCGCCTCTTGTATCGCCGTCCAGCTTCGTAAGGATCACGCCGTCGACGCCGATCTTCTCATTAAAGCTTCCGGCCACGTTGACCGCGTCCTGACCGGTCATGGCGTCCACCACCAGGATGGACTGGTCCACGGAAATGGCGTTCTTGATATTCACCAGCTCTTCCATCATCGCTTCGTCGATCTGGAGCCGGCCGGCCGTATCCAGGAATACCAGATTCAAGCCTTCCTTTTTCGCGTGCTCGATGGCCGCTTTCGCGATATCCACCGGGTTTTGGTTCTCGCCCATGGAAAAGACGGGAACTCCCACCTTTTCGCCGTTGATCTGCAGCTGTTTGATGGCAGCCGGCCGGTAAACGTCGCAGGCCACAAGGAGAGGCTTTCTTCCCTTGGCTTTAAATTTCCCCGCCAGCTTGGCGGTTGTCGTCGTCTTACCGGAGCCCTGGAGACCGATCATCATAATAACCGTGATCTCGTTCTGCGGCTTTAGGGCCAGTTCCGTCGTTTCGGAACCCATAAGCTTGATAAGCTCCTCATTGACGATCTTTACCACCATCTGTCCCGGCGTCAGGCTGGTAAGCACATCCTGGCCGACGGCCCGCTCCTGTACAGAGTTTACAAACTGCTTTACGACTTTAAAGTTTACGTCGGCCTCGAGAAGGGCCATCTTTACTTCCTTTAAAGCCGCCTTTACATCGGCCTCCGTCAGCCGGCCCTTGCCTCTTAAGTTTTTAAATACGTTTTGAAGCTTGTCGGCTAAACTTTCAAATGCCATTCCATCTCTCCCTCTATGGTTAAAGCTGTCCGATTTTCTCAGAGATTTCCTCGATCTTATCGATCAGGGCCTGATCGCCGCTCTTCTTATATTGTCCCGTCAGCTCCTGGATTTCCTTTACCATCGCCTTGGTCTGATTGAACTTTTCCACCAGCTTAAGCTTCGTTTCATAACCCTCAAGAAGCCGGTCGCAGCGTTTGATCAGGTCGTGTACTCCCTGCCTGCTGATCCCCTGTTCCTCCGCGATCTCGCTTAGGGACATGTCGTTGAACACCACGTCCTCATAGATCCGTTTCTGGTGGTCCGTCAGCAGTTCTCCGTAAAAATCATACAAAAGACCCTGTGTCACAATTTTTTCCATATCAGGTCACCTGGGACATCATACTATAAACAAAGGCGGCTGTCAAGTATTTTTTCTTGACAGCCCCGCATCCGCTGGCAGCCGGACTTTTAAAGCCCTCTGTGGCCGTATTTAGATCTCCATCCGTCCGTCCGCGAAATAATCGATCTGCATGGCGTGACGAACCTCCGCCAGCGTCTTTTCCGCCGTCTTCTTCGCCTTCGCGCTGCCCTCCTTTAAGATCTCGTAGACCTCCGGCAGCCTTGCCTCCCAGTATTTTCTCCGTTCCCGGATCGGCGAAAGCTCCGCCTGCATGACATTGTTCAAGAATTTCTTTACCTTTACGTCGCCTAAGCCGCCCCGCTCATAGTGGGCCTTTAATTCGTCCAGCCCGCTGTACTCGGGAAGAAATCCCGCGAAATATTCCGGACGGCAGAAGGCGTCAAGATAAATAAACACCGGATTTCCTTCCACCTTTCCCGGATCCTCCACCCGGAGATGGTTGGGATCGGTAAACATGGACATGATCTTTTTGCGCACATCCTCCGCCTCATCGGAAAGATAGATGCAGTTCCCCAGGGATTTGCTCATTTTCGCCTTGCCGTCGATACCCGGAAGCCTGAGGCAGGCCTGATTTTGGGGAAGGACGATCTGGGGCTCCGTCAAGGTTTCCCCATAGGTGGCATTGAATTTATGCACGATCTCCTTGCACTGCTCCAACATCGGCATCTGATCCTCGCCTACGGGAACCGCCGTGGCGTGGAAGGCGGTGATATCGGCCGCCTGGCTGATGGGATAGCAGAAAAATCCCACAGGAATGCTGGCCTCGAAATTCCTCATCTGGATCTCCGCCTTCACGGTTGGATTCCGCTGTACTCTGGAGACGGTTACCAGGTTCATATAATAGAAGGTCAGCTCCGTTAATTCCGGGATCATGGACTGAATCAGGATCGTGGATTTATTGGGATCGATGCCGCAGGCCAGGTAGTCCAGCGCCACCTGCACAATATTCTGGCGCACCTTCTCCGGATGCTCCGCGTTGTCCGTTAAGGCCTGGGCGTCGGCGATCATGATATAGATCTCATCGTACTGGCCGGAATTCTGCAGCTCCACCCGCTCCTTTAGCGAACCCACATAATGTCCCACATGAAGGCGGCCGGTGGGCCGGTCCCCCGTTAAAATTACCTGTTTCATTTTCTGCTTCCTCTTTTCTTTCTTATTCTTTCCATTCTTGCTTGATCAGTTTTATCCCTACTCTTTCATCACGCGCGTTCTCTTGCCGCTTTCCGCTTTGCTGGGCCGGTTCCCTTCAAAAAACGGCCCGCCGTCCTCCTCCACCAGGTAGATCCCATCCTCGCCCCGAAGTTTCTCGCGGCATAAGGTTAAAAGCTTTTCCTGGTACGGGGACGCGTCCTCCAACCGATAAAGATAATAAAGCGTCCGCTGGGGAATCTTGACGTCCAGCTCGTGGATGGAAACCGGGCTGCTGGCCACCATGCTCTTCGCGATGGAGCGGGGCATAAACGCCCAGTTATCGCCGTTCTGCGCGAAATACTGCAGAAAGCCCATTTCATCCAGATACACCCGCGGCACGGCGGAGCTTCCAAAATAATACCGGTGCCACGCGTCGAAATTCCGGTCCCACCGGGTCCGGATTTCCTGCCGGGGATCCAGCTCCCGAAGCTTTAATGTTTTGGGAAGGTTCAGATCCTTTCCCACCACCAGGCAAAGCTCCTCCCGAAACAGGATGGTCGTCTTTACCTGGGAAGAATACATGGGATCCGTAATAAACGCCAGATCCGCCGCCTGGCTGCTGACATAGGAATAGGCGTCGGCGGAATGGAGCGTCGTCATATGAAGGCAGCATTCCGGATGCTCCCGCATAAAGGTCTGGAACACCGTCGGCAGAAGGAAGGCCGCAAGGCTTCCCACGCTCGCCACGTAAAGGCTTTTTTCATTGCTTAGAAGCGCCGCTTCCTGCGTCTCGTTCCAAAGGGCCTGCCAGCGGTGGGCAAGGCCGATAAACGCCTGCCCCTGTTTCGTTAATTCCACATGGCGGACGCCTTTGTTCCGCACAAACAGAGTATAGCCCAATTCCTCCTCCAGCGCCCGGATCCGGCGTCCCAACGCCGGCTGCGTGACGTACAGCTTCTCCGCGGCCGCGGAAAAGCTCCCATGCTGGACAATATTCAAAAAAGCTTCGATTTCCAAAAATGTCATAGCGTTTTCCCGACGATTTCTCCCTGGCGCTTATAGATGGAATTTTCATCCACACAGCCGCGCACGCTGGAAAGGGGATAAATATTGCAGTTTCTTCCAACGACCACGCCGGGATTTAGGATCGATCCGCATCCTACCTCTACCATATCCCCGACCATGGCGCCGAATTTTTTCAGCCCGGTCTCCAGATCTCCTTCCTCCGTATGCACCTTAACAAGGAGCTTATCGGATTTTACGTTGGAGGTAATGGAACCGGCCCCCATATGGGCCTTGTATCCAAGGATCGAGTCTCCCACATAATTATAATGGGGAACTTGAACTTTATCAAACAAAATTACATTTTTTAATTCTGTGGAATTTCCCACCACGGCGCCCTCGCCCACCAGGGCATTGGCTCTTAAAAACGCGCAGTGGCGGACCTCGGCGTCTTTTCCGATAATAATATGATCTCCCAAATAGGCGCTGGGGAATACCTTTGCCGTTTTATGCACCCAAACGGTTTCCCCTCTGCGCTCGTATTCCTCCTCGGGAAGGGCGGCGCCGATGGCTTCGATCCATTCCTTAATATGGGGAAGGGCCTCCCAGGGGTAAGTAAGCTCCTTTAAATAGCTTCCTGCCAAAGAGTGGCTAAGATCATAAAGACAGTTTATCACAGTTTCCGCTTTTTTCATATCGATGATTTCCTCCTGATACTTTTTTGATCCCTGCCGTTTCCATAATATTTCGCGGCCGCGTCAAAATACGGGCGCAGCGCGGTTTGAAAGCTGCCCTGCTTGACGCCGTTGGTTCGTAAGGTCACAAACCGCTCCAGTTTCTCCATGTACTCCTCCGGCGTAATGCTGCCCTCGGCCACATAGGTGAGCCCTTTTTCCCAGCTGGCCGTCAGCTCCGGATTCAAAAGCTGACGCAGGGAGCAGAGACATACGTCGTAGACCATTTCTCCAAACAGCGTCGGCGTAATGATCTGGGTCTTTTTCGCCAGCGACAGATATTTGATCGTACAGAGCTTTTTTAGGATTTCCGCCCGGGTGGCGCTGGTGCCGATGCCGCTGCCCTTGATCTGAGCCCTGAGATCCTCGTCCTCGATCAGCTGGCCGGCGTTTTCCATGGCTAAGATCATGGAACCGGAGGTGTAGCGCTTCGGCGGGGACGTTTCCCCCTCTTTTACCGAAAAGCCCAGAACCGGAAGCGAATCCCCCTTTTTCAAATGGGAAAGGGCTGAAAGCAAAGCCGCCCCATTCCGATTTCCAGACAAGTTAAGCTCTTTCTCGTCCGTCTCCTTCTCGCTTCCGGCCTTGAGCCAGTCCGGAGAAGCGATCTTTAAATAGCCCTCCTCCACCGGCGCCTTAAAGCTGGAAAAGAAATGCTCCCCTTGTTTTTCCATATTCAGAGACAGCTTCTGATAGACGGCCGGAGGATAAAAAATACAAAGAAATCTCCGGCTGATCACTTCATAGATCTTAAGGGACTGACTGTTTAAAGACCTTAAGGCCGAAAGCCCCTGTCCCGTGGGGATAATGGCGTAATGGTCCGTGATCTGCTTATCGTTCACATAGCGGCTGGAGGCGATCTTTTTGTAGGAGCCGCTTTCCAAAACGGCGGACGCCGCCTCGGAAAGAGGCCCAAAGCCGGACAAACCCGCGATATTTTTCCGGATCTCCTTTGCCACCGCGCTGGAAAGGACCCTGGCGTCCGTCCTTGGGTAGGTCACCAGTTTTTTTTCATACAATTCCTGCACGACTTTCAGCGTTTCGTCGGGGCTTATCTTAAACAGCCGGGAGCATTCATTCTGCAGCTCCGCCAGATTAAAAAGCAGGGGCGCGTAACGGGTCTCCTTTTTCTTCTCAAGGGACGCGATTTTTCCCTCCATGGGCGCCTGGGACAAAAATTCAATGAGCTCCTTGGCCGTTTTCTCCTCTTTAAAGCCGTTTTCCTTGTAAAGAGCGGGCGTGTTAAAATAGCGGGAACCTTCCGCGGCCCTCCATTCCGCCTCCAGCGTAAGGGCCTGTCCCGTTTTTTGATCCTCCAGCCCGAAGGACGCGATCACCCGGTAAAAGGGCGTTTTCACGAATTCCCGGATTTCCCGCTCTCTTCGGACGACCATTCCAAGGACGCAAGTCATGACCCGGCCCACCGAAAGCACCGCCCGCCGCTCTCCCAGATAGGAAGCTACCGGCGGCCCGTATTTTAACGTAAGGGCGCGGGAAAAATTGATTCCCATCAGGTAGTCCTCTTTGGCCCGCAGATAGGCGGAGGCCGCCAGATTGTCATATTCCGAAAGATCCTTTGCCTCCCGGACGCCCCTAAGGATCTCCTCCTCCGTCTGGGAATCGATCCAGACCCGGCGGCGCGCTTTTCCTTTTACTCTGGCCATCTGCTCCACCAGCCGGTAAATATATTCGCCCTCCCGCCCGGAGTCGGTGCAGACATAGATGGTCTCCACATCCTTCCGGTTTAAAAGCCCGCTTACGATCTGGAACTGCTTTTTTGTATCCTCGATCAGCTGATACTTAAATTCCTTGGGAAGAAACGGAAGCGTATCCATGCTCCAGCGCTTAAGGGAGGGGTCATACGCCTCGGGATAGCTCATGGTAACCAGATGACCCACGCACCAGGTCACGATCGCCGACTCCGATTCGATATAGCCGTCCCTGCCTGCGCCCGATACCTTGAGCGCCTTGGCAAATTCCCTAGCTACGCTGGGCTTTTCTGCAATAAACAACGACTTGCTCAAACTTCACCTCCGCTAAAAGTACCGCGGCGAACATCAAACCGCAGCCAAGGACCATCCGCCCGGTCATCCGTTCATGCAGCAGCCAGACCGAAAACAGCGCGCCGAACACCGACTCCAAAGACAGCAGGATCGACGCCGTATTGGCGCTTAGATACTTCTGGCCCAGATTCTGCAGCACAAAGCCGCCGGTGGTGGCCAGCACGGCAAGATAAAGGATGCTGCCCGCAAAGTCCGCTGTGAAAACCGGCGCGGGATCCATGCCGCCGTCCAAAACCGGCGCCAGGCACCAGGATAAAACCGCCATGGTCCCGGTCTGAACGAACGTCAGGAAAAACGGGTCATGCCGCTTTGTAAACCGGTCGATCAAGATCATGTGGGCGGCAAAGCAGACGCCGCTTAACACCGTCAGGCCGTCTCCCAGATTGACGCCCCGATCTCCCTTTAAAGATAAAAGGGCCAGGCCAACCACCGCCAGGACCGCTGCGGCAGCCTGATTGAGCTGAGGCCGTTTTCTCAAAAAGATCCACAGCAGGAACGGAACAAACACCACATAAAGCGTCGTAATAAACGCGTTTTTACTGGCGGTCGTATATTTTAACCCGTAAGTCTGGAACAGATAGGCCAGCTCCATGAACACGCCGGCAGTCCCTCCGGCGGCCCACGCGCCGCGGGACGCGCTGCGGATCTGTTTTATAAACAAAAGCCCCATTAAAACCGCCGCCAGCGTAAAGCGGAATGCCAACAGCCATGTGGGCGGCACCTGCTCCACAGAAGTTTTCATGGCTACAAAGGATCCGCCCCAGACCATGGTGGTCACGATCAATCCCAGCGCGGCCAAAAACCGGACGCCGGTCCCTGCTTCCCGCTCCTGCTTCTTTTCGCTCACTCTGCCTCATCCTCCGTATCAAAGCGGTATCCGGTTCTGGAAACAAATTCCTCTCCCGCCTTAAGAACCGGCGAGGGGAAATGGGGCTGGTTCACAGCGTCCGGCCAGTTCTGCGTCTCAAAGCAGAAGGCCTCCCTGGGTCCGTAAGCCGCTCCGTTTTTCCCATTTTCTTCCTTCAATCCGTTAGCCGTATAGAACTGGACGCCGGGCTGGTCCGTATAAACGGAAAGATGCCGTCCGCTCGCCTCATCCTTCGCCTCCGCGGCCAGGGAAAACGCGCCCCGCTCATGCTTCAAACACCAGTTATGGTCATAGCCTCCGGCCTGTAAAAGCTGGTCAAATTCCGCGCCGATCTCTTTTCCCATCGTTTTAAAGGCGCTAAAATCCATGGGCGTCCCCGCCGTCTTTAAAACCTCTCCTGTGGGGATGGAATCCGCGGCCGACGGAGTGTAAAAATCCGCCAAGATCCGCGCCTTCTGGGAAAGGACCAAGCCGCCGTCATGGCCCGCCAGGTTAAAATACGCGTGGTTTGTGAGGTTTAACGGCGTATCCTGATCGCAGACCGCCCGGTAGGTGATGGAAACCATGGAATCCTCCGTCAGCTCATAGGTCACCGAAAGCCGCAGATTGCCGGGAAATCCCTGATCCCCGTCCGGGCTGAAAAGGGAAAATTCCACCGCGTTTTTCTCCTCATCGATCCGGGCGTCCCAAAGCCGCTTGTCATAATAATCCAGGCCGCTGTGCAGATTGTTTTCGCCGTTGTTTACCGTAAGGGCATAAGTTTTTCCATGAAGGGAAAATCTGGCCTTTGCCGTCCGGTTGGCGATACGTCCCACGACCGAACCGAAATGGGGGCCGTTTTTTAAATATCCGGACGCATCGTCGTATCCCAGCAGTACGTCCGAAAACTTTCCCTCCCGGTCCGGGGCGAGAAGTCCGACCCAGATTGCTCCCAAGTCCGTCACCGACGCCTGGACGCCCTTTTGATTCGTCATCTGATAAAGGCTGATTTCTCTTCCGTCCGGCATCTGGCCAAATTTCGTTTTTATAACCGCCATAAATTCATCCCCCTTATTTTGCATCCGCATCGATCCCGCGGAAACATTTTATTTCGCGGAAATATATCCCTGTTTCGTTAAAAGCTCCGCGCAGAGGACGGCGCCGCCGGCCGCTCCCCGCAGCGTATTGTGGGACAGGCCCACAAACTTCCAGTCATAAACCGTATCCTCTCTCAGCCGCCCGATGGACACTCCCATTCCGTTTTCATAGTCCACATCCAGCGTTACCTGGGGTCTGTCGTTCTCCTCCAGGTACCGGATAAACTGCTTCGGCGCGCTGGGGAGCGCAAGCTCCTGAGGAAGTCCGCGGTACTGCGTAAGCCGCTCGATCAACTGCTCCTTAGAGGGGCATTTGCGGAATTTCACAAAGACGGCGGCCGTATGGCCGTTTAAAACGGGGATCCGGATACACTGGCAGGTGATCACCGGCTCCTTCGCCTTAACGATCACGCCGCCCTCCAGCCGGCCCCAGATCCGAAGCGGCTCCTGCTCGCTTTTTTCTTCCTCGCCGCCGATATAGGGAATCACGTTTCCCACCATTTCCGGCCAATCCTTAAAAGTCTTTCCCGCGCCGGAGATCGCCTGGTACGTAGTGGCCACCACCTCGTAAGGCTCAAACTCTTTCCAGGCGGAAAGCGCCGGCGTATAGCTCTGGATCGAGCAGTTGGGCTTTACGGCAATAAATCCCCGCTCCGTGTTCAGACGCTTTCTCTGGAACGGGATCACTTCAAAATGCTCCGGATTGATCTCCGGGATCACCATGGGAACATCCGGCGTCCAGCGGTGGGCGCTGTTGTTGGATACCACCGGCGTTTCCGCCTTGGCGTAAGCCTCCTCGATGGCGCGGATCTCCTCCTTTGTCATATCAACGGCGCTGAAAACGAAATCCACCGAGGAAGCCACCTTCTCCACCTCGTTGACGTTCATCACCGTCAGGTTCTTTACTCTTTCCGGCATGGGCGTCTCTAATTTCCAGCGGCCGCCCACCGCCTCCTTGTAGGTCTTCCCCGCGGAACGCGGGCTTGCCGCCACAGTCGTCACCTCAAACCAGGGATGCTCCTCTAAAAGTGAAACAAATCTCTGTCCTACCATCCCGGTCGCCCCAAGGACGCCCACTCTCAATTTCTTTTCCATAATATTTCTCCTCTATTTCACAGTATTCTTACACAGTATTATTTTTTCCGCAGCTCTGCCGCCCGCATAAAACGGCCGCTCCTCGTCCCCGCGTCTCATGAGCGGTCCAAGCGGATTTTTGTTCCCTTCCCGTCCCGCTTGGAAAGCTTCAGCCTTCCAAGGGCAACTTCTTTGCCCCGGTATTCCATCGTCTTATCGAAAACGGCAAAATACACATGCTCCAGACGGTCGCCGTCCTCAAGCTTCATGCCCCGGACGCCCCGGCTGTTTTTCTTAAGCTCCGGCACCTCCGCCAGCGGGAACTTAATTACCATTCCGCCGGAGGTGGAAAGAACCAGTTCGTCCTCGCCCGGAACCGGCCGCACCTGTGCCAGCTTGTCGCCCTCCGCCAGCTTTGTCGCCGCCACCATCCGGTTGGCCGTTAAAAATTCCGTTCCCAAAACGGTCTTGATCATTCCCTGCTCCGTCGCGAATAAAAGGGGCGATTCCTTTAGCGAAGCGGCGGGAAGGACCAGAAGCACCCGTTCCTTCGTGCCGTCAAACCGGCTCACATTATCTAACGGGATCCCCTTTTCCTTCAGCTTTAAGGTTGGAAGCTCCGACGCCTTCACCTGATAAAGGACTCCGCTGTCGGCAAAGAAGCAGACCTTATCTCCGGTCATCACCGGAAGGATCCATACATGCTCCGAGCAAACCGCCTCCTGATTCTTTTCAAACAGATTCTTCTCCAGAAGCTTGCAGTAGCCGAACCGGTCCATGACAAACACCATTTCCCGCTCCTCTTCCTTCTTTTCCTCCAGTACGATCTCTCCGCCGTCCTCAAGAAGCGTTTTTCTGGGAACCGCAAACTCCGCTTTGATGGCGTCCAGATCCTCTTTGATCACCTGATCCATATTTTTCTGGCTGGAGAGAATATGGCGGTATTCGCGGATTTTCTTTAGCGTCTCCTTATAGGCCTTCTGCAGAGCGATGATCTCCAGCCCGATCAGCCGGTAAAGACGCATATCGAGGATCGCCGTCGCCTGCTTCTCCGTAAAGTGCAGGGATTTGGCGTCCTCCTCAAAGCCGGGAACCCGAAACTGGATCCGCTCCGTATTTCCGGTCATCAGGCACTCCTTCGCGTCCTTCATGTTTTTCGATCCCCGCAGTACGGCGATGATCAGGTCGATGATGTCGCAGGCCTCGATCAGTCCCTCCTGGATCTCTTTCTTCTCCAGCTCCTTTTCCAGCAGTACATTGTACTTTTTCGTCAGGTTGCGGTACTGGAATTCCAGGAACGTATTCAGGATCTGCTTCAGATTCATGGTCTCCGGCCGGCCGTCGTCGATGGCCAGCATGTTGACGCCATAGGTATCCTCCAGCTTTGTCCGTTTATATAAAATTCCCTTGATCTGGCCGATGTCGGCGTCCTTTCGCAGTTCCAGGACGATCCGGATCCCCTCCTTGCTGGACTGGTTGGAAATATCCACCACATCCGGAAGCTTCCGGCTTTCCACCAACTCCGCCACATCCGTCAGGAATTTATTGATCCCGGCCCCGATCATCGTATAAGGAATTTCCGTGATCACCAACTTATCCCGGTCCGACTTGCGCCTTCCTAACTCCACATCGATCTTTCCCCGAAGCTTTAATTTCCCGACGCCGGTTTCGTATAGGGAAAGCAGCTCGCTCTGGTTGGCGATGATGCCGCCGGTGGGGAAATCCGGTCCCGGGAGATATTCCATTAGCTCCTGGACCGTCAAAAGGCGGTTGTCAATATACGCCTTGACCGCGTCGATCACCTCGCCCAGGTTATGGGTGGGGATGCTGGTGCTCATTCCCACGGCGATTCCCTCGGCTCCGTTTACCAGAAGGTTGGGGATCCGTACCGGAAGGACCTCCGGCTCCTTTTCCGTTTCATCATAGTTGGAAACGAAATCCACGGTCTTATCCAGGTCCTTTAAATAAACCTCCTCCGCGAATTTCTTAAGCCTCGCTTCCGTGTACCGCATGGCGGCCGCTCCGTCCCCCTCGATGGAGCCGAAATTTCCGTGTCCGTCCACTAAAGGCATTCCCTTTTTAAATTCCTGGGACAGCACCACCAACGTCTCATAAATCGAGCTGTCTCCGTGGGGATGATATTTACCCATGGTATCGCCGACGATCCTCGCCGACTTCCGATGGGGCTTGTCATGATCCAACCGCAGCTCACTCATATCATAAAGCACCCTCCGCTGAACCGGCTTTAAGCCGTCCCTTGCGTCGGGAATGGCGCGGGCCGTGATCACGCTCATGGAATAGTCCAGATAGCTTTTCTGCATCTCCTCCGAATATTCCGTTCTCAGTATCTTTTCCGCCATTTACCGGTCTCCTTTGCCTGTCTGATTCCATTCAAATCTGAAGCGCCCGATTCTTTAAGCATCGATTTCCGCTTCTTCCGCATGATCGTAGATAAACTTCTTTCTGGGCGGCACGTCGCTTCCCATCAAAAGCTCCGTCACCTGGTTCGCCAGCATCGCGTCCTCGATCTCTACCCGCTTTAAAACCCGGTTCTCCGGGTTTAGCGTAGTCTCCCAAAGCTGATCGGCGTCCATTTCACCCAGTCCCTTATACCGCTGTAAGGTAAAGTCCCCTTTATGGGTCCTCCTATACTCCTCCAGCGCCCGGTCATCATAAAGATACCGCTCCTCCCCTTTCTTGGGAACCACCTTATATAAAGGAGGCATGGCGATATAAACATGGCCGTCATAAATCAACTCCGGCATAAACCGGTACAGGAAGGTAAGAAGCAGCGTGTCAATATGGCTTCCGTCCACATCCGCATCGGTCATCAGGATAATTTTATCATATTTAAGCTTCGTAATATCAAAATCATTTCCGTAGCCCTCGGAAAATCCGCAGCCGAAGGCATTGATCATCGTTTTGATCTCTGCGTTGGCTAAAACCTTGTCAATGGACGCCTTCTCTACGTTTAAGATCTTTCCCCGGATCGGAAGGATCGCCTGGAATTGACGGTCCCGCCCCATCTTGGCGGAGCCGCCGGCCGAGTCTCCCTCTACGATAAAGATCTCGCATTTCGCCGGATCCCGGCTCTCGCAGTTGGCTAACTTTCCGTTGCTGTCAAAGGAAAATTTGGACTTGGAGAGCATATTGGTCCTGGCCTTCTCCTCCGCCTTCCGGATCTTCGCCGACTTTTCCGCGCAGCCGATGACGGATTTTAAAGTTTCCAGGTTGCGGTCGAAAAACAGCTCCAGCTCCTCTCCCGTTACGGTGGAAACCGCCTTCGCCGCGTCGGCGCTGGCCAATTTGGTTTTTGTCTGTCCCTCGAAAATCGGATCGGGATGCTTGACCGCCACCACCGCCGTCATGCCGTTTCTCGTATCCGCTCCGGTAAAATTCGTATCCTTCTCTTTTAGGATCCCTAACTCCCTGGCGTAAGAATTGATCAGGCTGGTAAACTTGGTCTTAAATCCGGCCAGGTGGGTTCCGCCCTCCTGGGTGAAGATGTTGTTGCAGAAGCCGAGAAGATTTTCCTCAAAGGCGTCCACAAACTGGAACGCCCCCTCCACCTCGATCAGATCCACGGTCCCTCTGAAATAAACCGGCTCATGGACCGCGGTTTTCCCCGCGTTCAGCGCCCGGACATAGGCGACGATCCCGTCGGGTTCGGAAAAGGTCATCGTCTCCTCCTCCCCCGGCTGCCGGTTTTCATAATAGATCGTAAGCTTCGGATTCAAATATGCCGACTCATGGAGCCGGTTCTTCAGCCAATCGGTCCGGAACTTGATCTTCTCAAAAATCTCCGGATCCGGAAGGAAATTGATCTCTGTTCCCGTTTCCTTCGTTTTCCCTTCCACTGGAAGCAGGCCATTTTTTAGCTGGACGGTCGGGATTCCCCGCTCGTACTCGTCATAATGGATCTGTCCCTCTCGAAAAACACGGATTTTTAAGCGCGAAGACAGCGCGTTTACTACGGAGGAACCCACGCCATGAAGTCCTCCGCTGGTCTTATAGGAATTATTGTCAAACTTTCCGCCGGCATGGAGCGTCGCCAAAACCACCCGCTCCGCGGAAACGCCTTTTTTATGTAAGCCTACAGGGATCCCCCGGCCATTGTCTCGTACCGTACAGGAACCGTCCGCCTCCAGCGTGACGCGGATCTCGGAACAGTAACCGGCTAAGTGCTCGTCCACCGCGTTATCCACGATCTCGTAGATCAGATGGTTCAGCCCTCTGGCGCCGACGCTGCCGATATACATTCCCGGCCGTTTCCGGACCGCCTCCAGCCCTTCCAGGACCGTAATACTGTCGGCATTATATTGTGCCTTTGCCATGGAATACCTCCACATTTCGTATAGTCTGGACTATTATACACTTAACTGCTGCAATTTTTCAAGAGTTTTCCTGGAAGAGCCGGGACATTTCCGGGAAAGCGCCGGATCATTTCCGGGAAGGACCGGATCATTTCCATGGAAGAACCGGCCCAAGTGCAAAAAAAATTGACTTTTTTGGGATTCTGCTATATCCTTGATGTCGGGGCAAAAACGCCCATCTATATTAAAATATACGGGGAAATTTTTGACCCCATAGAAAAAGGAGAGAGTCTATGAATCAGTATGCGGATCTCTTCCTCACCTTCGCCAGGATCGGCGGCCTGACCTTCGGCGGCGGCTATGCCATGCTTCCTATGCTTCAGCGGGAAGTCGTCGAAAAAAGGGGCTGGGCGACAGAGGAAGAGCTCATGAATTATTACGCCATCGGGCAATGTACGCCCGGCATCATCGCCGTCAATACCGCTACCTTTGTCGGGCAGAAAACCGCGGGAATCTTAGGCGGCATCATCGCTACCTTAGGCGTCGCCTTCCCGTCCCTTGTTATCATCTGCATCATTACGGCCTTTATCCAGAACTTTGCCGAGCTTGCCGTTGTGCAGAACGCCTTTGCCGGAATCCGGGTCTGCGTCTGCGTCCTGATCTTTAACGCCGTTTTAAAATTATGGAAGAAATCAGTGGTTGACAAGGCGACCGCCGTCATCTGTATCCTGATCCTTCTAGGCTCCATCTTGACCGACCTTTCCCCGATCCTCTTCGTGATCGTGGCCGGAGTCCTGGGTGTGATTCTGAAAAACAAAGGAGGACAGGCAAAATGATGATTTATCTTCAGCTGTTTTACGAATTTTTCAAGGCGGGATTATTCGCCATCGGAGGCGGTATGGCAACGCTTCCCTTCTTATATGATATGTCTGACAAGATGGGCTGGTTTACTTATGCGGACCTGGCAAACATGGTCGCCATATCCGAATCCACTCCCGGCCCCATCGGAATCAATATGGCAACCTACGTAGGCTATACCCTGCGGGGCGTTCCAGGCGCCGTGACGGCGACGGTGGGTCTAATTACTCCATCGATTATCATTATCCTGATTATCGCCAAATTCCTGCAGGCCTTTAAGGACAGCCCGCTGGTGGACGCCGCGTTCTACGGACTGCGTCCCGCCTCCACCGGACTGATCGCCGCCGCCGGACTCTCCGTCCTGGCGCTGGTGCTGGTAAACCCCGGCGTTTCCGAAAACGCGGGGATCCTGGAGCTGATCAACCTCAAGAGCATTCTTCTGATCGCGGTTTTATATTACTTTACGGCGGTCTGCAAAAAAACGAAAGGCCTGCATCCCGTCTGCTTTATCGCGGCGTCCGCCGTCGTTGGAATTGTATTCCAGTTTGCAGGGATTTAAGCCTTTGGGAATCGAAGCCTACAGGAATTTCAGTCTAAATAAATGAAAAAAGCGGAGGCAAAGGAACCTATCATGATTTCCCGCCTCCGTCTTTTTTACTTTTACTTTTTATTTTTTATTTTTACTTTTTCCTTCTCTTTTTAATCTCCTTGCAGATCCAGTCCAGAGCATAGCCCGCGCCGTAAAACAGCGCCGCCGCGACGGCCAGCCATAATATATACTCCAGGATCACGCTGCCCATCGCAAAGGCAGCCGTCTCATCCATTCCCCGCATTTCGATCAAAAACAGTTCCCTTCCCATCATAGGCAGTCCCTCCCAGCTCTCTCATTCACAAAATCCTTAGACAACCTCTTTCTTATCCATCTCTATTAAAATTATAATATAAGCAATATTTTCTGTCAATACTGCATTTTTTTGTAAAAAAATATAATTAATTGCTTGTAAGCCGCATCACGCAAATGAAAGAAATAAGCCCGACAGGGAACTATCACATACGGATATCCGCTCCTGCAGGGCTTATTTTTCGCACTTAAAATTATATTCCTATTCAGCCGCTTCTGTCTCTTCCACGACCATGTTCAGCAAATTGTTTACCACGGAGGTATCCACCAGCATGATCATATTGGAGCCGTCGATCTGAACGTATCTCTGACGGTTGTCCACATCTGCCGCCGTACCCACGTAAACCACAAGGGAACGGGTCTCGCCGTTTACATTGATCTCCGCCTGGAACGTGGTGCGGAAATCTTCGGTCAGTTCCGCCGACACCAGCTCCTGCTCAAGCGCGTTGTAGGACGCGTAGGCGGACGCCTGCAGGTGATTGATTCCATCCGCGATTTTTTCCATCGCTTCCGTGTCTTTGGTATCATAGCTTACGGACTTTCTTCCGATGGTAACGGCGGCGTTCTCGATATCCGCGGCCGCAACCTGCAGATCCAGTCCGTCGCGGACCACAAGGCTGTCATAATCAAAAACCATGGATTCCACGGTAGCGGGAAGGACCGTATAAAGCTCGCTGTCATTGATCAGAAGATAATAGTTCCCGGCTCCGTCCTGGCTTCCGATGGAAATATCGAAAGCTCCGTTTCCGCTGTCCGTAATATAAAGGCTGTAAGCAGGACTTACCAGTCCGTAATCATTCAAATTCTCCGGAAGTTCCACTTCGGAAACCGCATGAAGCTGCAGGAAATTATCGGCCATCGCCTGGAATTTTTCCTGGTTGATCGGGATCGACGGATCCATTCCGTCCAGCCATACGCCCTCCCGATAATCGAAGGTCATATCCGTATTTCCGCTGGAATAGCTGTAATCGATGGGATTCTGAAGATCCAGAACCTGGATCTCCGCGCCGTCAAAGACCGGCTCGACCACCTCGTCCTTTATCTGAGTAAGCTCCACACGGGGCGCCGTGGACTCCTTTACTTTTGAACTGCATCCGGCAGCCGCAAAGCAGATCACAGCCGCAAGCGCCGCATATCCGGCAAATTTTAACTTTCTCATTTTATACTCCATCCTCTCGTAAACTGTTCTGGACAACGATAGCACAGGAATGTGTCTATTTTGTGAATGCCCGTCATGAAATTTCTTACAAAATCCTTTAGAAATCCCTTAAAATCCGGTTGATTCCGGCGAATCCGCCGCAAACAGGCTGATATTTTTTGTCACCGCCGGACCGAAGGACTCCCGGTAAACCGCTAAATATTCCTCAAAGCGGACCGGACGGCCGTTGCTTAACATCTCCATCCGATTTCCCCATAGGTTCACCTCGTACGGAAGATCCGCCAATCCGTTTCTGTGATAAAACTCTTTCCTTCGGATCCGCATCCCAAGATCCGCGGCCGTTTCCTCTTTGGTACTGTCGATCTCAAGGATCATCCTCATATCCGGGTAATGTTCAAACAGTGCCTGCAGCGTTAAAGAACCGTATCCGCCGTTTCTCGCGCTTTCATCGATCGCCAGATAGTCCAAAAGAACCATATCCAGATAACGGACCATGATCGCCAGCCCAAGAAAATGACCGTCTTCCTCGATCGAAAGAATATCAACGATCCCCTCCTCCTGTTTTTCGATCAAAAGCGGAAACGGCTTGCGCTCGCTTTCCGGAAACGCGGTCAAATACAGCTTATAAATCCGATCCTGCCGCTCCTTTGTCAGAGCCTTTGTCAACTCCATCTGTCTCTCTCCTTCTGTCTTTATTTTCCTGTTTTTATTGCCCGGCCGTTCTTTCTCATGCCTTTATTCTCCAGTCGGTATTTTCCAGCCATTATTTGCTCTCCGTTTTTTTCGGATCCAGGCGGATTCCCGCCAGGGCCGCGGCGAACGCGTTGTTTAACGGCTCCTCTTCCTTCTGCTGCCGGTTTAAATAGCGGGCCACATCCTTTTTCGTGACTCCGGCCCCTTCCTTTGCCCGCCGCTCTTTGAAAATGGAAAGCTTCTCCTTATATCCGCAGGAGCAGACGAAAATCTGGCCCTCGCCCTTTCCCCGAAGCTCCATTTTTTTATGGCACACCGGGCATCTGGCATTGGAGGTACGGGAAATGGTTTCCCGGTAGCCGCAGGCCCGGTCCTGGCATACCAGAAGCTCGCTGTTTTTTCCTTTTACCAGCAAAAGCGGCTTCCCGCATTGAGGGCATTTCTTTCCCGTCTGATTTTCATGACGGAAAACGCCGCTTCCAGACTTGATCTCGCTTGTCAGCATCGACGAATATCCGCGGATTTCCTTCATAAATGCCTCCCGGCCACGATCTCCCTTCGCGATCTGTGCCAGCTGCATTTCCCAATTGGCCGTAAGCTCCGGCTTTTTTAAATCCTCCGGCACCAATTCCAAAAGCTGTCTCGCCTTGGAGGTCAGATAGATTTCTTTTCCGCGGCGCTCTAAGAGGAAGCTGGAGAACAGTTTTTCAATAATATCCGCCCGGGTGGCGACGGTTCCCAGCCCGCCGGTTTCTCCTAGCGTCTTTGCCATGGCCCGGTCCTTGGTTTCCATAAACGATACCGGATTTTCCATGGCGGAAAGAAGCGACGCTTCATTAAAACGGGCCGGCGGCTTCGTCTTTCCCTCAGACAATGTAATACTGACCGGGGACAGCCGGTCGTTTTCCTTCAGCTTGGAAAACTCCGGATTGGACAACCCCTGGTTTTTGATCGCAAATCCCGTTTCGTTCCGGCTCTCCGGCCCGGATCCACTCTCCCCGAAGGCGTCGTCCTCTTCCTCCCCGCCCGCAAACTGCGCCTCGCCGTTTTCATAAGCCTCCCGCCAGCCGGCGCTTTTTAAAACGGTTCCCCGGGCCGTGAAACGCTCGCCGCAAATCTCCGCCGTTACCGCCGTCTGCTCATATTCACAGGGAGGCAGCAAGACCGCCAAAAAACGGCGGACCACCAGATCATAGATCCTTCTCTCGTCGATCGTCATGTGCGTCAGATCCACAAACTGCTCTGTGGGGATAATGGCATGATGATCGGACACCTTCGCGTCGTTAACAAAAAACGGCTTTTCCGGCAGAGGGCTTTTTGCCAGGCGTCCGGCCAGACTGCGGTACGGCCCCACGGCGCAGGCTCTGAGGCGTTCCGTAAGCGTCGGAAGAATATCCGCGCTTAAGTAGCGGGAATCCGTCCGCGGGTACGTTAAAACCTTATGGTTCTCATACAGCCGCTGCATGATATTTAAGGTTTCCTTCGCCGAATAATCGAATCTTCGGCTGGCTTCCCGCTGAAGCTCCGTCAGATCGTAAAGAAGCGGCGGAGGCGTCCTTTTTACTGTCCTTTTTACCGCTGTCACCTGCATGGGATGGCCGGAAAGCCGTTTTTGGAGCTCTTCCATCTTCTTTTTATCAAAGGAGCTGGTATTTCCAGTCTTCTGTTCCTGCCAGACAAAGGAAATCCCCTTTACCGAAGCGCGGAGCCCATAGTATGGCTTCGGAACAAAATTTTTAATCTGCTCCTCCCGCTTGGCGATCATCGCCAGCGTGGGCGTCTGTACCCGTCCACAGGAAAGCTGGGCGTTATATTTACAGGTCAGCGCTCTGGTCGCATTGATTCCCACCAGCCAATCCGCCTCCGCCCGGCACATGGCCGCGTCATAGAGGGGTTCATATTCCTTGCCGCTCTTTAATGAAGCAAATCCCTCCCGGATCGCCTTATCCGTTACGGAAGAAATCCACAGCCGTTTTAACGGCTTATCCGCGCCCGCCTTCTTTAAGATCAGACGGGCGACCAGCTCTCCTTCCCGTCCGGCGTCGGTGGCGATGATAATTTCTCCCACATCCTTCCGATGGATCTGGGCCTTTACCGCCTGGTACTGCTTCGCTGTCTGGCGGATCACCTCCAGACGGAAAGGCTCCGGCTGAAGCGGCAGATCCTCCAATTTCCATTCCTTATATTTTTTATCATAATCCTCCGGATCCGCCAGGGTCACCAGATGTCCCAATCCCCAGGTGACGATATACCGTTCTCCTTCCAGGAATCCGCCGCCGTTTTTCTGACATTTAAGTACCCGGGCAATATCCCGGGCAACCGACGGTTTTTCTGCGATTACAAGCGATTTCAAAAATCCCGTTCCTCCTAAAGCGTTTTTTCCAGCTGAACGTCATAAGGCTCCCGCTTTACATGCTCCTCCATAGGCTCCAGAGCCTCCTTACAGCCCATACTCTGGTAAAATCTTTGCGTTTCCACAGCGGAATGACCGGATATATAAAGCTTTTCTCCGCCAAGCCTTTTCGCTTCCATACAGGCCAGAGAAAACAGCTCCCGTCCGATCCCGTTCCCCCGAAGCTCCTCCGACACATGAAGACAAGTCAGATCCCGGTATTGGCCGCGGCTTCCCAAAGGCGCCGCCTCCACGGACGCAAAGCCTTTTAAAACTTCCTTTTTCCCGCTGTTTCCAGACCCCGGCTCCTTAAAAATTGCCTCAAACGCTCCCAGCACAACGCCGCCTGTTTCAATCGTTCTCCTTAGGCATTGGACTAAAAACAAATAATCCTCTTCCGACCAATCGTCGATAAACGGCGCGCTGCGGATCACAAGCTGTCCGCCCTCTCTCCGGTAACAGTCCGTTACCGCCTGGCGGCGGCGAAAATCGGAAAATAGGGAGCGGTCCAGCTCCGATAATTTGATTTTTCTAATCCTCATTGATTTCATCCTTTTTATGGTGAAATTCGATATTTTCTATTATCTATGATTCCGCTTCGTCCTCCAGGTACCATGTCAGATCCTTTGCCGCTACCACCATATAATTATCCGGCCCCTCTCCCTGCCGCAAATAAACATTGCGGATTCCAGCCTGGATGATCATTCTGGCGCAGAGCGGACATGGCTTTGCCTGGTGGATGGAGCAGTCTCCCGGATTGATTCCCGTAAGATACAGATCCGCCCCCAGCGTCTGCTCCCTGGAACAGTTTAATAGGGCGTTTGCCTCTGCATGAATGGCCCGGCAAATTCCATAGCCCTCTCCCTGATGAAGATTCCGTTTCATACGCGGGCATACGCCTAAATCGCAGCAGTTTTCAAATCCTCTGGGGGAACCGTTATAGCCGGTGGAGATCACAGCGTCGTCTTTTACCAAAACCGCTCCGTATTTCCGCTTTAAACAGGTGCTCCGATAGGCGAAATTCTCCGCGCAGTTTAAATATGCGTCAATCTTGGAAATCCGTTTATTTCCTTCCGGTTTAACCATTGCAATTCCCTCCTTGCGAATCGATTTGCGCCTTCGTCGCTCCCGCAATCGCCGGCAGCATTCGCAATCCGGACTATCGTCCTTCTTGCTCATGCTCCCTTGCCCGGCAAATGTCCGAACCGGCCACAACCTTGTGCTGTGAAAGTCGATTGCTCCGCGTCTTCGACGCTCCCGCAATCGCCGGCAGCATTCGCAATCCGGACTATCGTCCTCCTTGCTCATGCTCCCTTACCCGGCAAATGTCCGAATCCGGCCACAACCTTGTGCTGTGAAAGCCGATTGCTCCGCGTCTTCGTCGCTCCCGCAATCGCCGGCAGCATTCGCAATCCGGACTGTCGTCCTTCTTGCTCATGCTCCCTTGGCTGACCGATATTTGGGAACCGCTGTATGCAAGCATACGCAGTTCCCAACTGCCGGTCAGCGCTTTCACAGCATATATGCCATAATCAGACGGAGGGTGTTGAGGACGCCGTCTTTGTGGCTGCGTTCGTAGCCGTGGGAGGCGAAGACGCCAGGACCGATGAGGGCGTGGCGGATGTCATAACCGGCTTTTAAGGTTGCTTCTACATCTGATCCGTAGAATGGATAGATATCCACCGCGTAATCAATGCCGTTTTCTTCCGCCAGCGCTACTAATTTGGATACGATATCGTAATTGTAGGGGCCGCCTTTATCTTTCGCGCAGATGGATACCTGACGTTCCGTGCAGGTAAGTCCTTCACCAACGCAGCCCATATCCACGGACCAGGCTTCCGTTACCCCTTCCGGAACCGGAGCCGAACCGCCGTGGCCGACTTCCTCGTAAATCGTAAAATGCAGATAGATCTGCCGGTCCGGCGTGATATTCTCTTCCTTCAGATATTTTGCAAATCCCAAAAGGATCGCCGACGACAGCTTATCATCCAGGAAACGGCTCTTAATATAGCCAGATTCCGTCACCCTTGTCCTGGGCTCAAAGCATACGTAATCGCCTGCCATGATCCCCAGGGCTTTCGCCTCCTCGCGGGAATTGATATCCTCATCAACGATCACCTCCACGCTGTCCCAGGTTCTCGGCGTCGTTTTGTAATCTCCGTTGACATGGACGGAAGGATTGGTCAGCTGGCAGGTTCCCTCATAAATCTTTCCGCTTTTCGTAATGATCCGGACATTCTCCGTCTCCGCGTTATTGGCCTGCATTCCGCCGATATTGGTAAGCTTCAGATGGCCGTTGGACTTGATCTCATGCACCATGGCGCCCAGCGTGTCGCAGTGAGCCTCCAGAAGGACCGCGTCCTCCTTCGCCTTTCCGCCAAGATCAGCCATCACGCTCCCTTTCCGCGTCTTCCATCCCCGGAACCCGAGACGGTCCAACTCCTTTAAAAGATAGGCGCTGACGTCCTTTCCATAGCCGGAAGGGCTGTCGATCGCCAAGAGCGCCTTCGCCTGCTCGACAATGTAATCCACATACGGTTTTAAGTTTTCATTCTTTACCCGATCCATCACAATACCCCCATTTATAAACTTAGTTTTTCATAACTTGTTTTCAGATATTCCTCCAGCCGCTTCTTTAACTCCCGGTTTTCTTCCTGTTCCAGTTCCGGATCTTCCGACAGCAGCCGGTCCGCGTCCTCCGACACCTGCTTTAAAAGCCCGGCGTCTGTAAAAATATCCGCCAGCTTAAACTCCTGTTCCCCGCTCTGCCTAAGCCCAAAGATATCTCCCGGCCCGCGGAGCCTTAAATCCTCCGAGGCGATAAAAAAGCCGTCGTTGGACTGGTTTAATACTTGAAGCCGCTCGTTCTTTTCCGGATCTCCGGACGCGTCCACCATAATGCAGTAGGACTGCGCCTTGCCGCGGCCGACCCGCCCCCTCAGCTGATGGAGCTGCGCGAGGCCGAAGCGCTCCGCGTTCTCAATCATCATCACCGTGGCGTTGGGCACGTTTACCCCGACCTCCACCACCGTCGTGGAAACCAAAACGTCGATCGTTCCCGCCGCAAACGCTTCCATGATCTTGTTCTTTTCCTTGGGCTTCATCCGGCCGTGGAGAAATTCGATCCGCAGCCCGGGAAGGTTCTCTTTCAGAAGCTTTGTATAATCCAGCACGTTTTCCGCCTCAAGCATTTCGCTTTCTTCCACCATCGGGCAGATCACGTAAGCCTGGTGACCCTTTTTTACCTCTCCGTTAATAAAATTCCATGCCCGTTTCCGATAGCCCTTATCCACTACGCAGTTTTTCACCGGAAGCCGGTTCTTGGGCAGCTGGTCGATAACGGAAATATCAAGATCTCCATACAGGATGATCGCCAACGTCCTGGGGATCGGCGTCGCGCTCATGACCATGATATGAGGCGCTTGTCCCTTATTTCCCAATGATTCCCTCTGAGCCACCCCAAACCGGTGCTGCTCGTCCGTCACCACCAGCGCCAGCCGGTCGTAAACCACCTTTTCCTGGATCAGGGCGTGGGTGCCGATGATCAGATCCGCGCGGTGGGAAGCGATTTCCTCATAGGCCAGCCGTTTCTCCTTCGCCGTCATGGAGCCCGTTACCAGAACGGCCCTCCGATCGATCCCATAGGTTTCAAAGAGGGACGTCACCGATTCATAATGCTGTCTTGCCAGCACCTCCGTGGGCGCCATCAGCGCCCCCTGATAGCCGTTTTCCGCGGCCAGAAGCAGCGCCAGCACCGCGATGATCGTTTTTCCGGAACCAACATCCCCCTGGATCAGCCGGTTCATGACCCGTCCGCTCTTTAAGTCCGCTTTGATTTCCTGGAATGTGCGCAGCTGGGCGTCCGTCAGACGGTAAGGAAGCGCGTCAAACAGACGGCGGCATTCTTCCTCCCGCTCCATGATATATTCGCTTTTTACATCCTGGCGTTTTTCCTTAAGGCTCCGGACCGCCAGAATGAAAAAAAGAAATTCGTCGTAAACCAGCCGTTTTCGGGCAAACCGCAGATCCGTCTCATCCAGAGGAAAATGAATGTGCTCGATCGCGAAATTATATTCCGCCAGCTCGTTGGCAATCCTTAAGCGGCTGGGAAGATAATCCTTTTCCAGCCGTCTGAGAGCAAGCGCCTGTTCCACGGCAGATGTGATGGTCTTATTTCCCAGTCCCTTCGTCTGTCCATACACCGGCTGCATTCTGGACTGCATCCCCAAATAGGCTTCCGGCGAAAACATCTGGGGCTGCTCCATGGTCAGACCGTTTTTCTTCCTGACAACCTTCCCCCGGAAAATATAATGGCTGCCCGGCTTCAGCGTATTTTTAAGATAGGGCATATGATACCAGACAAGCCGCAGCTTTCCCGTCATATCCGAAATTCCCGCCGTCACGATCGGCAGTCCGTTCACATATCTTCCGGACGCTCCGGCCGTCAAATATCCGTCCACCGCTCCGATCTGATCCTCTTTCAAGGCTCCGATGGGCTGCGGCTGTTCAAACCGGTCGTAATCCCTAGGATAATAGTGAAGCAGATCCTCCAGGGAACATACGCCGACTTTTTCAAAAAGCTTTTCTGTCTTTTCTCCGATTCCTTTTAAACGGCTGACCGGCTGACTGCCAGTTCTGGCCGTACAGCCGGTTTCCCTCTGCGCCTTACAGCTGCCTGTTTCCATCATAAAGCATTCCGCCTATTCCACAGACATAAGATAATAATAGATCGGCTGACCGCCGCAGTTTAATTCCGTTTCACAGTCGGGATACAACTCTTCGATCTTATCCCTTAAGCGGGACGCATCTTCCTCCGTCACATCCTGACCATAGTAAATACTGATCAGCTCGCTCTCCTCCTGCATCATTTTCTTCAGCATTTCCAGAGTCGTTTCCTCAATCTCGCTTCCAACCGCAAGGATCCCGGAGTCCCCGATTCCCATGATATCCCCTTCATGGATCTCATGCCCGTCGATGGAAGTATTTCTGACCGCATACGTAACCTGGCCAGTCTGGATCCGCTCCATCTCACCGATCATATTTTCCATATTTTCCTCCGGGGACAGATCCGGAAGGAAATTGATCAATGCCGCGATTCCCTGGGGAACCGTCTTGGATGGAACCACATAAACCTTTTTATCCTCGGTCAGGCTCTTTGCCTGTTCCGCGGCCAGGATAATATTCTTATTGTTCGGAAGAATGTAGATCACATCCGCGTTGACCTGTTCGATGGCGTTCAAGAGATCCTCGGTGCTGGGATTCATGGTCTGGCCGCCCTCGATCAGATAATCGGCTCCGATCCCCTTGAAAATATCCGCAAGGCCGTCGCCTATAGAAACGGCGATAAAGCCGTAGGGCTTGCGCTCTTTCGGATCCGCGCCTGCGGACAGTGCCTCGGACGGTTCTTCGGCCTTTGTTCCCTCCGTATTTGCCCCTTCCGTCTTTCCTCCTTCTGCCTTCGCTTCCTCCTTCGCCGCTTTTCCTTCCTTCCCGGAGCCCGGAGCATTCTGGATCAGGCGTTCATGATGCTCTTCCCGCATATTATCGATCTTAAGCCTGGAAAGAGATCCATAGGTCAGCGCCTTCTCGATTGCCTGACCGGGATGGTCTGTATGAACATGGACCTTTACGACGTCATCGTCCGAAACGACGACGATCGAATCACCGATGGACTCTAAGAAGCTTTTAAACTTCATCTCCTCATCCATATCATATTTTTTCTCTACATTGATAATAAATTCCGTGCAGTATCCGTAGCGGATATCGGAGGTCTCCAGATCTGACCTTCCAGCCGCCGCCCCCTGGAACTCCTGGGGCTTTCCGGCAGAAACCTCGGCGTCGAAGGGGATTCCCCGGTCCAACAGTCCGTCCAGGCCGCCCTTCATAACCTCCATCAGTCCCTGTCCGCCCGAATCCACGACGCCCGCCTGCTTCAAAACAGGAAGCATCTCCGGAGTCTGGCTCAGCACCTCGTCGCCGCAGGCAATGATCTGACGGAGGAACTCTTCGATATCGTCCGTCTGCGTTGCAAGCTCCGCCGCTTTATCTGCCATTCCCTTGGCAACAGTAAGAATGGTTCCCTCTTTGGGCTTCATAACCGCCTTATAGGCCGTTTCCGTCGCCCGCATAAAGGCGTTTGCCAATGTCATTACCGTGATCACATCAACCGGCTTGATCTCTTTCGTAAAGCCGCGGAACAGCTGCGACAAAATAACGCCGGAATTTCCCCGGGCGCCCCGAAGGGAGCCGGAAGAAAGAGCCTTGGAGATTTCTTCCATCGTCGGCTCTTCAAGGGCGGCCACCTCTTTCGCCGCCGCCATGATCGTCATTGTCATATTGGTTCCCGTATCTCCATCCGGAACCGGGAATACATTTAATTCATTGATCCATTCTTTTTTTGATTCCAGGCGTTTTGCCGAGGCCAAAACCGCGGCCTTTAACATCCCGGCGTCAACCGACTTGATTCCCATTGGTGACTTCCTCCTTAATCTATCACACGGACGCCTTCAACAAAAATGTTGATCTTTTCTACCGGCATACCCGTAAATTCCTCAACCTTATATTTGACGTTCTCGATCAGGTTATCCGCCACTGTTGAAATGCTGACGCCATAAGATACGATCACATGAAAATCGATGCTGATCGCATTATCGTTGATGGTTACATTAATGCCATGCTTTAAGCTGTCCCGCTTTAAAAGCTTGACGAGTCCGTCTTTTACGCTGACTGCGGCCATTCCCACGATGCCGAAGCATTCCACCGCCGTCGTTCCGGCGTACAGGGCGATGACATCGGTATCAATCTGGATCTGGCCCATCTTATTATTTATACAACCCTTCATATTCTGCCTCCGTTTCTTTTTGATTCCGCTGCCGTCCCACACCTATCAAAGCACACGGATAACCGCCCGCCTTCTTCTGCCGGGACCTGCTGCTTTTATACTCTGCGGTTCCTTTCCGCTTTTTCTTCTGGTCGAATCGTGCCCCGCCTTACAGCGGTACCCTCTCTCGCGGTCATTATACCATACCAGCCTTTTGATGTCTATTGAATCAAGCGATTTTGTCAGGATCCAGGGCAGAATCCCCGTTTTCGTCATCGCCATAGATTCCTTTTCCGAACGCATACGCTTCTGCCAAATACCGAGTTTCATTTATACGCGGTTTTCATGCATAGCGTAATTAATTTTTACCATGTGAACGTGATCTTCCCAAACGCCATTGATATTTAGATAATATTTTGATATCCCTTCATTTACAAATTGATTCTTTTCTAAGACCCTTAACGATGCCTTATTTTTCGGCATCACATTCGCTTCTAAACGATGTAAGCCAAGCTCCTCAAATGCGAATTTTGTTATCATTTCTACCGCGGCAGACATATATCCCTTCGCGATATAATCTTTGTCTAATTTATATCCCAAAAAAGCGGAGCAAAACGCTCCCCATATCACATTGGTCAATCCAATTACACCAATAATTTTTGAAGGCTGCGCTATTGGCATAATATAAAAGCGAAACGCAGTCCTTTCCTCACGCTCATCCATTTCCTTTATCAATTCCATTCGCTGGTATTCCAGTGTAAAAAATTCCTCGCTCCGTACCGGTTCAAACGCTTCCAAGAACTCCTTGTTCCTTTTATAATAATCAACCACTTGTTCCGCAAGACAGCAATCCGCC
>DVFQ01000104.1 GCA_018713185.1 Candidatus Copromonas avistercoris (nom. illeg.) | reverse complement strand
CCAACTCCGATTATATTTTCTTAAATAAAGCGGAAAAGCGGAATCTCGGGTTAAACGCCGAGCGGATGCGTCCCTTATACCGGAACCTCTGCGAATATTTTACGGAGATCAATCCTTCCCCGGAGCGGACGTTGATCGTTAAGCACGACGACCGCCATGAGCTTCTTCGGTTCCATGAAAACAAATGCCGGATCCGTACGATCCGCCACCAGAAGCTCTACCAATACCAGTTAAACAACGATACAGGCGCCGGAGATTCCTTTGCCGGCGGATTTATCAGCGGTATGCTGGACGATCGGATCAACAGCGATATCGCCGGCCCGATCCAGCTGGGCGTTCTTGCCGCCAAAGGCAGAATGCGGAGCTTCGACCATGAAAACCCGTACCAGAACATCCAAAAGCTGACCGACGCGTTCTTTGCGTCGTTATAAGATGATCGATTCCCTCCTCCAGTCCTCCAAGCGTTTTTTCGCTTCCGCGGATTGGAGGAGTTTTTGTTTCCTTTGCGCTTCCTGCGCTTGTCCGTTTTTACAGCTTGTTTCCGTTCCTCCCGAACTTCTTTTTCCGATGGAACGCCAGCGGGAAAAACGGGATTTTTGAGGCGGCCGCCTCCGCCCGGTCTTTTCCCTCTCTCTGGTACAGGCGGATCGTCTCATCCAGCTGCCGAAACCGCTCCTCATCCCTCTCGTCCGCCACCCGCATCAAATAATCAATTTCCTTTAAGACCTTATCGTTTACCATACGGCTGATATCCTGGCTCAGCTTTTCATTATTCTCCTCGATCGCCTGTCCGATCATCTGGCTCATTAAATCCTTAAACTGCTCCGCCCGCTCCTTCGCCATCAGCTCTGTCAATTCCCGGTCATCCAGCTTTTCCATTTCCCGGCTTTCCTGATCCGTGCATTCCTTCAGCGCCGCCACAACATCCTCCTCCAGGACATCCGTCGGAATCACCGCCTCGCCATCCTGATCCAGAGACTTCACCAGGGCAGCCTTGATCGCCTTCAGCTGATACCCTTTTTCCTTTAACTCCTTGATCTGCTTAAACAGCCGGATATGAAAATCCGTATAATAGCGATGTCCCATTTCGTTCCTCGGTATGGCCATCTCCAGCTCCTCTTCCCAGTACCTGAGAACATGAGATTCAACATCAACCTTTTTTGAAGCGTCGGAGATCAGGTAATGTGTTTCTGACATGCTGTCCTCTTCCTTTCACATATTTTCTTAAGCTATTAACAATATATGTGAAGGATCTGGAAAATATTCCAAGTTTCTGAGAAATAAAAAAACAGCAGCCCGCCCGAAGCGTCTACTGCTGTTCCTTTGCCATATTTACAAACCGGGTCAGCTCCGGCTTCCAGCCAAGATTGATCGTGCCGATGGGGCCGTTTCTCTGCTTGGCGATAATAACCTCCGCCACATTGGGCGTATCCGTATCCTTATTATAATAATCGTCACGATACAAAAACATGACCACGTCCGCGTCCTGCTCGATGGCTCCCGATTCCCGCAGGTCCGAAAGCATCGGCCTGTGATCCGTCCGCGTCTCGCAGGCTCGCGAAAGCTGAGAAAGGGCGATCACCGGCGCGTTTAGCTCCCTGGCAAGCGCCTTTAGGGAACGGGAAATCTCCGAAATCTCTTGCTGCCGGTTGTCGCTGCTTCTTCCGCTTCCCGTCATCAGCTGGAGATAGTCGATCATCACCAGATCCAGCCCGTACTCCAGCTTCACCTTCCGGCATTTCGACCGCAGCTCCATCACGGAAATTCCCGGCGTATCGTCGATCAAAAGCTTCGAGTTTCCAATGGCTCCGATTCCTTCCACCACCGAATCCCAGTCCTCATCCGTCAGCGTTCCCGTACGCAGCTTTTGGGAGTCCACATTCGCCTCCATCGCCAGCATTCGGTTCACCAGCTGCTCCTTGGACATCTCAAGACTGAAGATCAGGCAGGTTTTCTGACGCCGCACCGAAATATAATCCGCGATATTCAATACAAAGGCCGTCTTTCCCATCGAAGGCCGGGCCGCGATCAGGATCAGATCCGACGGCTGAAGCCCCGAGGTGCGGTAATCCAGATCCACGAAGCCGGTCGCCAGTCCGGTCACCACCGACCGGGAACGGGTCGCCTGCTCGATCTTATCCAGCACATTTAAGGCAACCTGCTGGATCGGCACAAACCCGTCCGACATCCGGCTTTGAAGGAGCGCAAAAATCTGCTTTTCCGTATCCGCAAGGATCGTTTCCAGACTTTCCTTGCCCGCGTAGCAATCGTTGGCGATCCCCTCGTTGATCTTGATCAGGCGGCGCAGAACCGCCTTGTCATGGACAATCTGGGCATAGGAGCGCACGTTGGCCGATGTGGGAACCGTATCCATAATATCCCGGACAAAATCCAGGCTGCATACCTCCGGCGGCACATCCTTTTCCTTTAAACGGTCCTGGAGCGTCACCAGATCCACCGGCTTCCCTTCATTAAACAGCTCCACCATAGAGCCGAACATGACTCCATACTGACGCTGATAAAAATCATCGGCTGTCAGGATTTCCGACGCCGCGATTACGGCGTCCCGGTCCATCAACATCGAACCGATCACGGACTGTTCCGCCTCAATGCTGTGGGGGAGAACCCGCTTTACAAGCGTATCTTCCATAATTCCTCCCGTATTTATAAGCGATTCCTAAGCTTCCGATACCTTTACCCGCAGCGTCGCCGTTACGTCCTTATGGAGCTTTACCGGAACCTCGAAAGTTCCCAGGCTCTTGATCGGCTCCTGGAGAACCATCTTTTTCTTATCGATCTCCAGCTTCAGCTGCTCGGCCGCCGCCTTCGCGATCTCCTTTGTAGAAACGGAGCCAAAAGTTCTTCCGCCCTCTCCGGAACGGATCGAAACCGTTACGGCCGCCGCCTCGATCTTCGCCGCCAGCTCCTTCGCCTCCGCCAGCTGCTCGGCCGCGATCTTCGCTTCCTTCGCCTTTTGAAGCTTCAGATCATTAAGGCTCTTGGGCGTTGCCTCCACTCCCAGTTTCTTAGGCAGAATAAAATTTCTCGCGTATCCGTCGTTTACTTTTACAATCTGGCCCTTTTTCCCCAGGCTCTTTACATCCTCAAGCAGTACAATTTCCACTTTAAATTTCTCCTTTCTCCTCCATCGCGTCGATGATGCCCTTGATCTTCTCCTTGGCTTCCTCCACCGTCATATCCGCCAGCTGCGCCCCGGCGATTGTCCGGTGTCCTCCGCCTCCTAGCTTCTCCATCATAACCTGTACGTTGATCTCGTCGATGGAACGGGCGCTCAGATAAATCTTGCCCGAATACGGCGTCATAACGATCGACGCCTTGATCCCGATAATATCCAGAAGCTCATTCGCCGCCTGCGCCCCCACAACGGTCGGGCTTTCCACGCCCTCCGACGGGCAGACGCTGATGGCAAAGGCGCCCTTATAAACCTCCGCCTGGCGCACTGCCTCCGCTCTGGCCTTATAATCCTCCATCTTATCCCGGAACAGCTTTCTGACCCGGGTCACATCCGCGCCGTTCCGTCTTAAAAACGCCGCCGCCTCAAAGGTACGGACTCCGGCCTGGTTGGTGAAATTATTGGTATCGATCACGATACCCGCGTACATGGCGTCCGCCTCCGGTGATTTAATGCGGATACTGTCCGCCACATACTGAAGGATCTCCGCCACCAGCTCGCACGCCGAAGACGCGTACGGCTCCACGTAAGAGAGCGTAGCGTTCTGGATGATCTCGCTGGACTGGCGGTGATGATCGATCACGACGATCGTCTTTACTAACTTCAAAAGCTCCGGTTCCTCCGTATAGCTGGGACGGTTTACGTCCACCACCACCAGGGCCGTATTGGCGTCCACGATCTCCGCCGCCTCTTTTCCTGTCAGGAACAGATCGTCGGGATAATCGCTGCTCTCGTCAAACCGCTCCTTCATCGGGCGCACCGACGAGGTAACGTCATTAATAACGATGCTGGCCTTTTTATTCAGCGCGGCCGCGATCCGGTACATACCGATCGCCGATCCAAAGGAATCGATATCTCCGATCTTATGGCCCATGATCAGCAGACGGTCCTTTGTTTCCAAAAGCTCTCTCAGCGCGTGAGCCTTTACTCTCGCCTTTACTCGTGTGGTCTTCTCCAGCTGCTGAGACTTTCCGCCGAAATACTGGATCCTCTCCCCGTTCTTTACGACCGCCTGGTCGCCGCCCCGTCCAAGAGCCATATCGATGGCCGTACGGGCATACTCATAGCACTGGACGTAGGTCTCTCCGTTCATGCCGATACCGATACTCAAGGTAACCGCCATCTCATTTCCAATATTGACCGTCTTAACCTCTTCCAGAAGATTAAACCGCTCTTCCTCCAGGCGAGGCATATATTTCTGTTTGATGGCAAAGAAATACTTATCCTTTTCCATCTTTTTCACGATTCCGTTGAGTGCCGTAATATATTTATTGATCTTACGGTCGATCAGCGCCACCAAAAGCGAACGGCGCACTTCCTCCACGCTCTCCAGCGCTTCATCGTAATTATCCAGATAGATCAGGCCGGCCACCATTTTCTGGTCGGTGATCGCCTTCATGTAGTTAAAAAGCTCGGTTTCGTCATAAAAATATACGGCAAGAAGCTGTCCGGACTCTCCAGCCTGGCTCGCCTGGCCGTCCGCTCCAAACAAAGCCATCAGCTCTTTTTCCACACCGGTCCTGGTTTCTTCATTCCCCAAATGCAGATCCACCCGTTTCACGCTTACCTTGTAACGGGCCTCGCCGTAAGAAACATGCGCCTCCAGCCCATGCTCCATATCCGCCAAGGACTCCGGCGTAATCTCCTTAAAAAGAACCGGCAGACTTCTTCTCGCCGCCTTTTCATTCTTTAAGATCGCTTCCATCGCCCGGTTGACCCATAAAAGCCGTCCGTCCGTGTCCGCAATCCCATACGGAAGCTCCATAGAAGCAAGAAGCTGCTTCTGATTCTCATTATAAACCGAAGCAAACGCCACCAGCTCCGCCAACGCCCGTTTTCTGCTGAAGAAAAACGCCGTCCCCGCGCAGATAAGGTAAATCGCGGTAAAAGCGAACATTACAATTCCCGCCTGTCTGGACACAAGCTGGACCGCAATATTCGCGCAGATCACCAAAACCGATAACAGGATCGGCCACTGCATATAACTAAACAAAGCTCCGCGGACTTTTTTATCCTCTTTCATTCCCCACTCCTATCAGCCGTTTCAGACCGGCATCTCACTTAAGGCGCGTCAGGCCCATGCAGCCTGCTTACCGCTCATTATATCATACGCGTTGGGATTTGTAAATTTTTAAGCACAAAAAGAAGGGCCGCAGCCGCATTGAGTTACGCTTTCAAATACCGCGCCGACCGCGATGCGCCGATTCGCTTTACCGCACCGCTTTTTACCATAGCGCCAAGGACAGCTTCAACCGTAGTGGGGCTTACATCGGGAAGGATCTTACATATTTCCGCTTTAGAAAGCGGTGTAAGGCTGTTTAATATTACAGCCTCTATACGGGCTCTCTTTGTAATCCTTTTTCCGTGAACGACCGCAAAACGCTTATCAAGTTCTTTATAGCACAGATAAAGAATGGACAGGAAATTTTCCATAAACGGGAAATAGCTGTTTTCGTTTGTTTCCCAGCCGTCCGAAGATTGGCGAAGGGCTTCATAATAGTAATCTTTGTAGTTATTGATCTGCTCCTCGAAAGACACATACTTTCCCGCATCAAAACCATTTTTATACAAAAGCAGCAAAGAAAGCAGTCTTGACATTCTGCCGTTGCCGTCACGGAAAGGATGTATGCAGAGGAAATCCAAAATCACGCAGGGAATTAGCAGAAGTTGATTGATATTGGCGTCGCTGCGTGCTTCCATATAAGCAAGCTCTAACTGCTCCATCGCCTTAGGCGTTTCTTTTGCCGGCGTAGGGCGAAAGCGAACCCGTCTGTAACCGTCGGCGTCCACCTCTAAGATCACATTATCGTCCGTTTTATATTGGCCGCCGTACTCATAACCGGCCAAAGACATCATTATTTCATGTAAGCGCAGAATATCTCGCTCTCTGAAATCTATATGTTCAAAGCCTAAATGAACTTCGTTTAATGCGTCCCTGTAACCGGCAATCTCTGCCTCGTTATGATTCAAAGGGGCGCTGTTTTGATTGACGATCGCAGCGATGCGCTCATCACTTGTAACGATCCCCTCCATCGCGTTTGAACTTTTGATGGATTGTATTTTTGCAACAGCCTCTAATTCGGTAAAGACTTGTGCATATTCCTCTTTGCGGATTCCCGCCATCGTTTTCAAAGCGGAAATATTAGCAGTAAGACTTACCAAACTTGCGGGAAGCAGCCCATTGTTCAAAAATGAATAATCAAATTTTCTCATATAGCCCCTCCTTTTCTGCATATAAAAGTACCATATTATATGCAGAAAATCAAGAAACCATCAGATTTGCTGCATATAAATCTCAAAAATATATGCAGTAAAAACCGAAATATATGCAAAAGGCGTCCATCTGATCAGATGAAACGCCTAAGATGAAACGCCGCAGCAATCGGCGGTCGGGCAAACGCCAGACCACCGGCACGGTTCAATTTTATCATTACTATACTGCAATAGCACAGCCGCGCTTTATTCACGATGTCCGCCGCAGCCATGCTCCCCGCAGCTGTGATCTCCATGATGATGCTCCCCATGATGATCACAGGAAACGCCCGGGTTATACGAAAGCGTTCCCTTTAAAAGCGCGTCCACCGCCTGATCCGCGTCTCCGGTCACGCCGCCGTACAGCGTAATTCCCGCTTCCGACAGCGCGGTCTTAGCTCCCGGCCCAATCCCGCCGCAGATCAAGATCTCCGCCTGCAATCCGCCTAAAACTCCGGCCAGCGCGCCGTGTCCCTGGCCGTTGGTGCTGACAACCTCGGAGCGAAGGACTTTTCCATCCTCCACCTCATACACCTTAAAATATTCCGTATGGCCAAAATGCTGGAACACCTGGCCGTTTTCATAAGTTACCGCGATTCTCATTTTCCTGCCTCCTTCAGACTTCCCTATTTTTTGTTTCCAGCAGCGCTTCCCGCAGATGCATCCGCCGTCTTTCGCATCGCAAAGTTCATATTCGCCGCCGGAAATCTCAAGCTCTCTGCCAAGCGCGAGGCACTGCGCCAATTTGAACCTTGCGCTGCCGTAGATCGCCTGGATCGTCGTCCGCGCAACGCCCATCTGCGCCGCGCACTGTTCCTGCGTCATCCGTTCCAGATCAATCAGGCGGATTGTTTCAAACTCATCCACCGTCATAACGACCGCTTCCCGGACTTCCTGATCCAGCGGCCCAAACCGCAGACAGAACGGCCGGGCGCAAACCCGCCTTCTTTTACATGGTCTTGGCATCTTGCTCGCCTCTTTTCCTTGGGAATCGTATAGTCTGATTATAGCACGTTTTTGACATATGTCAATAATGGCCGACGAAAAGCATGTTATCAGATACGCCTATCTAATTTAAAAC
>DVFQ01000103.1 GCA_018713185.1 Candidatus Copromonas avistercoris (nom. illeg.) | reverse complement strand
TCGCTCCCTTTTATACGGGGAGTCTTTAATTTCGCCGATTCCATGATCCTGGGGATGAAGACGCTCACCTGGTCGGCCGGATTCGTAGAGGGCGACGAAGAGGAAGAGGAGCCGGGAAAGTTTGAGAAATTTTTGATCGACCGGTTCGGCGAAAAGCTGGAGGAAGTCCTGATGGCGGGAGTGATGGTGGTTTCTGTTTTTCTCGCGATCGCGGTTTTTATGGTGCTTCCGCTTCTTATTGCCGGGGTGTTCCGGAACTTTATCCACTCGGATACGGCGATGGCTGTGATCGAGGGACTGATCCGGATCTGTATTTTTATTGGATATATTAAGCTGATTTCCCGCATGGACGATATTAAGCGCACGTTTATGTACCACGGCTCGGAGCATAAATGCATCAACTGCCTGGAGCATGGGCTGACGCTCAATGTGGAAAACGTCCGGAAAAGCTCCAAGGAGCATAAGCGGTGCGGCACCAGCTTTCTGCTGATCGTAATGGTGATCAGCATCCTGTTCTTTATGGTGATCCGGGTGGATAACGTATGGCTTCGGATCTTGAGCCGGATCATCCTGATCCCGGTGATCGCCGGGGTGTCCTATGAGGTGCTTCGGCTGGCGGGAACCAGCAATTCAAAAATTATGGACATTATCAGCCGCCCGGGACTCTGGATGCAGGGGCTGACGACTAAGGAGCCGGACGATTCCATGATCGAGGTGGCCATCGCGGCGGTGGAGCAGGTGTTTGACTGGAAGTCTTATCTGGAGGAGAATTTTCCGGAGCAGTATCCGAAGGGATATTTTAAGGGGCAGGAGACGGACGGTCAGGAATGCCGCGCCGGAGGAAAGGGCTGCAAAGAAAGCGGCGGTCAGGAGAGCGGCAGATGACCTGGGAAGAGTTGCTGAGATCGGCGTCGAACCGGCTTTCTCAGGCCGGCGTGCCGGATCCGGAGCTGGACGCCTGGTATTTGATGGAAGCGGCTTATGGACTTTCCCGGGCCCGGTACTATCTGGAGGCGAAGAAGCCGGCGGAAGCGAAAACGGCGGATTTTTCCGTCCGGTCCGCCCGGTTTGAAGAGTTTGTTTCCCGCCGGGAAGGGCGGGAGCCTTTGCAGCAGATTTTAGGGACCCAGGAGTTTATGGGCCTTTCCTTTCTGGTGAACCGCCATGTCCTGATCCCGAGGCAGGATACGGAGACGTTGGTGGAGCTGGTGCTAAAGGAAGTAAAGGACCGGGAGGCCCGGATCTTGGATCTTTGCACCGGTTCCGGCTGTATTGCCATCAGCCTGGCGGCCCTTGGCGGCTTTCGTTTTGTGGCGGCGTCGGATATTTCCCAAGAGGCGCTGGAAACGGCGCGGGAAAACGCGGGGCGGATCTTGGGAGACGGCGGGAACGGAAGCGGGAAGATCCGGTTTCAAAGGAGCGATCTGCTGGACGGATTTGACCGGGAAGAACGATTTGACGTGATCGTGTCCAATCCGCCGTATATCCCGTCGGAGACGATCGGCGGGCTGGAGCCGGAGGTGCGGGAATTTGAACCGCGCTTGGCCTTGGATGGTTCGGCGGACGGACTTTTGTTTTACCGGCGGCTGGCCGGTGAGTGCGGCGCGTTTTTAAACCGAGGGGGCCGCGTTTATTTTGAGATCGGACATGACCAGGGGGCGGCGGTCAGCGGACTGCTGGAGGCCCATGGTTTTACGGATATAAAGGTCAGAAAGGACCTGGCAGGCAATGACCGGGTGGTTTCCGCGGCCAAGGGCGGCGCGGGGACTGCCGAAGCAGGATGGAGGGAATCGAATGTTTGACCGGTTGGAGGATCTTTTAAAGCATTATGAGGAGCTGATGCTGGAATTAAACGAGCCGTCGGTGGCGGACGATCAGAAGCGGTTCCGCAAATTGATGAAGGAGCAGGCGGATCTGGCTCCGTTAGTGGAGACTTATACGGAGTATAAGAAGGCGAACCAGGACGTGGAGGACAGCCTGGCTCTTTTGGACGAGGAAAGCGATGAGGAAATGCGGGAGCTGGCGAAGGAAGAGCTGGCCGACGCGAAAAAGCGGATCGAGGAGCTGGAGCAGAAATTGAAGATCCTGCTTCTTCCCAAGGATCCCAACGATGATAAGAACGTAGTCGTGGAGATCCGCGCCGGCGCAGGCGGAGAAGAGGCGGCTTTATTTGCCTCCGAGCTGTACCGGATGTATGTGCATTACGCGGAGCGGCAGCGCTGGAAAGTGGAATTGATCAACGTCAGCGAGAGCGGGATCGGCGGCATGAAGGAAGTGGAGTTCATGATCACCGGTCATGGCGCTTATTCCAAGCTGAAATATGAAAGCGGCGTCCATCGGGTGCAGCGGGTTCCGGAGACGGAGTCCGGCGGACGGATCCATACGTCCACGGCGACGGTGGCGATCATGCCGGAGGCAGAGGAATTCGATGTGGTGATCGACGACAAGGATATCCGCATCGACGTTATGCGCGCCTCCGGAAACGGCGGACAGTGCGTCAATACGACGGACTCGGCGGTCCGCCTGACCCATATTCCTACGGGAATCGTGATCTACAGCCAGACGGAGAAATCCCAGCTGCAGAACAAGGAAAAAGCGTTCCGGCTCCTGCGCTCCAAGCTGTATGACATGGAGCTGGAAAGAAGGCAGAACGAGGAGGCGGAGGCCCGCCGCAGCCAGATCGGAACCGGCGACCGTTCGGAAAAGATCCGGACCTACAATTTCCCCCAGGGACGGGTCACGGATCATAGGATCAAACTGACGCTCTATAAGATCGACGCCATTATGGACGGCGATCTGGATGAGCTGATCGACAGCCTGATCGCGGCCGACCAGGCGGCGAAGCTGGCAAAATTGAATGAAAGCTAAGCGAGGGCGAAACGAGAGTGTTCGCTCTCGTTTTTGTGGTATGGGGACAGGAACACAAGGCTTTGCGGGCGGAGAGGGAAATTTCTCGGGATGGAAGGGAATTATGCAGGCGGAATTTTACAGGCGGATGGGGATCGTCTGCCGGAGGATCCCCAGGGGACGCGTCGCCACTTATGGGCAGATCGCCCTTTTATGCGGGAAGCCGCGAAATTCGAGGCAGGTGGGATACGGCCTTAAGATGGGGCTGGCGGGAGAAGACGTTCCGGCCCATCGGGTGGTAAATTCCCAGGGAATCTTAAGCGGCGCGGCGTATTTTGAAACGTATGATCTTCAGAAGCTTCTTCTGGCGGAGGAGGGAGTCCAGACAGTATGGACGCCGAAGGGCTGGCAGGTGGATCTTGGCCGGTTCGGGTGGAAGAACACGTTTGAGGACGCGGAGGAGCTGAGGGCGGAGTTTTTGAAGGCCCCGGCGGAGGCGTGAGGAAAAGCGCGCAGAAAAAATCATGCGGGGAGGATCCTGTAGGGACGCAGGGAAAATCTTTGGTTTTCCCTATGCAAACAGGCGAAAATATGATAGACTATCCTCATGATCAGCGTTCGTTTCCAGCGGACGTTTTTTGCGAAAAAAGAAAAAAAGTGACAAAGGAGAGCGTATGAAGGGGATTATTCTTGCAGGCGGCAGCGGAACCAGACTGTATCCGCTTACCAAGGTAACGTCAAAGCAGCTTTTGCCGATTTATGATAAGCCGATGATCTATTATCCGCTTTCGGTGCTGATGAGCGCCGGGATCCGGGAGATCTTGATCATTTCCACACCGGACGATACGCCCCGGTTTGAGGCGCTTTTAGGCGATGGAAAGCAGTTCGGGATCCAGCTTTCCTACGCGGTCCAGCCCAGCCCCGACGGACTGGCCCAGGCGTTTTTGATCGGCGAAGAGTTTATTGGAACCGATTCCGTAGCCATGGTCCTGGGAGACAATATTTTCCATGGACAGGGCTTAAAGAAGCGGCTTTTAGCGGCGGCTTCCAAGGAAAAGGGCGCGACGGTGTTCGGTTATTATGTGGACGATCCGGAGCGGTTCGGCATCGTGGAATTTGACCAGGATGGGAAGGCGATCTCCATCGAGGAAAAGCCGGAGCATCCCAAGTCCAACTACTGTGTGACTGGTCTGTATTTTTACGACAACCGGGTCGTGGAATACGCGAAGAGCTTAAAGCCGTCGGCCAGAGGCGAGCTGGAGATCACGGATCTGAACCGGATCTATCTGGAAAACGGCGAACTGGACGTGATGCTTTTAGGGCAGGGCTTTACCTGGCTGGATACGGGAACCCATGAATCCCTGGTGGAGGCCACGAATTTCGTGAAAACGGTGGAGACGCACCAGCACAGAAAGATCGCCTGCCTAGAGGAGATCGCTTATACCAACGGCTGGATCACGAAGGACGAGGTGATGGCGGCCTACGAGATCCTGAAAAAGAATCAGTACGGCCAGTATTTGAAGGACGTTGTGGACGGAAAATATATCGATAAGCTGCCGGGGCACGCAAACCGCTAAATAGAAAAAGGAGAAACGGAATCATGAAAATAATCGTAACGGGAGGCGCCGGTTTTATCGGCGGAAATTTTATTCATCACATGGTTAATAAGTATCCGGAATATGATATTGTGAACCTGGATCTTTTAACCTACGCGGGCAACTTAGAGACGTTAAAGCCGGTGGAGAATAAGCCCAATTATCACTTTGTCCGGGGCGATATCGCGGACCGGAAGTTTGTATTTGATCTGTTTGAGAAGGAAAAGCCGGACGTGGTGGTGAACTTTGCCGCCGAGAGCCATGTGGACCGTTCCGTGGTGGATCCGGAGAGCTTTGTCCGCACCAACGTAATGGGAACCACCACGCTGCTGGACGCCTGCCGGGAATACGGGATCAAGCGCTACCATCAGGTTTCCACCGACGAGGTTTACGGGGATCTTCCTTTGGACCGGCCGGATCTGTTCTTTACGGAGGAAACGCCGCTCCATACATCAAGCCCCTATTCCGCTTCCAAGGCCAGCGCGGATCTGTTCGTTCTGGCGTATCACAGGACCTATAAGCTGCCGGTGACCATTTCCCGGTGCTCCAACAACTACGGCCCCTACCATTTCCCGGAGAAGCTGATCCCGCTTATGATCAGCCGGGCGCTGGCGGATGAGTCTCTGCCGGTGTACGGAACGGGCGAAAATGTCCGCGACTGGCTCCATGTATCGGATCACTGCGAGGCCATCGACCTGATCATCCACAAAGGCCGGGTGGGCGAGGTCTATAACGTAGGCGGCCATAACGAGCGGACGAACCTGGAAGTGGTCAAGACGATTTTAAAGGCGTTAAATAAGCCGGAGAGCCTGATCAAGTTTGTTACGGACCGTCCCGGCCATGACAGACGGTACGCCATCGATCCGACGAAGCTGGAGACGGAGCTGGGCTGGAAGCCGAAGTACAATTTCGATACGGGCATTCAGCAGACGATCCAGTGGTATCTGGACAATCAGGATTGGTGGAAGCATATTTTAAGCGGCGAATACAGCAATTATTTTGAGAACATGTACGGCGACCGTCTGAAAAATAAGTAAAACGGGCGCGGAGTCAGAAAGAAAACAGGAGGCGGAATATGCGGATTCTGGTTACGGGAGTAAAAGGCCAGCTGGGCCATGACGTGGTTGCCGAGATGGAAAAACGGGGGCTGACAGCCGTGGGCGTCGATGTGGAGGAGATGGATATCACCGATAAGGAAGCCTGCGAGCGCGTGATCACGGAGGCCCATGTGGACGCGGTGATCCACTGCGCCGCTTATACGGCGGTGGACGCGGCGGAGGATAATGTGGAGCTGTGCCGCCGGGTAAACGCGGACGGGACGAGAAATGTCGCCGAGGTCTGCAAAAAGCTGGATATCAAGATGATGTACATCAGTACGGACTATGTGTTCGACGGCCAGGGCACCCGCCCCTGGGAGCCGGACGACGAGCGCCATCCTCTGAATGTTTATGGGCAGACCAAGTATGAGGGCGAGCTGGCGGTGGAGGAGCTGGTCAAGAAGTTCTTTACGGTGCGGATCGCCTGGGTGTTCGGCGTAAACGGAAAGAATTTCGTAAAGACCATGCTGCGGATCGGAAAGGAAAAGGGTGCGGCCACGGTTGTGGACGACCAGATCGGTTCGCCTACTTATACCTACGATCTGGCGCGGCTTCTGGTCGATATGATCCAGACGGAAAAGTACGGCCGTTACCATGCCACCAACGAGGGCTTATGCTCCTGGTATGAGTTTGCCTGCGAGATTTTCCGGGCGGCGGGCATGAACGAGGTGAAGGTGACGCCGGTTCCCACCAGCGGATATCCGGCCTCCAGGGCGAAACGGCCCATGAACAGCCGGATGAGCAAGGAGAAGCTGACGGAAAATGGATTTGAGCGGCTTCCGGAATGGAAGGACGCGCTGGCCCGCTATCTGAAGGAGATTACCTGGTAAATACGAGGGCGGGAGAGAGGACGAAACGCATGGGCAGATATTTTGGAACAGACGGCTTCCGGGGAGAGGCCAACGTGGATCTTACGGTGGAGCATGCCTACCAGGTGGGACGGTTTCTGGGATGGTATTATGGACAGAAGAAGAAAGAAGAGCGGTGCCGGATCGTGATCGGAAAGGATACCCGGCGCTCCAGCTATATGTTCGAGTATTCGCTGGTGGCGGGGCTTACGGCCTCCGGAGCGGACGTATTCCTGCTCCATGTGACGACGACCCCCAGCGTTTCCCATGTGATCCGCACCGAGGATTTCGACTGCGGGATCATGATCTCCGCCAGCCATAATCCCTACTATGACAACGGCATCAAGATCATGAACGGCAACGGGGAAAAGCTGGAGGAAAGCGTGATCCAGGAGATCGAGCAGTATTTGGACCGGAAGATGGGAAAGCTGCCGTTGGCGACCCGGGAGAACATCGGGCGCACCCAGGATTTTGCCGCGGGACGGAACCGCTATATCGGATACCTGATCTCCATCGCGACCCGCTCCTTTAAGGGAAAACGGGTGGGACTGGACTGCGCCAACGGAAGCGCGTCCGCAGTGGCAAAAAGCGTATTTGACGCTCTGGGGGCGGAGACTTACGTGATCAATAACGAGCCCAACGGACTGAATATTAATTTAAACTGCGGCTCGACCCATATCGAAGGTCTCCAGCGGTTTGTCCGGGAGAATCATCTGGACGTGGGCTTTGCCTATGACGGCGACGCGGACCGGTGTCTGGCAGTGGATGAAAACGGCGAGGTGGTGGACGGTGACCGGATCCTTTATATCTGCGGAAAGTATATGAAGGAGCAGGGGATCCTGCGCAACAATAAGATCGTCACCACGGTCATGTCCAATCTGGGCCTTTATCAGGCGCTGGACCGGGAGGGCATCGGCTATGACAAGACGGCGGTGGGCGATAAATATGTCTACGAAAATATGTCCCAGACGGGAAACTGCCTGGGCGGCGAGCAGTCGGGCCATATTATTTTCAGCAAGTACGCCACCACGGGAGACGGGATTTTGACGTCCTTAAAGATCATGGAGGTTATGCTGGAGAAAAAGGAGACGCTTTCCAAGCTGGCGTCGGAGGTTACGATCCTGCCCCAGGTATTAAAAAATGTGCGGGTTAAGGATAAGACCGCGGCCCAGGAGGACGCCGACGTACAGAAAGAGGCGGCGGCTGTGGAGGCGGAGCTGGGAAACCGGGGGCGGCTGCTTCTGCGTCCCAGCGGGACGGAGCCGCTGATCCGGGTGATGGTGGAGGCGGAGGATACGGAAATCTGCGGCCAGTATATTGAGAAAATTGTCCGGGTGCTGGAGGAAAAGGGACACCTGGTATAAAAAGGAAGCTGACAGAAAAGGAGTGCTTAACAGAAAACGGAGCAGGGCTCTGGAAATTCCAGGGTTCTGCTCCGTTTTTGCGGGAATTGATGCAAGTGCCGGTTTATGACTCCGGTGCTGATTGATACGGATGCACCCTACCGGCGGGATTGTTCGGTTCCATTCACACACCAGCGTCCCTGTTCATTGACTTCAAAGCCGTCGGGGGTGGTGGTTTGTACGGCCATGGCTCCCATGGGACCGCCTGGCTGCGGGAAGAAGTAATAGCAAAATTCCGTTCCCTCTTCGTCTGCAATCCATTGCCAGCCAGTCATCATGGTTCCCAGCTCTCCGTTGGATACAGGATTCAGATAGTACCAGCGTCCGTCGGCGTCGAGGAACCATCCGGTCAGCATTCTGCCTTCAGAGTCAAACCGGTACCATCCTGTACTTCCGGCACCATTGTTTCCGTAAGGATTATAAAGGAAAGCCCAGGCGTTTTGACAGGCCAGTCCATTGACGGAGCAGTACCAGTATCCGTCTTCTGACAGAGTCCAGCTGCCATAGGCAGCCGGTAAGGAACCGGAAGCTGATGCGGAGAAAGAAGAACTACTGTCGTGATGCTCATCTCCGTTTCCGGAGTCACTGGAATCCTGCTCCCATACGGTAACGGTACAGGAGGCTTCCTTTCCTCCGGCCCGGACGCGGATCACCGTGGTGCCGGTGTGTACGCCTAAAATGGTACCGTTGGAGTCAACGGCCGCGATGGCCGGGGAATCAGAGGTAAATACTGGGGTAATGTCCGCTCCGTCTTCCGCATCGATGGAAACTTCCAGAGTCTGTGTCGTTCCCTTGCGAAGACGCAGAGTTTCGGGTGATACGGTAATCTGGTTCACGGCATTTTCTTCCACAAGGACAACCTTACAGGACGCGGTTTTGGTCGGATCCTCGGCCAGGCTGACTTTTACGTTGATAATGCCGCTTTCCTTTGGCGTAAACAGGAGAACCTCTTCTCCGTTTTCCGTAAGGCCCGTATGATCGGTCAGGGACTCAAAATCCGACAGATCCACAGCAGAGAGGTCGCCGGAAAATTCCCAGCGGAGCTTTCCATCACTGTCCTCAATGGGACCGTTGTCCCAGGAAAGGAGAGCGGGTGAAAAGACGGCGTCATCCAGAGTGTCTTCCTCGCCTTCGTCGAAGGAATAGAGTACGGTTCCGTCAAGAGAGACTGGAAGGGACGTATCCAGACGGATACCGGAGGAATAGTTGTAGTTATACAGGTTGCTTCCATTCAGGAGAATACTGGATTCTACGGCAGCGGTGGAGCCGAAGGCCCAGCATGTGTTGGTTAATGCCTGATCGGCAACGGGGGTAAGGGCTCCTTCCTTCCGCAAATCAAAGGATGAAGGAAGAGGAACTTCCACATCTGCCGGGAGACCGGTGCTGGCAATGGCAGAGGATTCCCTGCTCATAAGCAGATGACCGGAACCGTCAGACGTGATGGCAAAGCTGCCGCTTTCCTCATTTTCTGTTACGGATTGCCTGCTGATGCCGATGCCTTCGGTTCTGCTGTCCGGGAGTGCGTTGGAGGGAGTCTGTGCAAAGTAGACATCCGGGTCTGTTTCCAGTGCGGTAATCCGTTCGATTTCACCGGTTTTCAAAGTGGTATCCTGACACAGAGCCTTTAAGGTCGGATAAAAGTAATAGTCGTAGGTCAGATTGGGCTCTTTATAGCCAACGCCGGTATCAAACCATGTTCCGATTTCCGGATCGTACAAAAACCCAATTCCTTCCTTTGAAGGTATATTAGCAACAAAGGAGCTGTTCATCAGAAGCGGTATGGTCAGCAATTCGTCCCCATCGTTTTCCATCCGCAGAATGATTTCAAAAGGCTCTCCCGGGGAAAGGAAAACCGGTTCATCGAGCCGTACCGTATAAGAGCCTGCGTATTGCTTGGAGCCGGAAGCATATACATTTTCCGCTGTCCAGCCTTTTCCGATATCTTCTCCCTGATTGACGCAGATTTGATACCGGACTCCATTGCTCAGAAGGTCAAAGGAAACAGCTTTCAGAATATCGGTACTTTCTTCATCAGCAGTGAAAACGATAGAAGACATCAGCATCTTCGCACTGGTT
>DVFQ01000102.1 GCA_018713185.1 Candidatus Copromonas avistercoris (nom. illeg.) | reverse complement strand
AGGGAAAGAGAATGTTATACTGAAAGCTGCAGAACGCAATCAGAAAGGATTTTATTATGGAAGTATCTCATTCCTTTGACGCATATCAGGCCGCTTTTTATGAATATGCCGGCCGGTTCGACTCCTCCGACGGACGGGTCGCCTTAAAAATCGTTCATACCGACGCGGTCGTCGCCATCATGAAGCGGCTTTGCTCCATGCGAAAGCTGCCCAAGCACACCGAATCGCTGGCGCTCCTCTGCGCCTTATTCCATGACATCGGCCGTTTTGAGCAGCTAAAGCAGTACGACACCTTTTTGGACCATAAGAGCGTCGATCACGCGGCGTTAAGCTGCCAGGTATTAAAAGAAAACCAGATCTTAGCCGCCCTTCCCGCGCCGGATCAGGAAATGATCTTAACGGCGATCGCCAACCACAACCGGCTGGAAATCGACGAAAATTCCGTATCCGGGCAAGAGGGCATGACCCTATGCCGCCTTCTGCGGGACGCCGATAAATGCGATATCTTCCGGGTCTTTGCCACCGACGATATGACCGATGTGATCGGCGTTCCCGACGAGATTCCCGCCGGGGAAACCGTATCCCCCGCTGTTCTTTCGGCCGTCCGAGAACACCGCTGCGTCGATAAGCGGATCCGGGAAACCCATCTGGACTTTTGGATCAGCTTCCTAAGCTTCTTCTTTGATCTCAACTATCCGGAAAGCGCCGCCATCGCCAAAGAGCAAGGATATTACCGGGTTCCCTTCGACCGGGTCACCTTTACGGATCCCGTTGGAAAAAAGCAGGTGCAGGAGATCCTAACGATCATCGAGGATTATCTCCGGTCCTTTCCGGCAGCAGAAGCCAGCTCCGCCCCGGCGCCCCTGACGGCCCAGCCTTACTTGTCCCTGACGGCCCAGCCTGCCGTGCCGGAAACCTGTGTCCCGGAAGCTCTTTCCGCCTTTTTTAAGGACCATCCCAAAATGGCTCTGGCTTTTTCCGGCGGAACCGATTCCGCCTATCTTCTTTACGCGGCCAAAGCCTGCGGCTGCGACGTGCGGGCATATTATGTGGAAACCAGCTTCCAGCCGGAATTTGAGCGGGAAGACGCCAGACGGCTGGCGAAAGAGCTGGGCGCGGACATGAAAACGCTGCCCTTAAATATCCTGGCTTTGGATTCCGTCCGGAATAACCCGAAAGACCGCTGCTATTACTGCAAAAACGCGATTTTCCATGAAATCCTAAAAGCCGCCGCAGACGACGGTTTTTCCTGCGTGATGGACGGCACCAACGCTTCCGACGACGCCGGGGACCGGCCGGGGATGCGTGCCTTAAGGGAGCTTAAGGTCTTTTCTCCGCTTCGCCTTTGCGGAATAACAAAAAAAGCGCTCCGGGAATATTCCCGAAACGCTGGGCTTTTTACCTGGGATAAGCCGGCATACGCCTGCCTTGCCACCCGCGTCCCCTCCGGCACGTTCATCGACGAGGAGATCTTAGCGCGGATCGAGTGGGCGGAGGGACAGCTGGCAAACCTCGGATTTTCCGACTTCCGCGTCCGTGCGGCAGAGCTTCCGGACCCAGATGCGAATGCGTCCAGGACTCCGGACCCGGACGCAAGTGCTTCCGGGATTCCGGCTTCCGGCGCTCCAGATTCCGGCGTTCCTCATTCTGGCACGTCCAAACGAAACTGGGCCGCCCGCTTACAGATCACCAAAGACCAGCTTCCGCTCTTATTGGAGCATCGAAGCCAGATCCTAGAACTTTTAAAAACCCGCTTTTCCCAGGTTTCTCTGGATCTGGAGCTGCGGGCCCCGTCCCGTTAGCCGGCAAACTTTTCTTCAAAAATTTCATTCAGCCAGGCAACCGCGTCCTTCAAGCCTTCCGGGTTAAACGCAAAGTCCCGGAAGGTCTTTTTTTCCTCCTCCGTAACTGAAAAAATAAACGGCCCCGGCCATACCGCCGCCTGGAGCCGGTCCGGCTGGCCCTCCTCGCCGCTCTGCTTTCTTAAAAGAAAATTCATTCCCCGTTCGCTCCCGGTAAACACCGCCTTTTTTAAAAAGGGGATCGAAACCATTCGATTCAGATCAATCATCCGCTCTTCCTCCTTCTTCCTACCTTATCATGACAGATAAAATAAATCAATCTTCCCTATTGTAAAAATTGTCCGAAATTTGCTATACTTGTTAAAGAAAAAAGGAGGAGCAACGACTGGAAAAATCCTATGATCGCCGTATTTTTAGCGCCCGTTTACCTGCTGTTTCAATATTATGTCCTTTCCTGGGGCTTTGCCTGGACCAGTTCGCTTTCCCCCATGCTGGATTCCGTCTGGTTCCGGATCCCGGCAGCAGCCGTTTATCTTCTGCTGGCGTTCAGCCCTCTTTTCGGACTTCTGGTTACAAGGGAACCGTTCCATCATGCCTTCAAGGCCATCGGCAATTTCTGGCTGGGACTGTTTCTCTACATTCTCCTGCTGGTGCTTGCCTTCGACGGCCTGCGCCGGGCCGCCGGTCTTTTTTCCCTGTCCGGCTTCTGGAATATCCGCTATCACTCCATGCTCCCGGCCCTTCCAAAAAAGCTGGCCGTCTGCGGGGGCCTTATTTCCCTTTCGATCCTTGGAACCGGCATATACGGATTTTTTCATGGCCGAAAGGTGACCGTCCGGCACGATCCAGTCGTTATTCACAAAAAATGCGCGTATTCCAACCTTACCGTCGCCCTGCTGGCCGATCTGCATTTAGGCTCCAATTCCAATAATAAAAGCTTAAAAAAGCTGGTTGCTTCCGTAAACCGGGAACAGCCGGATTTGATCTGTATCGCGGGAGATCTCTTTGACAATGAATACAGCTCGATCTCCCACCCGGAAACAGCGGCCGAAATCCTTTCCCAGCTAAACAGCCGTCTTGGGGTCTACGCCTGCTGGGGGAATCATGACGTCAACGAAAAAATCCTGGCCGGCTTCACCTTTCCTTCAAAAGAACTGCGGCAGCGGGAGGCCCGGTTTGAGCGCTTTCTAAAAGACGCGAATATCACGCTTTTGGAGGACGAAGTTCGTCTGATCGGCGGCGCCTTTTACCTAGGCGGCCGAAGGGATCCGGACATGGCAAAAAAGGAACACGTATCCCGGCTGTCCGCCGGACAGCTTCTATCGTCCCTGGATCATGAGCTGCCGATCCTCCTGATGGACCATCAGCCAAAAAGGCTTTCCGAAGCGCAGGAAGCGGGAGTGGATCTCCTTCTTTCCGGCCATACTCACAACGGCCAGATGTTTCCGGCCAATCTGATCGTCCGGCTGTTCTGGGAAAATCCCTGGGGGATCCGGAAAAAAGGGACCATGACCTCCGCCGTCACCTCCGGGGCAGGCGTATGGGGGCCGGCCATGCGGATCGGGACAGACAGCGAAGTGATGATCCTTCATATTACATTTGATAAATAGGCACAGGCAGCCTTTCATGTCTGAATACTATAAAAAGGAGCTGAATCATTATGAATTCATTTGTAAAATCCATCGTAGATTCCTATGAGGAGCAGTTAAAATCCATCCGCCATCATCTCCATGAGCATCCGGAGCTGTCCTTTGAGGAATATCAGACGGCCGCTTACATCCGGGAGAGCCTTTCAAAAATGGGCGTCGCCATCGCGGATGGTTTTTCCGGAACCAGCACCGTCGGCGTTCTTAAGGGCAGCGAGCCCGGGCCCTGCATTGCCTTCCGCGCCGATATCGACGCGCTTCCGGTGGAAGAGGACAACGATCTTCCCTACAAATCGAAGATTCCGGGAGTCATGCATGCCTGCGGCCACGATATCCATACCGCGACGCTTTTAACCTTCGCCCAGATCCTGTCTTCCAGAAAAGAGCTGGTAAAGGGAACCGTTAAATTTATCTTCCAGGCCGCGGAGGAGAAGCTGCCCGGCGGCGCAAAGACCCTCTGCGAGGAAGGCGTCATGAAGGACGTGGATTACGTTTTCGGCCTTCATTGTTCCTCCGGCTTTCCGCTGGGAACCGTCGCCGTAACACCCGGCGCATACTCCGCCGCCATCGGAATCTATGAGGTAACGGTCCATGGAAAAGGCGGTCATGGAAGCTCCCCCAATACGGCGCTGAATCCCGTTCCCGTCGCCTGCATGGTGGGAAATTCCTTAAACCAGTTAATGGCAGAAAAAAAGAGCCCCACGGAAAGCGGAGTTCTTACGGTTTCCTATATTAACGGCGGACAATATCCGAACATTATCCCCGGCGAAGTCACCCTCGGCGGAAACATCCGGACTTTAGACAATACCCTGATCCAGAAACTGTTTGACTGCGTCGGCTCCGTCAGCCGCGGCATCTGCGAGGGCTTCGGCCTGACCTGCGATGTTTCCACCACCGTCGGGTATCCTGCGGCCATCAACGTGCCGGAATATATCGAAGTCGTCCGGACCGTCGCCAGAGATCTGGACTACACGGTCTATGAACGGCCGGACGCCTTGGGCGGAGAAGATTTCGCGTACTACCTGCTGGAAAAACCGGGCGCTTTCTTCCAGATCGGAATGGCGGACCCGGAGCGTCCCATTACCTCCACGCCCCATCACAACTGCCATTTCCAGCTGGATGAGCGCGGATTCCGCATTGGCCTGGAAATGGAGCTGGGCTTATACCTTCGCATGACCGGCCAGATGTAACGAGGCTTTATTTTCATGAAAATATGCTGATTTATAGAAGAAATAACGAGTTTATTTAAGATCTCCGGCCGCCGGATACCCATAAGCCGCTTTCGCGCTTAGGACGGCGCGCCGGATGGCCTCGGCCATCACCCTGGCCGCCAAAGCGCCTACCATATCCAGGTCCGCTTCCACCGTTCCTGTGGAAACAGCGTAGATACTGTCTCCGTCCGCCGTCGTATGGACCGGGCGGATCGCTCTCGCATACCCGTCATGGGCCATTCCGGCAATCTTCCCAAGCCGCGCTTTATCGAACCGTCCATTGGTGATCACAGCCCCGATGGTCGTATTCTCCACAAACCGGTTTTCCACCGCTTCAAAGCTCTTAAAAAGCTCTTCTTCGCTATCTAAAAATCCTGTTTTTTCGGCATCCAGCATCCCGGCCAGCTTTTCTCCTGTCCGCCAATCAAAAACATCTCCCAGGGCGTTGACCGCCACGATCGCTCCAACCTTTAATTCGCCCAGCTGAACCGCATAGCTTCCGATCCCGGACTTCATGCTGTACTCCATCCCATGAAGCTTTCCCACGGTGCAGCCGGTTCCGGCTCCAACATTTCCGTCCCGGTAATTTCCTCCTTCGGCGTTCACGCAGGCCTCGTACCCCATCGCCTGATCCGGCCGGATCTTAAAATCAGCGGCTCCCAGATCAAACAGGCAGGACTGGCAGACCAGCGGAACCTTCGTCACTCCCACGTCAAATCCGATCCCCCGTTCCTCCAGATACCGCATCACGCCTCCGGCCGCGTCCAATCCAAAGGCGCTTCCGCCGGAAAGCAGGATCCCATGGATGGCTCCGGCCGCCGCCATCGGCTTTAAAAGCTCCGATTCCCTGGAGGCCGGGCCGCCGCCCCGTACGTCTAGCCCCGCCGGAGCGCCCTTCTCAAAAAGAAGGACCGTACAGCCCGTTCCGGCCTGCTCATTCTGGGCGTTTCCGATTTTCATATTTTCGATTTCCGTAATTTGGATTTCCTTCATGGTCCCTCTCCTCCGTCCGGCCTGCCGCTTCGCGGCGTTCCTGTTTTCTAAGAAATATTTTCTGAGAAATAAAAAACACCGTCCCCGCAGATCCAAGTCTGCAAAAACAGTGCTTCGCGTGCGCCCTCAGGGACTCGAACCCTGGACAAATAGATTAAGAGTCTACTGCTCTACCAACTGAGCTAAGGGCGCTTATTTTGTTTGTATCTCTGTGACACGTCCATTATTATATGACATAAGTTTTAGAAAGTCAACTATTTTTTTATCTTTTTTTCATAACTTTTTCGCGCCCTTTTCCTCGCTTTCCAGGCGAACGGGAACGCACGTCCGCCCGGATTTTGATCTGCCAAAGATCTGAGCAGAAGAAGCCGGAAGAATTCCCCTCCGGCTACAGGCTGGCGTCCAGCGCGTTCTTTAACGTATTCTTATTCTGGAGCCCCACATTTTTAGAAACCACCTCTCCGTTCTTAAAGAGGATTACCGTAGGCACCATCATAACGCCGTAGCGCGCCGCAATATCCGCGCTCTCCTCCACATCCAGCTTTCCGATCTTTGCCTTCCCCTCATACTCAGCCGCCAGCGCCTCAACCGCCGGAGCCATCATCTTGCAGGGACCGCACCATGTAGCAAAAAAATCAACCAAAACGGGTACCTTGGATTCCAAAACCTCTTTGTCAAAATTTGCGCTGGTAAATTTCATTTCCATTTTCATCTCTCCTTCTTTCTGTTTTTTCCATTCAACGCCGCGCTGGCCTCGTCAAAGCATTTCTTGTACTTTAACGCCAGCCGGTCCAGCTCCGTTTTATCGCAGGTCGCGCGGGACAAGCTCCATATCAGCTTCCTTTTAAAATCCATCCTGCCTGCTTTCTGTCCGTTCTCCCCGCGCCGCAAAAAAGCGCCGGAAAACGTCCGCTTTCTTCTTTCCTTTCTATAGTATATGCAGACTTTCCAAAAAGCAGTCATCGTCTGGCCGTCAGCTTGCAGATCGGTTTTCCCTCCGCGGAAAATTTTTCCTCATATTCCGTCATCACATTTCCCTGTGCCATGTCGCTGTGGTGCAGGTCAAAGGTTTTTTCCAGAACCTTCCATCCTGCCTGCGGGATCGACTCCAGAGAAAACCGGAACAGCTCCTGATTATCTGTTTTAAACTCAATGACGCCCTCCCGGTCTAGGATCTGGTCGTAAACGGCAAGGAACCGGTCCGAGGTCAGCCTCCGCTTGGCGTGGCGGTCCTTGGGCCAGGGATCGGAAAAATTCAGATAGATCCGTTCGACCTCTCCCGCCTCAAATACCTCCGCCAGTTCCAGGGCGTCCAGCCGGATAAAATAAATATTAGAAAGCTCCAGCTGCTCCCGCTTCTGCAGTCCCCGCAGCAGCACGCTGGAATACCGCTCAATCCCCACATAATTCACATCCGGGTTCTGAGCCGCCAACTCCATGATAAACTTTCCTTTTCCCATCCCGATCTCGATCCGGATCGGATTGGGATTTCCAAACAGCTGCCTCCATTTTCCCTTGACCGCCTTTGGATCCTGGATCACATACGGGCTATTTGCAATCTCTTCCTCTGCACCTTTAATATGGCGTAACCTCATTTTTACTCCATTCTGTCCTTTATTTTGTCCGGTCATTTCCTAACTCCGGTTCACCCATTCTAACATTTCCTTTCCGTCTTTGCAAGGAAAACCAAAACTTCTTAACATTTTGTGAATTTTTCAAAAATTTTGATGCAAAATTTCATTTCTTCCCTTATAATGAGTTTAACAGGGCGACTCTTTATGCGGAAATCTGCCAGAATCTGGGAAAAATCGTTTTTGTGTCTCTTTTTTCGTGCTGGGATTTTACCTCTTTCGGCCGGTTCCATAAACTGATCGTATTTAAGGACGGCAGCCGCCGGGCATATCTGAAGCCGTACGGCAAAAACCGCCGCCCGCGGAAATAAAAACAACGGAGGGGACGTGTATGGGAAGAACCGAAAATCCTAGTATCTGGGAAAAAATACAGCGGAATGTTCAGGAAACCGAACGGCTCATCGGCCAGAAAAAATACAATCTGGCTATGATCAAAGCGCGCCAGACCATGGAATACATGGTCAAGCTTCACTGCGATAAGGCCGGAATCGTCGAAAGCACGCCGGATACCATGATCCGCGAGCTTTACGGCGGGAAATGGATCTCGAAATCCACCGCTGAACATTACCTTCAGATTCTGTCCATCGGCGAACAGGCCGCCAAGGATGGAGACAACGGCGCCTTTAATGCCAACCAAGCTTACCATCTCCTGTCCCAGGAGGTCTATGCGTTTTCCAATTCCGATAAACCGGAGCGGACCAGACGGAGCGCCAGAGAAGCTTCCGTTTCCCGTGGTTCCGATTCCAGCCGGGCCGCTTCTTCCAGGGCCGCGGCAGGCTCCAGAACCTCCAGTTCCCGCGCGGTTCCCCAAAGCAGAAGCCGGAGACGGCAGCGGAGCGGATTCTACGGTCTGGATCTTTTAAAGCTCCTGATCCCCATCGTACTGATCATCGTGCTGATTTTCCTGATCTGCATCCTGGCTCCAAAGGATACGCCGACAGAGGAAACCTCAACCGCCCCGGTTACAACGGAGGCTCCCACGACGATGGCTTCCACGGAGCCGGAGACAACGGAGGAAGAGACCGCCGCTCCCGTCGTTTACCGGACAACCGATGTTTTAAACGTGCGCAGCGGCCCGTCTACCAATGACGAACGGATCGGCAAGCTGGACGCCGGCGCATCCATTGAAGTAATCGGCGACTATGATGAAACCTGGGCGATCATCATTTACAACGGACAGGAAGCTTATGTTTCCAAAGATTACCTGACCCTTGAAGAACCGGCAGAATAATCGGATATAGAGGCTGACGGCTCCATCCGGCGGAAATTTCCGGCAGATGGAGCCGTCAGATTTCTTTATAGGTTTCTTTATAAATGAAAGCAATCGAAACGGAGCAAGCTTTATGACATCTGAATCAACTCAATTTAAAAAATGGCCGGTACTGGCCGCCGGAATCTTAGGCGCCTTCTGCGTGATGATCATTCTTTTGATCACTTCCGTAGAGGCGGTCGCCTATTGGACGCCCGGCTATTATGAGCAGGAATACACCAAATACCATGTGCTGGAAAATCTCCCGGAAATGACAATGGAGGATCTGCTGGACGTTACCGATGAAATGATGGCGTATCTTAGGGGGAACCGGGAGGATCTTCACGTATCCGCCGTCATCGGCGGCGAGACCCGGGAATTTTTCAACGCCCGGGAAATTGCCCATATGGAGGACGTCCGCGGGCTTTTTCTTGGCGGTCTTATGCTCCGTCGGGTCTGCATCCTGATCCTGCTTCTTTTGGCCGCCTTCTTTTGGGGCTGGAGCCACAAAAAAGAGGCGCGGATCCGGTTTTTATCTTATATGCTCCCCAGCTCCCTCAGCATCGGGACCGGGCTCTTTTTCCTGCTGTCCGCGGGGATCGCCGGGATCATATCCACCGATTTCTCCAAATACTTCGTAGTTTTCCACCAGATATTCTTCAATAACGATCTGTGGATCTTAAATCCGGCTACGGATCTTTTGATCAATATCGTGCCGGAGCCCTTTTTTATGGATACGGCAATCCGGATCGGGCTTTTGTTCGCCGCCATGACCGTCTTATTCCTGGCTGGAAATCTGCTCCTCTGGAAGCGGAACCGGAAAAAGAACGCCCATTAACTTTTCCTTAAATTCCTTTACTTGTCTGTCCTGTTCATTTATAATGGAGATTGTTTGTAGATTTACCATAGATTGAAGATTTACCATAAAAGGAATTATGATATTATGAAACGATTTTTAGGCTTTCTCTGCTGTCTGGCCTTGCTTTTGGGACTTTCTCCAGCCAAGACCGCCCTGGCCGTCGTCGACTGGCCATCCGGCGTTTCCATATCCGCAGACGGCGGGATCCTGATGGACGCCAATTCCGGAGCCGTTCTATATGGAAAGAACATTCACGAGCAGTATTATCCCGCCAGCATCACAAAAATCCTGACCGCTCTCGTGGTTCTGGAAAACTGCGGTCTGGACGAAACCGTTACTTTTTCTTATAACGCGGTGAATAACCTGGAGCCCAACTCCACGATCTTAGGCGCCCGGGCCGGGGATACGTTAAGCGTCCGGGACTGTCTTTACGCCCTGCTGCTGCAGTCCGCCAATGAGGTGGCCAACGCCCTGGCGGAGCATTGTTCCGGCGATATTGAATCCTTCGCCGAGCTTATGAACCGGAAAGCCGAGTCCTTAGGCTGCACCGACTCCCATTTTGCCAACCCCAGCGGATTGAATGATGAAAATCATTATACCTCCGCCCACGATATGGCTTTGATCGCCCAGGCTGCGTTCAACAATCCGACCTTCGTAGAAATCGACTCCACAACCTACTACGATGTGCAGCCCGGACAGCTGGTTCAGTATCCGGACGGATGGCGGTATTACGCCCATCACCGGATGATGAAAAAAAATGATTCCGTTTATTACGACGGGATCATCGGCGGAAAAACCGGCTACACCTCTCTGGCCGGAAATACCCTAGTAACTTGCGCCGAGCGGGACGGCTTAAAGCTGATCACCGTTGTCTTAAATGGCCATCAGACCCACTATGACGACACAAAAGCGCTCCTGGATTTCGGCTTTGAAAATTTCCAGGCCGTTGCCATCGCGGATAAAGAAGATACCTATCAGAAAATTGAAGACGATCTGACCGTAAACGGAATCTTTTCCGGGTCGGCCGTCCGGCTGTCCATCGATGAGAACAGCTCCATTGTCCTTCCCGCCGGGGGAGACTTTTCGGATGTGACCTCAACCTTAAACTACCAGCTGGAAAGCGGCGCGCCGGAATCAGCCGTGGCCCGGATCGACTATCAATACGGAGATCAGACCGTCGGACACGCCTACCTAAAGGCCTCCGTTCTCCAGGGCTATGTCCCCGAGACCGGAACGATTTCCGGAAATGCCTCCGGCAATCTTACAGGGAATTCTTCCGGCGATCTTTCCAGCAGCCTAAGCAGCGGCGGGGAAACCGCCGCCGGATCCGCTGACAGCACTGAAGATGAAGAAGTCTTTAACGGCTCCGGCTCCATAACAGGAGAACCGGTCGGCGATCCCGCTTTAAACGCGGATCCGGAGACAGAAGAACGCTCCGGCTTCTCCATTTTTGGAATTTTAAAAACCATTCTCTTGATCGCGGCCATTTTGGCCGCCGCGGGCGCCGCCATTTTCGGAGTCCTTTACTATCGGGAACGGCGGGAGGAGCAGGAACGGCTCCTTCGCCGTAAGCGCCGGGAAAAGCGGCTAAAAGAATGGGGCTATTCCTCAACGGAGTTTGATCTGCTCATGGAAGAGCATCTCCGTTCCAAAAACCGGTTTAAAAAACGCAGCCTCGCGGATCGGATCCGCAGCTGGTTCCGCCGCCGGTAACGATCAAAATCCGACGATATTTCTTTTCAGAGATACCGTCGGATTTTTACTTTAGAACGCCCAATATTTCTTTCCCTAATAAGGGGCCGTCTGCGTTACCGGGAAAACCAAGTTCCCCCAAGGATTTCTTTCGCTTCCCTCGTCAGCGGAATGAGATCGCTGGCATCGATCTTAGAAACGTCAAACTTGCGGTTCAAAGCGGCGAAATGCTGAAGGCCAAAGGCAATCCGTTTCAGATAGGAATACACGCCGATGGCGCCGGCAGCAAACTGATCGGCCCGCTCCCCGTAGATCCACCGCAGCTCCGAAAGGTCCGCAAAAATTTCTTCCTTCGTCGAGCCATATTTTTGAATATGCGGCGGAAGATTTCCTTCCTCAAGAAGCTCTCCGATCTTTTTCCCGTTCATCGCGGCCGCCATAGGCGCGCGGCAAAGTCCTACCGCCTTTACATACGGCGCTCCCAGGGCCAAAGCCTTATAAACATGGTCCTCCATGGTAAACCCGCCCGCGATTGCCAGATCCGGAAGCATCAGGCCCTCCGCTTCCATCTGCCTGCAGACCGGGGCCAGCGCAGCTTCAATGAGGATCGCCGGATACCCCCATTCGTTCATCATCTTGCATGGGCTGTAGCCGGAACCGCCGCCAGCGCCGTCAAAGGTCACCATATCCACATGACAGGACGCCGCGATCCGCAGAACCCGCTCCATATCCGCCCGGTCAAATCCCGCCATCTTAAAATATACATTTTTAAGCCCCATCGCTCGAAGCTCTTCGATCCGTTCCTTTAGATATTCCTCCGTCCACATGGGCAGGCGGCTGTAGGAGAAGAAATTGGGACATGCCTTTTTCCCATATGCCTCCTGGATCTTCGGATCGCTGGGATCCGGATAAACGATCGCGCCGTTTTCCTGCTGCTTTAACGCTTCCTCCAGCGTCCGGATCCGCACCGCAGGCTGCGTTCCCTTCGCGGACTGGCCGAATTTAAACTCGATCGCGTCCGCCTTCGCCTCCCGGATCGCGCACTCCGGCAATCCGCGGGCATTATCCTCCCAGTTGCACTGCAGCACAATCTGTCCATATCCCCGGTCATAACGGCGGAAGCTGTCGAAAATTTCCTTTAATGATTCAAACCGAACCACTTTTCCGTCCCGGTATTCCACATCTTTAAACTTTCCCAGCGCGTTTTCCCCGATCACGCAAATAACTCCGGCCATCGCCGCGCCGGCAAAATAATCCTTCCAGTCCAGCTTAATTACGGCGGGGAGAACCACCGGCATCGCGACGCGCACCGGATGAAGTCTGCCAATGGTCCGCTCCAGCTTTACGTTAAAAATCGTCGCCTGGCCGGCGTCCGCTTCTATCCCCGCAGCGCCGAATACGCGGCCGTTGATATTAAAATGAGAGTAATCCACCGGCATGATCTTTTCCGACGCCACCTGATTATCCCCGGAATTGGTCGGATAAACGGCAATTTCGCCCCGCATGGCAGACAGGCCGATCTCGCAGGTTCCCACACAATGCTCTGAACACAGCGAACACATGCCGGAAAATGACGTCTGGCCGCTCCGCATTCGGGTATCATTAAACGCGGACGACAAATTTGGACTGTACGACATAAAACCCCTCCTTTTCTCTCCTGTTTCCTACTTGTTGCTCCCCTCTTGCTGCTCCTTACTTACTGCTTGCCGATTATGATTGCTGCTTTCTGCTTGCATCTCTTGCGCTTACCGCTCGTATCCCTTACTACTTACCATTTGCAGCCTGCCTTAGCCTTAGGCGCCATGCCTGCGGATCTTACTCTTTTCCGCCCTCCTAAGCCTGGTTTCATCCCGTTTTTTCTCGATCAGCTCCACCGTTTCCTGATTCGCCAGCTTCATGGTCTTTACAGCAAACACGGTTCCATCCTCCGCCCGCTTCATGCGGATCTTGCCTTTTACAAAACCATGCTCCGGACAAACGGCCAGACAAAGGTAAAACCGCTGCCCGTAAGAAAACCAGCGGATCTTCTTTTTCAGCATCCGGCGGCACCGCACGCAAAGCATGTCCGTCACGTTCTTATCCTCCATCGCCTTTTCCCTTGTGGGAAAGGTTCTGGAAACAAATTTAAAATACCCGGGAAACTCCAGAGTAAACTCCTCCTCCTTCGTTTGTGGAGGACGGTAATAATCAACGGAAATATATTCCTTTACCTGCTCAAAATCAAAGCGCGCAAAAATCCTCCCAGTATATTCCGCGTCCTCCAGCGCCCTGTGAAAGGGAACATCCTTTCGCATTTCAAAAAAATCCACCGCCACATCTAAGGACTCCCGGCTCTTCCCATCTGAATAAAGGAGGCTGTAGAGCTTT
>DVFQ01000101.1 GCA_018713185.1 Candidatus Copromonas avistercoris (nom. illeg.) | reverse complement strand
GGTTTCGGAGCTTAAGGAAAATGCGGATTATTATCTGAATGTCCATGTGGTGGAGAAAGAGGCGTCCGCCTATGCCGCCGCCGGGCATGAACTGGGAATTTTCCAGTTTGAGCTGCCGGAAAAGCTGGTGCGTTATACGGAACGGCCGGCCGGTACGCTCCAGATAGAAGAAACGGATACGGCGCTCTTTATCCGGGCTCAAGGGACGGAATACGTCTTTGACCGGGTAACGGGAACCCTTTCCTCCATGATCCGGGACGGCAAAAAGCTGATTTCCAGGGGGCCGATTGTCACAGTTGACAGAGCGGACATTGACAATGACATGTATAAAGTGTACGATTGGAATAACAAGTATTTTGTTTCCAGAGGAATGGAGCAGCTGGAGGATCTGACGGTACGGCAGTCAAAGGACAGCGCCGTGGTCTATATCCAGAAGTATTTCGGGTGCTATACGCAGGCTTGGGGCTTTCGGCTGGCTTATGTTTATACTGTACACGGCGACGGCTGCATGGACGTAAGCCTTACGGGAACGGCCATCCGGAATCCGGAGTTTGAGCCGGAGTTTCTGCCGCGGATCGGCGTGGAGCTTTACGCGGACCGGTCGCTTGCCAATGTTTCCTGGTACGGACTGGGTCCGGGAGAAAACTACAGCGATTCCAGACAGGCGGCGGTTATGGGGATTTATGAGACGGATGTGGAGGGAATGCACACCAATTACGTAAAGCCCCAGGAAAACGGCCACAGGGAAAATGTCAAATGGCTGGCCCTGACAGACAGCCGGGACGGACTTCTCATTAAAGCAAAGAAGGCCTTTGGCATCAATGTCCATGACTACACGACAGAATCCCTGCGCAGCGCGCCCCATCCGAAGGATATCAAAAAAGAGGACTTTATCGTCCTTAATCTTGATTATAAACAGTCCGGCCTGGGAAGTAATTCCTGCGGGCAGGGGCAGACGGAGGAACACAGGACGCCGATCGAGGATTTCGCCCTTGCGTTTTCCCTGTCCTTTGTTCAGCGGGAAAAGCTCCTTGCCGAGGCCAGGACGGAATACAGATAAGGAAGGGCAGTTATGGCAACGATCAAGGACATTGCAGAGCGGGCGCAGGTATCCATCAGCACCGTATCCAGGGTATTAAATTATGATGAGACGTTAAGCGTCAACGCGGCGACCAAAACAAAGATTTTTGAGATCGCCGAGGATCTGGATTACCAGACCAAAAATCAGAAAAAGGGGAAGAAAAAGCTTTCTCTGCTGCTGATCAATTACTATTCTCTGGAGGATGAGGTGGAAGACCCGTATTATCTGTCGGTCCGGGTTGCCATCGAGAGGCGGGCGGCCCAGCTGGGCTACCGCCTGGTGAGCGTTTCCAGACGGGAAGAGCTTCATAGAAAGAGCATCGACGGAGTGATCTGTCTGGGAACCTTTGAAGAGGACGAGGTCCAGCGGATCGCGGCGTTGGAAAAGCCGACGATCTTTGTGGACAGCTGTCCGGACAATATGAAATTTGATTCGATCATCTTTGATCTGAAGCGGGAAACGAAGCGGATCCTGGATTACCTCTGGGACTGCGGACACCGGCGCATCGGGTTTATCGGCGGCAACGACACGGAAGGCGCCGGACTCCTTTTCGACCCGGATAAGCGGACCATCGTTTACCGGGAATTCATGAAGGAAAAGGGCCTTTACCGGAAGGATTACGAACGGATCGGCACCTTTACCTCGAAAATGGGGTATAAGCTGATGAACGAGCTGATGGAACTTCCGGATCCGCCGACGGCGGTGTTCGTGGCCAACGATTCTCTCGCCATCGGCTGCTTAAACGCCATCAATAAGGCGGGAAAAACCTGCCCCGGCGATTTCAGCATTGTCGGTTTTAACGACATCCCGACGGCGAAATATATGCTTCCGCCGTTGACGACCATGCGCTTATATATGGATTTCATGGGGGAAAAGGCGGTGGACATCATTGGGGAGCGGATCCAGAATAAGCGGGAAATTCCGATGCAGATCATTCTTCCGGCGAAGCTCATGATCCGGGAGAGCGTAAGAACGATCAGCGAAGAGATATCGATCTGCGCGACCACGTAACAATGGCGGCCGGGCCGGGGACGAAAGGAAAGCGGGCATTGCAGGAGGCCGGGACGCTCAAGTATAAAAGAAAAAGGAGAGAGAGTATATGTCAACGGTAAAGCTGGAGCATATTTCAAAAAAGTATCCCAACGGCTTTGAGGCAGTGAAGGATTTCAACCTGGAGATCGGCGATAAAGAGTTTATCATCTTCGTCGGCCCCTCCGGCTGCGGAAAGTCCACGACCCTGCGGATGGTAGCCGGACTGGAGGAGATCACCGGCGGCGATCTTTATATCGACGGAAAGCGGATGAACGACGTGGAGCCCAAGGACCGGGATATCGCCATGGTTTTCCAGAACTACGCGCTGTATCCCCACATGACGGTTTATGACAACATGGCCTTCGGATTAAAGATCCGCAAGCTTCCCAAGGAAGAGATCGACAAGAAGGTCCATGAGGCCGCGAAGATCCTGGATCTGGAGCATCTCCTGGACCGGAAGCCCAAGGCTCTTTCCGGCGGACAGAGACAGCGTGTGGCCATGGGCCGCGCCATCGTAAGAAATCCCAAGGTCTTCTTAATGGATGAGCCCTTATCCAACCTGGACGCCAAGTTAAGAGGCCAGATGCGGATCGAGATCTCCAAGCTCCATCAGAAGCTGGGCACCACGATCATCTACGTTACCCACGACCAGACCGAGGCCATGACCTTAGGAACCAGGATCGTCGTTATGAAGGACGGCGTTGTGCAGCAGGTGGATACGCCGGAAAACCTGTATGAGAGACCGGGCAATAAATTTGTCGCCGGCTTTATCGGCGCCCCGCAGATGAATATGGTCAACGCGGACGTGGTGGAAAAGGATGGGCTCCGCCTGGAGTTCTGCGGCCAGAGCATCCGTCTGGATGAGAACCGGGCGAAGATCTTAAGGGATAAGGGATACGTAGGAAAGAAGATCACCTTAGGCATCCGTCCCGAGGATCTCCACGACGCCGGAAGCATTGACCGGGCCAATAAAGACGCCTGCATCCATGCGACGATCCGGGTTTACGAGATGCTGGGAGCGGAGACCTATCTGTACTTTGATATGGATCAGGCGACCTGGACCGCGAGAGTGGATCCGTCGGTTAAGGTAAAGCCGGGCGAGACCGTTGATCTTTACATGAATACGGAAAAGCTCCATGCCTTTGATGTTGAGACGGAGCTGGCGATTTTTAACTAGATCCCAAAAGCAGTTTTCAGAAAAGCAATTTGACAGATGTATGAACGAATTATTTAATACAGACAATTCATTTTGGCAGACGGTGGGGAAAGCAGGAGATATGATCCTTTTAACGCTTCTTGCGGTTTTCTGCTCCCTGCCTCTGATCACCCTGGGCGCTTCTTTAAGCGCCCTCTATTATGTGGCTTTTAAAATGCTGGAGCATGACAACGAAAGCACGATCCGGAACTTTTTTCACAGTTTCTGGCAGAACTTGATCCAGGGGATTGGGATTTCTCTGCTTCTTTTGGGCTTCGGGGGGATGCTTTTCTTTGACGTGCAGTTTATGATGAGGCTGACGTTTTCGGCGGGACAGGCAGGGAACGCCGGTCTTCCTTTCCCGGTTCTCTGCGGCGGATGGGTGATCTGCGTCCTGTTGGCGGTGCTTCTTTTATTCTTTCTCTTGTACCTGCTTCCGTTCCAGGCCCGATTTTTCAATCCGCTTCCGGTGACGGTGAAAAACGCCCTGGCGGCGGGCGTCCGGTATCTGCCGAAAACCTTGCAGCTGGCGCTCTGCGACGGCGCGGCGTGTTTCCTCTTGGTGATGTGCTTCCGGTATTTTACAGGAATTGTGATCGTCCCGCTTCTTTTGGCGCCGTCCTTTCTGGCTTATTACCATGCCTGGGTCCTTAAGGACATTCTTGGTTTAACCCCAGGAAAAAAGGACTTTCCAGTGGAAGATCCCAAATAACGGCGGCCGCGGGGGCCGATATCCCGATGCCTGCATGGCCGCTGGACCGACGTCCCGCATGCCCTGCACCGGCAGCTCTTATTCTGCGGCCGTGTTCTGCCGGTAGAGGATCCAAAGCCCCCGCAGCAGAAGATCCGGGTCGTAGGTAATGGAGTGGCGGCAGAGAGGCGTGATGAACCGCGCCATTCCGCCGGTGGAAACCAGGGTCGCGGATTCGCCTAGTTCCGCTTCCATCCGGTCGATGAGTCCGTCCAGGGTGGCAGCGTTCCCCAGCATGATCCCGTTGCGCATACATTCGACGGTGTTTTTTCCGATCACCCGGCGGGGGACGTCCAGATTGATCCTGGGCAGCTGGGCCGTATGGCTGACCAAGGAGTTTAAGGCTACGTTGACGCCTGGAAGGATCACGCCGCCGATATAGCTGCCGGCCCGGTCCACCACGTCCATGGTAGTGGCGGTTCCCATGTCGATAATGATGATGGGCCCCTCATATCTGGCGATGGCGGCGACGGCGGCAACGATCCGGTCTCCGCCGACGGCCTTGGGGTTGTCCATCTTGATATTCAGCCCGGTTTTCATCCCGGAGCCCACCAAAAGCGGCCGCTTTCCGGTAATCTTCTTTACAGCGGAGGAAAGGGGCGCGTTTAACGGCGGCACAACGGAGGAAAGGATCGAGCCCTCAATATCGCTCCGCTTGACCCGGTGGATCTCCAAAATATTTTTCAGCATGATCGCATATTCCAGACTGGTTTTCCGGTCGTCTGTCGTGATCCTCTCTTCAAAATACGTTCTTTTATCGTCGATCCCTCCGACGACGATGTTGCTGTTTCCCATATCTATCGCTAAAATCATCGAGAAAAACTCCTTCCCCATTGAACGGTTACGTGCTATAATGGTGCTGTGCTATGGTTTTTTTCAGCCGGCACGGTCAGCGACTATCTTACCATAATTTCTCGAAAAAAACAACGGAGGATTCCAAATGTTAAAAGGGAAAACCGTACTTTTGTGTGTGAGCGGCAGCATTGCCGCCTATAAAATTGCATATCTTGCCAGCGCGCTAAAAAAGCTTCAGGCGAATGTCCACGTTTTAATGACAAAAAACGCGGTGAATTTTATCAATCCCATTACCTTTGA
>DVFQ01000100.1 GCA_018713185.1 Candidatus Copromonas avistercoris (nom. illeg.) | reverse complement strand
TTCCGCCTAAGCACCCTTTACAATAGAAACTCTACCACCGCGCTGGAAATTGGTAATTCCGGCGGGAATGAAAATATGACAGGAGGAATTTACGATGAAAAAGTATGTATGCAAGGTATGCGGATACATTTATGACGAGGCCGCCGGAGATCCGGATAACGGAATCGAGCCGGGAACCAAATGGGAGGATCTTCCTGAGGATTGGGTCTGCCCGCTGTGTTCCGTAGGAAAAGATGAATTTGAATTAGAAGCATAAGGGAGGACAATTATGGATACTGCTGCAAAGCCCGGCACACTGCAGATGATCGCCGACTTTTCCAACGCCAAGGCTCCTTCCGGCTTTGAGGAGGAAACCATCGCCGCCGCCAGAAAGCACATCGGCTGCGGTTATGAGACCGAAGAAGACTGCCTTCGGAATTTCTATATGTACCGCAAGGCAAACACCGGAAAGAAGCCGGTCTTTATGCTGGACGCCCACAGCGACGAGGTGGGCTTTATGGTCCATTCCATCCGTCCCAACGGAACCTTGCGTTTTGTGGCGTTGGGAGGATGGAACGTAAGCGCCCTTCCCTCTACCAAGGTGCTGGTGCGCAATAAACACGGACAGTACATTCCCGGCATCATCGCCGCCAAACCGGTACACTTTATGACGGAAGCGGAAAAGCATTCTTCGAATACGGAAATTTCCGCCCTCTCCATCGATATCGGCGCTTTGGACGCGGAGGACGCGGTCAAGAACTTCGGAATCCGGATCGGCGAGCCCATCGTTCCCGATGTGACGATGGAATATGATGAAACCCATGATCTGCTCTTTGGAAAAGCCTTCGACTGCCGGATCGGCTGCGCGGCAATGCTGGAAGCCCTGCACCGGCTGGAGAATGAGGAGTTAGACGTCGATGTTGTCGGCGTTCTTTCTTCCCAGGAGGAAGTAGGCGAACGGGGAATGAAGGTGGCCGTCGGCCATGCGAAGCCGGATATCGCCATCTGCTTTGAGGGCTGCCCCGCCGACGATACGTTTACAGAACCCTACGCGGTTCAGACGGCCTTTAAAAAAGGCCCCATGCTCCGCTTTATGGATAAGTCGATCATCTGCTCTCCCAGATACCAGCGGTACGCTCTGGATCTGGCGGAGGAGAAAGGCCTTCCCGTACAAGCTTCCGTCCGGGAAGGCGGCGGAAACAACGGCGCCATTGTCAATACGGCTCTGGACGGCGTTCCCACCATCGTGATCGGTGTTCCCGTCCGCTATATCCATACCGTGTACGGCATCGCCTCCATCTATGATTTTGAGGCGACGGTCCGCCTGGCCGTCGAGCTGGTAAAATCCATGACGGCGGAACAGATCAAGAAATTCTAATTTAGTGAAAACGAAAACACGGCGGGCCGGAAACCTTTAAACAGGTTTCCGGCCCGTTTTTATCCCACCATCTGCACCAGGATTCCGCCCACCGTCAGCATCAACGCCCCGCAGGACCTGGTGACGATCTGCGCAAAGGGCAGAAGCTCCATCCGATGGGCGCTGCTTAACACCGCCACATTTCCGGAACCGCCCATATTCGTGGTGCACATGCCCGCCGCGATGGCCGATTCCAGAGGATAAAAGCCCACAAGCTTTCCGAGAACCGCGGCCGTCAGGCTGATCGCCGCCACGATCAATACCACCGCCGCCAGATAAAGGGGCGTCAGCGTCGCCAAGATCGTATTAAGATCGATCAGCGTAAAGCCGATTCCCGTAAGCGCCGCCGCCGTCCAGCTTTTAATGGCGAACTGCCCCCACTCCCTGGCCGCGTCCTCCAGCGTCTCCGACATCACCCCGCTGCCCTTTACGATAATAACGGCAATGATCATCCAGGCATAAGTTGGAATCACCGAAATAAAATGGTTGCAGAGCGCCCCCAGCTGATAAAAAGCAAAGGCGATCAGCATTCCGGTTCCCAAAGAAGCGAATGTGGGCTTCATCGGCGGCATCTGGCGCACCGGTTTTCCATCGTTTACCAGCATCCCATTTCCCGTGAGCGCCGGCCGGCTCTTTCCAAGATTGTTAAGAAGCGCGCCGAACACGATCGCCACACAGTTTCCCAGGACCGTTGCCGGAGCCATCTTCGTCAATACCTCTCCCGCGTCCACCCCCAGCGCCTCGGAATAAATCGCGGAAAGCGGAACCGTCCCGGCCGTCATCCCTCCGCTGGTCATGGGAACGCCCACATAAAGGATACCTCCCCAAAAGCCCTCGCCCAGCAGGACGCCAAAAAGGCCGGAGAGCAGAATTCCCACGAAAAGGGAACAGACCGCCACCGGAAGAAGCTTTACGGTCGCCCGCAAAAGAAGGTTTCGGTCGATATTGAAAAGACTGCCGGTGATCAGCGCCGCGATGTAAAAGACAAGGAAACCGTCGTCATTGACGAAAGAATCCAGCGTCTCAAAGGTCTGGGCAGGAAGCAGTCCCGCCGCCTCGATCACCGCCGCTCCAAGAATACAGATCACCGAGCCGCCAAGATATGTCTTTACCACCGGCAGGGAATTTCCCACCGCGTTTAAGCCTTCGCCCACCACCATCAGCACGAAAAAGGCCGGGATCAGGCTATTGGGAATACAGCCGAAAGCCATGCAGACGGCCGTCAGCAGAAGCACCGCCAGATATAATGGAAGCGGCAGCCCCATAATAGAGAACTCTCTCATATTAGAAAAGCCCCGCTTGCTTCCGCCATGCTTCCCGCCCATTTCACTCTGTTCTTTCCTATTTCTTCGCTCTTCCATCTCCATTAAAAGCTCCTTAACGCGTCGCTTCCGTCGTCCACGGTTTTCTCGATCCGCTTAATGATCACATCGTAACCGGAGGTTTCGTTCACCTGCACATGAACCCGGTCTCCCAGCTTATGGCCAAGGAGCGCCTTCCCCAGCGGGGACTCCGAGCTGATCAGGCCCTTCAGCGAGTTTCCCCGGACGGTTGTGACGATCTTATACGTCTCCGTTTCATCGTCCTCCTCAAAGTAAACGTCCACCGTATTATAAATCCCCACCTCATCCTCCTTGGAGGTATCGGAAATCACATGGGCCGTCCGGATCATCCGCTCCAGATACCGGATCCGGCTCTCGTTTTTATTCTTATCCCGTTTCGCGGCGTAATACTCAAAATTTTCGCTCAGATCCCCCTGGGCTCTGGCCTCCTTTACCGCCTCGATGGCCTCCTTGCGCACCACCAGCTTCCGGTACTCGATCTCCTCTTCCATCTTCTTAATATCGTTCTTTGTCAGTTCGTTATACACTCTGTCTTCCTCCCGGTTCCATGACGTTTTCGGCTTCGGACGCCGTATCATGCAAAAGCCGGGGCATTCCTGCTCCGGCTGCCTTTCTTCCATTATTTATCTTATCGCGTCCCGGGATAAAAGGCAAGAAATTTTCGCATCCGCCGTACGTTTCGCTTGCCTCCCGCAATTCATCCGCCATACGTTTCCCCGGCCCCCGCGAGACCTGTCCGCCGCAAGCTTACTGTTTCGCAAGCAGCGTGTCCAGATACGCCCAGTCCGTCCCTTCCGGAAGATAATAATAGAAGGTTTCATGATAGGCCCAATAGGGCACGATCTTAACCGCATGATCATAAACAGTCACTGCCTGCAGCTCCTGATCCCAGGGCGTCTCATAGATCACGGTCATCTTCCGGCTGCTGTCGTCAAAATTATAGTTCCCCGTTAAATGCTCCAGCTCTGCCGAAGCCATGTATTGATGAAACGCTTCCAGAGCCGCTTCATCCCGGAACCGCTTCTTTTCATATTCCTCCGAGCCCGTCTGCATATGGACGCTGCTGATCGAAAAGCGGGAGGGATCCTCTTCCCGGTAGATCAGGCTGGCTCCGGTTCCCGCGTCATAGGCAAACGCCGCATACCCGCAGCTCATGAAAAGCAGAACGAACATTGCCGCCACCGTAACCGCGCCGGAACGCTTTTTCGCCGGATTTACAATATTTTTCAGCCGGTAGCGCAGAGCCGTCGCCGTCGCCGAGAGACAGGTGGTAAATCCCCGTTCGTCCCCGGCCGTTTTTAAGATCAGCTCCGCGTACCGCCTCCTGGAACCGGAGTCCTCACCCGCCAGCACCGTCTCATCGCAGCTTAACTCCAAATCGTCGGCGCTTTTTCGCGCCGCGATCCACATGAGCGGGTTGAACCAGCACATCGCCGCACAAAATACCAGGAAGAATTTTGACCAGACGTCCCCGCGGCAGATATGGACGATCTCGTGACGGAGGATCAGCCGCAGCTCCTCTTCGGAATACGGCCGGTCCGGAAGCAGCACCCAGGTGGCGCAGGGGATCAGCCCCACCGTCAGCGGCGTTTTCACATTGGGAGCGATCCCCAGGCAAAACTTCGGATTCACGATATTGGCCCTGTTTAACTCCTCGTACCAGACGTCCATCGTCCGGGGCAGCGGATCCCGGACTCCCTTTAAGAGCCAGGCCCTAAACCGGAGATGGGAAACCACCTTGAAAAGAAAAACCCCGGCAAACCCGGCCAGCCAGACAACGGCTAAAACCCAGATCAGCCGCCCCGGCACGCGGAATACGAAAAGCGGCGACGAAAGCTCCATATTGCTGATAAAATAAAGATAGTTTGGAATCATCCACAGCAAAGCACATGCCAAGGCGCTGATCCGCTTCCTAAGGAACGGGAGCGCCAGCATCAGCAAAAGGAAATAGAGACTGATATGCAGGAAAATCCCAAAGCAAAAGGAAACCGTCGCCTGGACCGCCAGTTCCAGATTGCCCCTAAAGACAATAAATTCGATCACGGCGTAAGCGAGAACCGCAATCGGCAGGATAATCCCATAAGCCATCGAACCATAGCGGGGACGGCTTCCGAGCTGTGTTCCCGGCTTTTTCATCTGCGCGTTTCCATACGCGGCAACCCACCCGAAGGCTCCGCCCACCAGAACCGCCCAGAGAAGCCTCATTGTCAAATTCTCACTCATAGCGCCTCCTTATCCAGGAGGTCCCGAAGCTCGGCCAGCTCCTCGCGGCTTAACCCGCTTCCGCTAAGGGCCACAGCAAAGGCCGGGAGATTTCCTCCGAACAGCTGATCCAAAAACCGGCGGCTTTGCTCCGCCTGATACTCCTCTTTTCCCACCAGCGGAATATACCGGGCGCTCCGGCCCGTTTTTTCAATTTTAAGGAATCCCTTTTCCGCCAGCCGCGAAAGAAGCGTTAAAAGCGTAGTCTGCGCCATCGGGTGCTTTTTCCTTAGGATTTCGTCGATCTCGGCTCTTAACGCCGGACCGCCTAAGGCCCAAACCGCCTGCATCACTTCCAGCTCCGTATCCGGCAGCCTCCGATTTCCGTCCTTCCTGCCCGCTTCCTTCATTGCCCGGCCTCCTTTTATTCTACATCTGTAGTATCTATCTTTATTCTACATGTGTAGAGCAAAAAAGTCAAGAGATTTCCTCTCCCATCCGGCTCAAATACCGCCAAAGAGTCGTCCTGCTGATGCCTAACTCCCGGGCGGCGGCGGCCCGGTTGCCGTTATGACGGGAGACTGCCTGGCGGATTCCGTCGTTTATAATTTCCTCCAGGGTCTGTTCCTCTCCGGCGGCAGGCGAAACCGGGGCCGAAGCCGCCAAACCGCGCCTTAAGGAACGCTCCCTTGCCAGAAGCTCGGCCACGGTGCTGCTCCGGATATAAGGAGAAGCGGTCAAGGTTGCCAACGTCTCCAGCACATATTTAAACTGGGTATAATTATTGGGCCAGTCATACTGGCGCAGCATCTCCAGCGCTCTCGGCTCGAAGCCGGAAATCTGCTTTCCCAGCTCCAGCTTCATACTGCTTAAATACAGGCTCGCAAGCGACGGGATCTCATCAGAACGGCTGCGAAGCGGCGGAAGGTTTAAGGTCAGGCAGCCAAGGCGGGTCTGGAACTTTAAAATCAGCGGCGGAACCGGCCCTCCGTCGCGGAAGGCGCAGGAAAAAATGAGCCGTACCCGCCGCGCCAGCCCCGTCTCCTGGATGACCGCCAAAAGCTCGGCGCTCCGCTCCTCCGGCAGCGCCTCAAAATTCTGGAAATAAATGGTATTGCCGGTGGCGTTTAGAGGCGAATTATAATGCTCCAGCAAAAAATCCCAGCTCTTATCCGTCATCAGCTCGCAGTTGATCACCACAAACGGCCGGTTGACCAGGGGGCTGTGCAGATACAGGAAGCGGGCGATCTGCTCCTTTCCGGTCCCCTCCTCGCCGCGGATCATCACCGGCTGCCGGGCGGCGGCCAGCGTCCGGATTTCCCCGTCCATCCGGCCCATGGCGCCGCTGATGCTGTAGAAGCTGTTCATAAACAGATACTCGCATTCTCCCCGGTTCATGGAGCGGATCCCCGTCCAGTGGGAATGAAGTGGGATCCGCGAGGGAACGCAGTAATACAGGCAGTACCGTTCCG
>DVFQ01000099.1 GCA_018713185.1 Candidatus Copromonas avistercoris (nom. illeg.) | reverse complement strand
CATTTAGGATTTCAATTTCAAAAAGGTTTAAGGATAAAGGATTTCTTTTGTATCGTGCATTTCTATGCTTAGAGTATAGCATGCCGGAGCGGAAAATGATTGTATATTCTTTGAATGAATTATGAAGATTTTCTTAAGATTGAAAAAATCTGGGAGAAATGGGAGCCGAAGGAATGGCTTTTCGGCCGGTCTTGCAACAGGCCGTATTTTAGGAATATCCTATTGTTAAAAAGATACGAAGGGAATCCTATGTGGACCATGTAAAAGAACAGATTCATTGGGAAGCGGCATATGAAATGGGCCTGACGGGGAAGGGCGCCGGAGTGGCGGTCCTGGATACGGGACTGTTTCCCCATCGGGATTTTGAAGATAGAATCGCGGGATTTGCGGATATGGTGAATCACAATCCCGGTCCATATGATGACTGCGGACATGGGACGCATATCTGCGGGATCATAGGCGGCAGCGGCGTTTCCTCCGGAGGACGCTACCAGGGGATCGCGCCGGGATGCACGCTGACGGCGGTTAAAGTTTTGGACCGGCGGGGAAACGGGTCTGTGACGGATGTGCTGGCGGGGATCGACTGGGTGCTGAGACATCGAGAACAGCTGGGGATCCGGATCTTAAACATTTCCGTCGGCTCCTGCACAAGAAAAGGGATGAGCGAAAATTCCGCCCTGGTAAAAGGCGTTGACCGGGCCTGGGATGAAGGACTGGTGGTGGTTGTGGCGGCCGGGAACCGCGGGCCGGGGCGAATGACGATCACGACGCCGGGGATCAGCCGGAAGGTGATCACGGTGGGCTGCTCCGATGACGACAGGGAGGTTCTGGTAGGCGGGAACCGGATGGTGGATTATTCGGGGCGCGGCCCCACCGCGGCCTGTGTCTGTAAGCCGGACGTGGTGGCTCCGGGCTGCGGCGTGGTCAGCTGCGCCAGCGATTTTGGCCGCTATACGATCAAGAGCGGCACTTCCATGAGCACGCCGGTTGTATCCGGCGCCATCGCCCTCCTTTTGGAAAAATATCCGGACATGACGAACCGGGACGTTAAGCTGAAGCTGATGGAGAGCGCGATGGATATCGGGCTTCCGAAAAACCAGCAGGGCTGGGGGCTTCTGGACATCAAACGGCTCTTGGAATAGGATCGGATTTCGGGGCGCTATGGATAGGATCATGCGGCGGATGCTATGGATAGGATCATGCGGCGGAATGTTTTCGCGCAGGCTTGCCGCATGGACCTTCCGGCCTTCCCGGCGCGATATTTTACATAAATTTTACATAAGGGCTTGCGCTTTTTTACAAAGGGGTGCTATGCTACTGATACTACAGAGGACGAATGGAAATTGGCCTGGAAAGAAAAGGAAGACAGGAGGAATCGGTTGTGGCATTGATCTATGCGGTGGAGGATGATAAGAACATCCTGGAAATCGAAATGTTTGCGCTAAAAAACAGCGGATATCAGGTTGATGGCTTTGAGTGCGCCCGGGATTTTTATAAAAAACTGGACGAAAAGCAGCCGGACCTGATACTTCTGGATGTGATGCTGCCGGATGAGGATGGACTGGAGATCGTGGCGAAGCTGAGGCGCCGCCCGGAGACGAAGAAGATTCCGGTGATCATGGTGACGGCAAAGACGACGGAGATTGATAAGGTGAAGGGCCTGGACGCGGGCGCCGACGATTACCTGACGAAGCCGTTCGGGGTCATGGAGCTGATCGCCCGGGTAAAGGCGGTGCTGCGCAGGACCATGGAGGAGGAGAAATTCCTGTCCCTCGGGGATATTTTCCTGGATGACGAGAAGCATATGGTTTATGTAAAGGACGAGCCCTGCAGCCTGACGTTCAAGGAGTATGAGCTGTTAAAGCTGCTGCTTCATAACGCGGGGATCGTGGTGACGCGGGAAATTATTTTGGAACGGGTCTGGGGGATCGATTTTGAGGGAGAATCCCGGACGCTGGATATGCATATCCGGACGCTGAGGCAAAAGCTGGGGGACGCGGGGAGCATGATCCGGACCGTCCGCAATGTTGGATACATGATAGAGTAGAGGTGCTGCGCCATGAAAAGAAAAATCCACATGGAGCTTCTGATCATCGCGGCGTTGGCCATTGTGCTGACGCTGCTGTTTGCGCTGTTTGTTTTTTATGGTCTGTTTCAGGAGCAGATCATCGGCGATCTTCGGGAGGACGCCATTGCTTTCCGCAGTATGAACGTATTTGCGGATCCGGAGGATTTGGATATCGGCTCCTATCAGATGGAGGAGGGGGGCCTCAGGATCACGCTGGTGGACGCTGAGGGCGACGTGATTTTCGACAGCGACGCCAATGAGGCGGCTATGGAGAGCCATGAGGACCGCCCGGAGGTGCAGGCCGCTTTTGAAACCGGAGAGGGTCACGATACCAGAAAATCAGAAACCTTGGATCAAAATTCCTTTTATTACGCGGTCCTTCTTGATAATGGGCTGGTGCTGAGGGTGGCCAGAGAGGCGGACAGTATTTTCGCCGTAACGAAGAACATGCTGGTCACGGTGGCCGGGGTGTTTGTTCTTTTATTTATTTTTACGGTGGTCCTTTCCAATTACTTTACAAAGAGCCTTGTGCAGCCCATCGAGGAGCTGGCGGAAAACCTGGGGGATCCGGGGACGAAGGTGGTTTATAAGGAACTGGCGCCGTTTGTCGCCAAGATCCGCCAGCAGCATGAAGATATTTTAAAGAACGCGAAGATGCGCCAGGAGTTTACTGCCAATGTTTCCCATGAGCTGAAAACGCCGCTGACGGCCATATCCGGCTATGCGGAGCTGATCGAGCATGGGATGGCGGGAAAAGAGAATACGGAGCGGTTTGCCGGCGAGATCCATAAAAATGCCTCCCGGCTTTTGATCCTGATCAATGATATCATCCAGCTTTCCCAGCTGGACGGGGGAAAAACCGATGTGGAATATACGGATCTGGACCTTTACAAGCTGGCGGGGGAATGCATCTCTATGCTGAAGATGAATGCCCAGAAGCAGAACGTGACGATGAAGCTCTGCGGAAGATCTTCGATGGTATTTGCCGATAAGCAGCTGATGGAGGAACTTTTATTTAACCTTTGCGATAATGCGATCCGTTATAATAACCGGGGCGGTTCTGTCACGGTTACGGTGGATAAAAACCGGGAGGGAAATACCTTCCTCTCCGTAAAGGACACGGGAATCGGCATCTCGCCGGAGCATCAGGACCGGATTTTCGAGCGGTTCTACCGGGTGGATAAAAGCCGTTCCAAGGCGACCGGCGGAACCGGACTGGGCTTAGCGATCGTAAAGCACATTGTCGCTCAGCATGAGGCGTCGATCTCATTGGAAAGCGAACCCAAGAAGGGAACGGAAATCGTAGTCGTCTTTTCCGGCAGGCTAAAAGAGCGGGAGCAGCAGAAGCGTTTGGAGCAGCAGAGTGCGGAGCAGACAAAACAGAAAAACACGGGGGACTGATGTAAAAATCGGCCCCCTGTTTTTGTGGAGTATTTCCATTGACAGAAGCGGCGGGATTCGGTATAGTACGGGTATTCCGGATGGCAGACAGCCTGACGTCTGCCGGGCGGAGGCGGCGAAAGGACGGCGGACAAGGAGTGAAAGAATCGGTTGACTTTCCGGAAGCCGTATAGTAAGATAGAGAAAACAGAACATTTGTTCGCATTTAAAATTGATTCCGCCGGAACGCGCGGAGAAATGGAGACAGATTCATGAATAAAGATGATAAGCTGAAAGCGCTGGACGCGGCCCTGACACAGATTGAGAGAGCGTATGGAAAAGGCTCCGTGATGAAGCTGGGAGATTCCGGTGCGAATATGAATATTGAAACGGTTCCCACGGGATCGCTGAGTCTGGATATTGCCCTGGGATTGGGAGGCGTGCCGCGGGGACGTGTGGTCGAGATTTACGGCCCGGAATCCAGCGGTAAAACAACGGTGGCTCTCCATATGGTGGCCGAGGTTCAGAAACGGGGCGGGATCGCCGGTTTTATCGACGCGGAGCATGCCCTGGATCCGGTCTATGCAAAGAATATCGGCGTGGATATTGATAACCTCTATATTTCTCAGCCGGATAACGGCGAACAGGCGCTGGAGATTACGGAGATGATGGTTCGCTCCGGCGCTGTGGATATAGTGATCGTGGACTCTGTGGCCGCTCTGGTGCCGAAGGCGGAGATCGACGGAGATATGGGAGATTCCCATGTGGGCCTTCAGGCCCGTCTGATGTCCCAGGCTTTAAGGAAGCTGACGGCGATCATCAGCAAGAGCAACTGCATTGTGATCTTTATTAACCAGCTCCGGGAGAAGGTTGGGGTGATGTTCGGCAATCCCGAGACGACGACCGGCGGCCGCGCGCTAAAATTCTATTCCTCCGTCCGGCTGGATGTGCGCCGTACAGAGGCCTTAAAGCAGAGCGGAGAGATCATTGGAAACCATGTGCGGGTTAAGGTGGTAAAAAACAAGATCGCGCCGCCCTTTAAGGAGGCGGAGTTTGATATTATGTTCGGCCGCGGAATTTCCAAAGAGGGCGACGTTTTGGATTTGGCGGCGGACGCCAATATCGTAGAAAAAAGCGGATCCTGGTATGCCTATAAGGGCGCGAAGATCGGACAGGGACGGGAGAACGCCAAGAATTACCTGGCGCAGAACCCGCAGGTCTGCGAGGAGATTGAGAACCTGGTAAGGGAGCTACATGGACTCCCGGCGCAGCACTTGGCGCAGGATGCGGCCGGACAGGCGGCGGAACCCGCGGCGCCGGAGGTATGATCGGATGATCGAATGGAAAGCGCCGGATGGGAAGCGGAGCGCCCGAAAGAAAGGAAGCTCTGAGCAGGAGACCGGCTGCGGCGAAGCGGCGAAGGCGCGGGAAAAAGGCGTTTACTATTTGCAGTTTTCGTCTAAAACAGAAGAAGAAATGAGAAGGAAGCTGGCGGAGCAGGGATTTTCGCCGGCTTCCGTGGATTCTGCCGTAAAATTTCTGAAGGAACGCCGCTATCTGAACGATGAGGATTACGCGAGAAGGTATCTGGAAAAGAATGGAAAAAAGAAGAGCAGGAAGCAGCTGCAGTATGAGCTGAGCCGCAAGGGGATTTCCCGGGAGATTTTGGAGCTGGTGTTTGAGGAAATGCCGGGAGATGAAAGGGAACAGATCCTTGAGATCCTAAGGAAACGGCAGTTCCCTCTGGACGGAGGGGAGCCGGAAGAGAAGAAAAAAATCTGCGCATATCTGGCAAGACGGGGCTACTCCTGGGACGACATTAACGCCGCCCTCGATCATTATGCACGGAAAGAAACAGTTTGATGGCAAGATACTTGACATAATGCATAAAACGGTTTAAAATCAAATTGTTGTAATTTCTTGTACAATGAAAACTAAATAAAGGAGGTGCTCCTGTGTCACCAATAATTTACGTTATCGCAACGGCAGTTATTGTGGCTGCTATTACCTGGTTTCTCGCTGTGGCTTACCGTAAGAAAAGCTATGAGAGCAAGATCGGAAGCGCAGAGGAAAAATCCAGAGAAATAATAGATGAAGCATTGAAGGTCGCAGAGACAAAGAAGAAAGAAGCTCTCCTGGAAGCGAAGGAAGAAAACTTGAAAGCAAGAAACGAGCTTGAAAAGGAAACCAAGGAGCGGAGAGCAGAGCTTCAGCGCTACGAGCGGCGCGTCTTAAGCAAGGAGGAAAACCTGGATAAAAAGGCGGAGGCGATGGAACGTAAGGAATCCAGCCTGGCATCCAAGGAAGAGACCTTGAGGAAGCGCACGGCTGAAATGGAAGCCTTGTATGCCAAGGAACAGGAAGAACTGGAAAAGATTTCCGGTTTGACCACCGAGCAGGCGAAGGAATATCTTCTGAAATCTGTGGAAGAAGATGTGAAGCATGATACTGCAAAGCTGATCAAGGAGCTGGAGAGCAAGGCAAAGGAAGAAGCGGAAAAGAAAGCGAAGGAGTACGTGGTGACTGCCATTCAAAGATGTGCGGCCGATCATGTGGCGGAGACGACCGTTTCCGTAGTACAGCTCCCGAGCGATGAGATGAAGGGCCGCATCATTGGCCGAGAGGGCCGGAATATTCGTACCTTGGAGACGATGACCGGAGTTGAGCTGATCATCGACGATACCCCGGAGGCGGTTGTATTGTCCGGCTTTGACCCGGTGAGAAGAGAAGTTGCGAGGATCGCTCTGGAACGTCTGATCGTTGACGGACGGATCCATCCGGCGAGAATCGAGGAAATGGTGGAAAAAGCGCAGAAGGAAGTTGAAAGCATGATGCGCGAGGAGGGCGAGGCCGCCATCCTGGAGGTGGGAATCCACAATATCCATCCGGAGCTTGTCAAACTTCTTGGCAAGATGAAGTTCAGAACCAGTTACGGACAGAACGCCTTAAAGCATTCAATCGAAGTTGCCCAGCTGTCGGGACTGCTGGCGGCTGAGATTGGCGTAGACGTGAGAATGGCAAAACGTGCCGGCTTATTACATGACATTGGAAAATCCGTTGACCATGAGATGGAGGGCTCCCACGTACAGCTGGGCGTTGAGCTTTGTAAGAAGTACAAAGAGTCGCCGGTTGTGCTGAACGCGGTAGAGTCTCATCATGGCGATGTTGAGCCGACGAACCTGATTTCCTGCATCGTCCAGGCTGCGGATACGATTTCCGCGGCAAGACCTGGTGCAAGAAGAGAGACGTTGGAAACATACACGAACCGTTTGAAGCAGCTTGAGGATATTACCAATTCCTTTAAGGGAGTCGATAAGTCCTTCGCAGTTCAGGCGGGACGCGAAGTGCGTATTATGGTGGTACCGGAACAGATCAGCGATGACGATATGGTCCTGCTGGCCAGAGATATTTCCAAGAAGATCGAAGAGAGTCTGGAATATCCGGGTCAGATCAAGGTCAACGTGATCCGCGAGTCAAGAGTTACCGATTACGCGAAATAAAGCCGGAGGTACATAGTCTGTTTTGGATTATGTACCTCTGATTTTTTTGCGGATTTTCGGGAATGCGGCGGTTCGGCCAGGATAGGATTGACAATCCGAAAAACATTGATATGATAGAAATGGAGGCCGCTCTGCTGTTGGAGCGCGCCGGCCGGCGGCATGACTGCCGGAGATCGCATGGATGTTTTAGAAATCAGTCCAGCAGTGATATATCAAGGAGGAATGGAAATGGCAAAGTTCGGGTTTATTGGAATGGGAAATATGGGAAGCGCGATCATGAGAGGACTGTTAAAGGTCTGCGCGCCTTCCGAGCTTCTTTTTACGGATGCATCGAAGGAAAGACGGGAGGCCGTGACGGCGGAAACCGGCGTGGCTCATGTGGATTCCAACGCGGAATGTGTAAGACGATCCAAATACGTGGTGCTGGCGGTAAAACCTCAGGTGATCTCTCATGTGTTTGAGGATATCCGGGGCGAGCTTTCCAGCGATCAGATCGTCATTTCCATTGTCGCCGGTTATGCGACGGAGGATCTTAAGGCTGGACTGGGAGATTCGGTGCGGATCGTTCGCTCTATGCCCAATACGCCGGCCATGGTAGGCGAGGGAATGACCGGCGTCTGCTACGACGACGCGCTGTTTAGCGACGAGGAGAAGGAAACGATCCACCAGTTCTTTACGTCGTTTGGAAAAATGGAGCGGGTGGATGAGAAGCTGATCGATGTTGTTGGAAGCGCCAGCGGCTGTTCTCCGGCTTACGTCTATATGTTTATCGAAGCGTTGGCCGACGGATGCGTGAAAAACGGTCTTCCCCGCCAGACGGCATACCGGATGGTGGCGCAGGCAGTGCTGGGAAGCGCAAAGATGGTTCTGGAGACGGGAAAGCATCCGGGCGAACTGAAGGATATGGTCTGCTCGCCGGGCGGAACGACCATCGAGGGCTTGGCGGCGCTGGAGGAATGCGGATTCCGCGGCGCGATCATCAAGGCCTGCGACGCCAATTATGAGAAAAATAAAAAACTGAAATAAGACTTAAAGGACGGGCGGAGGACTGAAAAAAGGCTCCTCCGCCTGTCTGCGTCCGGGAGAGAAAGGGGAAGGAAACGATGGAAGCGACAATCCGCTTAAAAAGAGAGCTGGCCTATACGGGTACAATTTTAAAGGTGTACAGGGACCGGGTCATTGCCAATGGGATCGAGGAGACCTATGATTATATTCATCATGACGGCGCGGCGGCGGTTCTGCCGGTAACCAAGGAGGGGAAAATCCTCATGGTGCGCCAATATCGGAATGCGCTGGACCGGTTTACGCTGGAAATTCCGGCGGGAAAGCTGGACGATCCGAAAGAGCCCAAAAAAGAGTGCGCTTACCGTGAACTGGAGGAGGAGACCGGCTATCGGAGCGAGAATCTGGAATACCTGATGACGATCAATACGACGGTTGCTTTCTGCGACGAATGCATCGGCGTTTATATTGCCAGGGATCTGATCCCGTCGAAGCAGCATCTGGACGAGGATGAGTGCATTGAAGTGGAAGAATGGGATGTGAAGGATCTTTTAAAACTGATTTATTCCGGAAAGATGACGGATGGAAAAACGGTGGCGGCGATCCTGGCATACGCGCAGCGGGAGGGGATCCGGCTGTAGGGAGCCGAACGTAGGCGTTTGGCCGCGGGTATTCGGCTGCAGTCATCCGTTTTTAGGGATCCGGCCATAGGAATAGCAGAAGCTTTTTCTTCATATATTGCAGAAAAGCTAGAAAAGGGCGGCGGAAGATGCCGGAATTGGTAATGCAGAGCCAGGGCAAGGAAGCCTGGAGCAATAAAAATTGGTATGACAAAAGAGACAGCCTGGAACTGAGGCTGTCTTTTTTTCTTATTTTAGGAGCTGGATTGGGGACAATTTTCTGCAACTGGATGGGGGAGGAGGCGAAAGCTTCGCTGGCAGCGCTGGAGCAAAGCTATGGAGCGGCGGCTCTGATGGGCGAGCTGGATTTCGGCGGGCTGTTTATGACCGTGCTTTGGGAGCGGGCGGGTACGCTCTGCCTGGGCTTTTTAATTTCGCTGACTTCGATATCCGGCGTCCTTTTTTCGGCGGCAGCGGTATATTTGGGATTTTCCACGGCGGTTTTCGTTAGCGCCATGACAATGAGTACAGGGATCTTTGCGATTTTTCGATATGCGGGTTTTATATTTCCTCAATGCCTTTTTTATGTTCCGGTCCTGTATTTTTTATGGATTTGGCTTCCGGGACAGGGGGTTCCTCTAAAGGCAAGGGACGTGATTTTTTTGGCTGCAATGACCTTTTTGGGGGTCCTTGCGGAGAGCTTTGTAAATCCGTGGCTGGCGGCGTTTTTGTAGAAGGATACCGTGGGAGAAAACAGGTATCCCCATATCTTGTTGGTAGACAGTACCTTTGGGACAAGATATTGTTTTGTTAT
>DVFQ01000098.1 GCA_018713185.1 Candidatus Copromonas avistercoris (nom. illeg.) | reverse complement strand
GAAAGGAGACATTCATCATGATGAAAACCGATAATCGCAAAATTGCTCTCGTAGGAACTGGAATGGTTGGCATGAGCTTTGCCTACAGCCTTTTAAATCAATCCGTCTGCGACGAGCTGGTCCTCATTGACGTCGATAAAAAAAGAGCCCAGGGCGAGGCCATGGACTTGAATCACGGGCTGGCGTTCTCGCCCGCCAATATGAAGATTTACGCCGGAAGCTATTCCGACTGCCAGGACGCGGATATCGTCGCGATCTGCGCCGGCGTCGCCCAGAAGCCAGGTGAAACCCGCCTGGATCTTTTAAAGCGCAACGCGGAGGTGTTCCGCTCGATCATTGAGCCGGTTACCGCCTCCGGCTTTCACGGGATCTTCTTGATCGCCACCAACCCCGTGGACATCATGGCCCGCATTACCTATGAGCTTTCCGGCTTCCCCAGGGAACGGGTCATCGGAAGCGGCACCACCCTGGATTCCGCGAGGCTCCGTTACCTTTTGGGCGAATACCTGCAGGTGGATCCAAGAAATATCCACGCCTACGTCATGGGCGAACACGGCGATACAGAGTTCGTGCCCTGGAGCCAGGCCCTTCTCTCCACCAAGCCGGTTCTTGAAATCTGCGAGGAATCCAGCGGCGAGCTTTGCTTCTCCGATCTGGAAAAGATATCCCTGGAGGTGAAAAACGCCGCTTATGAGATCATCGAGGCGAAAAAGGCCACCTACTACGGAATCGGCATGTCCTTAACAAGGATCGCCCGCGCCATCCTGGGCGGCGAAAACAGCGTGCTTACGGTTTCCGCCTGCCTCTCCGGCGAATACGGGGAAGAAAACGTCTACGCCGGCGTTCCCTGTATCCTCAACCAGAACGGCGTTTCCCGGATCCTTACGGTGAGCCTTACAAAGGAGGAAAAAGAAAAATTCCACCGCTCCTGCGAAACCCTCAGAAGCTCCTTTGACGGCTTAAACCTTTAAAAATCAGCGCCGGTTTTCCCGAAGTATGAAAGCTTCAAGGAAACCGGCGCTGATCCATTTTATCAAATTCTCGTCCGTTTTATCAAATCTTTCCGAGATCGCACAGCACCTGTGCGGTCCCGTGGATTCCGCTGTAATAGCAGGATAGTTTCATGTTCTCATTGGGAGCATGATTGTTCTCGTCGGGATTCGCGTAGGGAACGCTGACCACGGGAATCCCCAGGATCTCCGTAAACACGTAGTTGGGCAGGCTCCCGCCCATTAAAGGAAGATTCACCGGCTCCGTCCGGTACGCCTTCTTGATCGCCTCCCGGACGACGCCCACCAGCGGCAGGGACGGCTCCGTGACGGAAGCCTCCATGATCGAGCAGTCGGTAACCTCCGCAAGAGGCTCCTGCTTTTTCACGTGGTTCTCTACCTTCTCGAAAATATCCATCCCCCTCTGTCCCTGCACCAGACGGATATCCATTTTTACAGACGCGCTGGAAGGAATGATGGTCTTTGTTCCTTTTCCCTGATAACCGCTGGTCAAGCCGTTGATGGTCAAAGTCGGCAAAAACATCAGATGACGGTAAAAATCCAGCTTATCCGCATATTTTATTTTTTTGACGCCGTAAAGAGCCGCCAGCTCCTCCGGCTGGAACGGAAGTTCCTCCATCATTTTCTCCTGAGCCGGGGAAATGGGAGCGATGGTATCATAAAATCCATCGATCAGGACATGGCCGTCTTCGTCTGTCATGGATGCCAGAAGACGCACCATCCTCCAGGCCGCGTTTTCGATCACGCCGCCTTTGTTGCCCGAGTGATTATCTCCCGAAGCGGTAGAAAGATGGATCTCAAAAGAGAGGATCCCTCGGTTTCCGTAGACGATCTGCGGCGTAACGTCGTCGTACATACCTCCGTCGGACACGTACATCAGATCCGCCGCTAAAAGCTCTTTATTTTCCCGCGCGATCCAGGGAAGGCTGGGGCTTCCGCTCTCCTCCTCCCCGTCCAAAAGGAATTTAATATGTACCGGAACATCCTCAAACAGCTCCAAAAAGGCCCGGACCGCCATCACATGGGCCATAAACTGGCCCTTGTTGTCCGCGGTGCCGCGGCCGTAAAGCCGCCCGTCCTTCACCGTCGGCTGGAAAGGCTCCGTATGCCACAGCTCCAGAGGTTCCGGCGGCTGCACGTCGTAATGACCGTAAAACAGGACCGTCGGCGCGTCCTCCCGTTTGGAGCGCAGCTCGGCGTAAATCGCTGGCTTCGTCGGCGATTCCAGGATCTTCGTCTTAAGGCCCAGGCCGCCGAACAAGCTCGTAAGAAGGCTGCAGCATTCCTCGACGCCGATATTCTGGGCGCTGACGCTGGGCTGCGCCGCGACGCGCTTCCACTCCTCCAGATATGCTTCCCGCATTTCATCAATATGCGCGTGAAGCTTCCGTTCCATTTCCTCCGTGAATTTCACCGAGCACTCCCCCTTTTCTGTTTCCGATAAACCGGCGCATGATAAGCCGGCGCTTAGTCAAGATCGATCATTTCCAGATCTTCATCATCCGGCTTTTCTTCCGCCGGCTTTTCCTTTGCCGCCGCGCTCTCCCGAGCCACCTTCCTGCTTTCCGGCTCCGGATCCAGCGCTTCCTCATCGTCCGCGTCCGCCTCCAGATCCAGAAGCTCCAGCCCGTCTTCCTGATCAGCGTCTTCCCATGCATCCTCCGGCTCCGGCTGTTCCGGCTGCTCCGCGCGCGTCGGGGACTCCGAAACCCGCGGCTCCGCCGTCCGGCTTTCCGGACGTCGGGTTTCCTCCTGGGCCGGCTTCCTTACCCGGCTTCCGGAAAGCGGCTCCGGCCGCTCCTGGAAATGGTCCGCCTCTCTCTCCGGCCCCCGGCTTCCTCCGTCCTTCGGCCCTCCCGGCTTTCTTGTAAGAAGCACGATCACCAGGATGATCACCAGAAGGATCGAGACTCCGAACAAGCCGGCGATCAGATAGCCGCGGACATTGTAATCCTCCAGAAGGCTGTTGTAATCCTCAGCGACCTGTACATACCTGCCGCGGATCTCCTCCGCCGCCGGATCCTGGAAGTACCGCTGGATCGTCATTTCCTTCTGGTCGTAACGGTAAAGATTTTCCTCACCGTCCTCGTTCATTCCATAAACCACACAGTATTCCGGCGCTTCCTCACCGCTGTTTTCCCAAATCCAGCCGTGGACCGTATGCTCGCCGATATCGATGGTGCATTCCATAAAGCCGTCCGGAAGGGTCAGTTCCTCAGGCAGGCGCTCCGGCGGCAGGACAACGATGGTCCGCTCGGACATACTGATCGTAACATAAGGCGAAAGAATTCCCTTCTCCGCGTCATAAACGAAGAAGTCGCCGTTTCCATTCTCATCCGTCATATAAAGGAGGATCGTTCCCATGGAATCGGTTCCGGCCTGAACCTGGGTGCCCTCATAGGTGATCTCGGTCTGGGTAAAGCCCTGCGGAAGAGCGGCCGCGTCAAAGCTTCCCGCTACCTGCCAGGTTCCCTCGTCCACCGTTACCTGGACGCCGCTTCCAACGGCATTGGCCTCCGCGGAGGATTCTTCCGTTTCCTGAGGTGCTTCTTCCGTCTTCGTTACCAGGATCGTATAGGTCCGGGTCGTCGTTCCGTCCTCCGCCGTAACCTGACAGGTTACCGTGTTTTCCCCCATCTGCAGGCCCTCGTTTCCGCTGATGGAAACGGAAGCGCCGCTGTCATTGGCGGGCGCGCTGACGGTCAGCCGCTCCACATCCGCCGGGACCGTAACCGAATATTCCGTCGTCTCCGGCGAAAAAGCAGGGCTTAACTCTCCCGGGGATACCGTGAGGGAGGATAAAGACGCGTCGTCAGAATACGTATCCGGCGCATTGACCGTAACCGCGGAGCTTCCTACATGGCTTAAAGAAACCGTCTGGGAATCCGCATCATAAACCTCATAGGAATTAACGGAAATCGTTGTCGCTCCGGCTTTTAACGCCTTAAAGGTCAGGGTGAACCGAAAATCCGTCTGTCCGGCCTCCTCCATGGAGCCCACGACACGGATCGATCCGGCGCCCCCGTTTGCATTGGTCCCGCTGACAAATTCCAGGGCGGAAGAATCATACCCCAGCATCACGTCGGAAGCGCCTAACGGCGCGTCCGCTGAAATCCGCATGGTTACCGACACCTGGTTTCCCACGGAAACCGAAGGATCCGAAAAGGTCAGCTGGCCCGACGCGGCGAACACGGGAAACGCCTGCGAAAGCAGAACCGTTAAAGCAACCGCCAGCGCCAGAAAACCGGCCCTCATTGATTTTATTTTTCTGTTCATAACCAAATTATCTCCTTATGATCCGCCGGAATCTCCGGCATTTCTTCAGCCGCCAAGGATCTGGGACTGGAGGGCGTCCGCGTCCGCGGAGGTAATGGCGCCGTCTCCGTTCACATCCGCCGCTGCCGCCGCATCGCCGCTTAGCTGCTTCTGCCCCAGCACATGCTGGCGGATCAGCATCACGTCAAGGATCGAGACGGTTCCGTCTCCGTTGCAGTCTCCCTTTTTCCTGGAAGAAGCCTGCGCCGCCGTCGTTTCCGCGGGAGCGGCCGTTTCCGGCGCCGCTGTCGGAGGAGCGGCTGTCGGAGCCGTTGTCTGAGCGGCAGTCGTTTCCGCGGGAGCGGGCGCCGCCGTCTCTACCGAAGCTGTTGTGCCTGTGCTCCCTGTTTCAACGGGACGGGTCGCCGTCGCGGGCTGGCCGGTCCCGGAAGCGCCTGCCAGTCCGGCGGCCGTCGTTTCTCCTGGGCTGGACTGGGAAACTCCCGGAGTTCCCGTTTCCGATCCTGGGCCTGAGCTTTGACCACCGGAACCTGCCGCAGCGTTTCCAGAACCACCAGCCGGTTGCGAACCGGACGTACTGCCGGGGCCGGAGGTACTGCCGGGACCAGCCGTGCTTCCCGGGCCGGCCGTGCTTCCAGAGCCGGAGGTGCCGCCCGGGCCGGAGGTGCCGCCGGGGCCAATCGTGCTTCCCTGCGTCCCGCCCGGATTCACCGTTACAACCGGAGCGTCCGACTGACGGACTACATTCAGCTGGTAGGTGCGGACATCACCATTTTCCGCTTTTACTTCAATCTTAACCGTATTATTTCCGCTCTGCAGATTCACCATTCCGGTTCCGCTGACAACCGCCTTGGAATCGATGGCCGAAGCCGATACGGAAATCGTGCCCACCGACGGATTGACGATAATATCGTAGCTCTCCGTATCCATGTTAAACGTCGGCGTCAGCGTATAGCCCTCCACCGAAAGCGAGGACAGCTTATTGTTGGGGCTTCCGTCAACAGCGGGCTTCGCGCAGGCCGTCTCCGGCATATTGTTAAACACCGGGATCTTAAAGGTCAGCGTCTGGCTCTTCATCGCGTCCGTATAAGCGCGGGAAAGCTTCGCGCCCTCTCCGGCCGCCGCTTCCACGTTGGTCATATACTGGTGCTTATACAGATTATTCCCCTGTACATTAAATTTTTTCAGATAAAACGTATCCTGTCCCTGTTTTACAAAATTTTCCCCATAATACTGGGCGCCGCCGACGATGGATTTCTCAATGGAATTCCAGGGCCGTCCGTAGCTTCCCGTCTGGGACGCGTACCAAAGGCCTCTTGTTACCGGCGACATGCCGTCCGACGCGTAAGCGCCGATATTAAAGAAATTGTAATAGCCTTCGTATCCGGAGGTGACGCCGGAAATGCTGCCCGACGTGCCGCTTCCCTGCTCCTGGAGGATCATCGCCGCCAAAACATAGGGGTTGACTCCCGATTGAGCCGCCGCGTTCATAATAATATCCACATAACTCTGTCCTGCCGGCGCGGGGGATTCGGATACTGAGCCTGTATTATCGCCTGTGATGGATGACGCGTCCATTCCCGGGCCATATTCCACATCCGGAAGGGCCACGGTGGGAAGGGTACGCGCGCTGACCGTTAAGGCCGGCCCCTCCAGTCCCACATCCTGCGTCCCGGAGGCCGGAGACGTCCCGTTTCCGGAATTTCCTGTCTGTCCCGGCCCCGCCGGCGCGGGAACCGTTTCAGCAGCCGTCGTTTCAAAGCCGGGTCCCACATTCTGTCCCGGCGTCAGTGTCTGCCCCGATGAAGAATCGCTGCCCGGGCCAGACTGGGAGCCTGCCGCTCCCGAGCCGGACTGAGAGCCAGCGTCTCCCGGTTCCGAGGACTGGCCGCCATTTCCCTGACTGACCGCCGCTTTTTCCAGGAAGGTCCCTGTCACCATACTCTGCAGGCCTTCCTTCGTCTGGCCGGCGCTGTCGTAGGTATGAAGCAGGAACTGGAATACGTAGGTATCGTTTAAAAAGTTTCTCGGATCCATATAATAGGCCACGATCTCCCTGGACGCCGCCACCCAGGAGGCGCCGTCGAATCCCGGCCAGGTTCCCGTATTCCAATCGTAAGCACCGTAAGCCGTAGACTTCCAGGAGGAAATGCTCCCGGAATCCACAAGGTTGGCTCCTACCGCGCTTTCATTGTCAATGACCGTATTCCAGTCAAGCCCCGTATGCTGCGCCTGGAACACCCAGCTGGGATGCTCCGCGTGGAGCGTCCGCAAAGACTCCTTATAGCTTTCCGGAAATCCCTGGCTGCTTAAATACGCCTCGAAATTGGCGTCCTGCGTATAAGTCACCGGGAATTTTAAATACGAGGCGGAAACATATCCCGTCTTTGTTTCTGTTCCGGAGGCATACTGGATCTGATACCACAAAGCGCCGTCAGTCCCTGTGGTTTCACCGATCGTTGATACGCTGGTTCCATGGTTCAAACGGGCCACCAGCGAATAACCGGTGCCGGGCCCGCTCCTTACATTCAAGGTCGTCGCGTTCACCGTCGCCGTCTGGGCATAGGCTTGGGGCGCATTCTTATTGAAAAATACGGGGCCGCCGGCACAGTTCATAGCCATAAGCGCTCCTAAGACCGCCGCCAGCACCCGTTTCCCTTTATTTTTCATATTTCTCTCTCCCGCTCTTTCCGGCATTCGGGAAAAATCCACCCTTTCTGCCAGAAAATGACACTAGGAACATTATACTGACAAATTGACTTTCCTGTCAACCTTACAGGTGAAAGTTCACACTTTTACCCGTAATTGCCTCGTTTTCGTAAGAAATTCTTAATGGGATCCGCCCTCCAATAGAAAAAGCCGCCGGGCTCTTCATCCAAGCTCAGCGGCCTTATTCTTATCCGATTATACTTCTATACGTTTCGTACCTATATACGCTTCGTGCCTATATGCGCTTCGTACCTATTACGCTTCGCGTCTATACAGGATACGCCTTGTTTGCCTTATCGGCCTTCTTCTGATCGATCCCGGTCTGCTGTGCCTCCCGGTACTCGAAGAATTCCTTGGCAACAGCCGGGAACAGGGCGTAGGATAAAACGTCCTCATCCTGCTGCTTCCACGGCGCGCATTCCTTCTCGAACTGCGGAAGCTGCGGCTCGATCAGATCTGCCGGACGGCAGGTGATCGGTTTGGCGTTTCCGATAATCTTCTTCTGTACCTCCGGATTGAAGGGCTTTACAGTCTTTCCGAATTCGCCCATCATCAACTTCTTGGACTCCTTGGGTACCAGTTTGTAGCGCTCCCCGCTGATGACGTTCATAACGGCCTGGGTGCCTACGATCTGGGAAGACGGAGTTACTAACGGCGGCTCTCCGAAATCCTTTCTTACTCTCGGGATCTCCTCCAGAACCTGACGGTATTTGTTCTCCTGTCCGGCTTCCTTTAACTGGCTTACCAGGTTGGAAAGCATACCGCCGGGAACCTGATACCGGAGCGTCTTGATATCGACGCCCAGAACCTTCGGATTCAGAAGTCCGCTCTTTAACGCTTCCTCGCGGATCGGCGTAAAGTAATCGGCGATCTCCGCCAGAAGATCCTGATCATATCCGGTGTCGTAGGGGGTTCCTCTAAAGGTTTCTACCATAACCTCCGTCGCCGGCTGGGAGGTTCCCATTGCCAACGGAGACATCGCGCAGTCGATAATATCGCAGCCAGCTTCCACTGCCTTCAGATAGGTCATGGAAGCAACGCCGGACGTATAGTGGGTGTGGATATCAATGGGCAGCTTGGTTCCTTCCTTCAGAACCTTTACCAGCTCCTCCGCGTTATAGGGAGTAAGAAGTCCTGCCATATCCTTGATGCAGAGAGAGTCCGCGCCCATATCCTCGATCTCTCTGGCGATGTTTTTCCAGTAATCCAGAGTATAAGCGTCGCCCAGGGTATAGCTTAAGGCAATCTGTACATGACCTTTTTCCTTTTTCGTCGCTTTTACGGCGGTCTCCAGATTGCGGATATCGTTCAAGCAGTCAAAGATACGGATAATATCGATTCCGTTGGCGATGGATTTCTGTACGAAATACTCCACCACGTCGTCGGCATAGTGGTTGTATCCAAGAATATTCTGGCCGCGGAACAGCATCTGC
>DVFQ01000097.1 GCA_018713185.1 Candidatus Copromonas avistercoris (nom. illeg.) | reverse complement strand
ATAATTGGGAAGGCAGAATATTTCCGCTCATTTCGGCCTCATTTCTATTGACTTTTTACTTCCGTCATGTATAATGAAATCCATAGATATCATATTATGAAACATGGTTTTGTATTGTGAAACTTGGTTTCATAGCCGCCTCATTTCGCGATTGTCCATTTGTTGCACGGCTGCCTTGTTTCACACTCATCCAATTTTAGTGTTTCGCAGCTTCTTAATTTCACAATTACCCAAAAAGGAGATGCCGCTTATGAACCGTATTTTAGAAAAAATCCAAAAAATCGGAATCGTTCCCGTCGTAGTGCTGGACGACCCCAAGGACGCCGCCCCGTTGGCGGAAGCCCTCTGCAAAGGCGGTCTTCCCTGCGCGGAAGTAACCTTCCGGACCGCCGCCGCTGAAGAATCCATCCGAATCATGACGGAGTGCTTTCCGGATATGCTGGTAGGAGCGGGAACCGTCCTGACCATCGAGCAGGCCGACCGGGCCCGTGCCGCCGGCGCCCGCTTTATCGTCAGCCCCGGCTTAAATCCTGCCGTCGTTCGCCACTGTATGGAAATCGGGATCCCTGTAATCCCTGGTACCGCAACGCCCAGCGATGTGGAGGCGGCGATGGGACTTGGTCTGGACGTGGTGAAGTTCTTCCCGGCAGAACAGGCAGGCGGCATTGCCATGATCAAGGCCATGTCCGCTCCTTATACACAGATGAAATTTATGCCCACCGGCGGCGTTAACGCTCAGAATCTGAATACCTACCTTGCCTCCGATAAGGTTCTTGCCTGCGGCGGGAGCTGGATGGTAAAAAAAGAACTGATCGCCTCCGGGCAATTTGACAAAATCCGCCAGCTGACCAAGGAAGCGGTTGAAACGATGCTGGGCTTCCGTCTAAAGCATATCGGCATCAACTGTCAAAGCGCGGACGAAGCGGAGCAGACCGCCGGTTTCTTTGAGCGGCTGTTCGGTTTCGCAAAGGATCCGCGGGACGTTTCCTTCTTTGCCGGAACCGCCATTGAGGCGATGAATTCCAAGGGGCGGGGAACCATGGGCCATATCGCCATCGGCGCCAACTCCGTAGAACGGGCCAGAAATTATCTGGAAATGCTGGGCTGCCAATTCGACGAGTCCACCGCAAAATATGAAAATGGAAAGCTGACCTTTATTTATATCGCCGGAGAAGTCAGCGGCTTCGCCGTCCATCTGACGCAAAACTAAACGAACCGCAGCCCTTTTCCGGCCGCGGCAGATCACGGCAGCGATGCCGCTCCAAGCGGCAGAAAACGCCCGTAACAGGAAGGAGAGACAAAATTATGGCAAAACGAGTGATCACGTTCGGAGAAATCATGCTCCGTCTTGCCCCCGAGGGCTATTACCGCTTTGTACAGGCAAATTCCTTTGGCGCCACCTACGGCGGAGGAGAAGCCAACGTGGCCGTATCCCTGGCCAATTTCGGAATCGACACGGCTTTTGTTACAAAGCTTCCCGCCCACGAAATCGGACAAGCCGCTGTAAATGAATTGAGAAAATTTGGAGTCGATACCTCCCGCATTGTCCGCGGCGGAAACCGCATCGGCATTTATTTCCTGGAAAAAGGCGCTTCCCAGCGGCCGTCCAAGGTGATTTACGACCGGGCTCATTCCGCGATCGCTGAAGCATCCCCCGAGGACTTTGACTGGAACGAAATCTTTCAGAACGCAGACTGGTTCCATTTTACAGGAATCACACCGGCTTTAAACGACACGCTGGCCGCCATCTGCCTGGATGCCTGTAAAAAAGCAAAAGAGCTGGGGCTCACGGTCTCCTGCGATCTAAATTATCGGAACAAGCTGTGGAGCCGCGAAAAAGCGGGACAGGTAATGAGCGAACTCTGCAAATACGTGGACGTCTGCATCGCGAACGAGGAGGACGCCGCCGACGTATTCGGGATCCGAGCCGCCAACACGGATGTTACCAAGGGCGCCGTCAGCCATGAAGGCTATAAGGACGTAGCAAAACAGCTGGCCGGACGCTTTGGTTTTTCAAAGGTTGCCATTACGCTGCGGGAATCCCTTTCCGCCAGCGACAACAACTGGGCCGCCATGCTTTATGACGGAACCGAATTTTATTTCAGCAAAAAATACGCCGTACACATCGTAGACCGGGTCGGCGGCGGCGACAGCTTCGGCGGCGGACTGATCTACGCCTGCTTGAACCAGTACGATCCCCAAAGCACTATTGAATTTGCCGCGGCGGCCTCCTGCTTAAAGCATTCTGTCGAAGGCGACATGAATATGGTTTCCGTAAGCGAAGTTCAAAAGCTGGCCGGCGGCGACGGATCGGGCCGCGTCCAGCGGTAGGATTTTCCTGCAGTAAAATCACCGCAAATTTGTCCTTCCAAATTATCCGGCGGAATCTACCCAGCGGAATCTGTCCGGCAAAATCCAGCCGGCAAAATCCGCCTGACAAAATCCACCCGGTAGAATTTAACAGGGCTGCCGTAAATCTGATTTGGATCACAAAATCCCGTCAGATATACAGCAGCCCTTATCTACTCGATCTTATTCTTCTGCCTGATTAATCTTATCTTATTCTTCCTGTCCTATTCTTCCTGTCTCATTCTTCCCTCGGTTCCGGCGGATTTTCCGCCTCCGGAAAACGGCCTATTATTGAGGATTCTTCACGCCTTCCGAACCCTGAGCATCTGCCGGACTCTGACCGCCCGCCGGGTTCTGACCACCTGCCGGGGTCTGCGCGCCTGCCGGATTTTGCGCGCCCGCCGGACTCTGGCCGTTCTGCTGCGCGCGTTTCTTGATCGGAAGCTGAAGGTTCACGCCTGTGGGATTCACGACAACGCCCTTTGCCTCTTTCACCAGTACATCCGGGATCTTTGTCGCCTCCACAATAGCCGCCTTGAACTTCTTTTCCCGATTAAACTTCCCAAATTCGATGGGATCTGTAAAGATCGGCTGATAAGTGTCTCCGCTGGGATGCTTTAAAAGAGGCACGCCGTTATCATCTTGAAACGGAACCAGGAATTTTCCTCTGCTGTAATCCGCCAGGATCTCCTCCTCCATTTCCTTTAACTCGTCCGTCAGCTGCTCCAGCTTCTGCCGTCTGACCTCCTGCATAAAATAGAGGGCCGTCAAATGGAAGCTGGGATTCTCTACCAAGGTCTGCCCCTTCGGCAGCTGCTCTGCCCGCGGCTTCGTCACCAGCTCCGTAAGCTGAACCCGGACTTCCGAATCCATTCCCCGGTTGACCAAAATGCTGTTGACGCCCATCGTATAAAGGTTGGCGTAAAAACGAAGGCGCTGATTGCCCTCAACCCGCACGATCTGCACCGGAATCTTTTCCTCAATCAGCCGGGCGCCTTCCTTTTTGATATCCTCCTCCGAAAAGTACATTAAAATCTCATCGTCAAACGTCTCCGGATCGCATACCACATAGGGCATTCTCGTGCACCGGGACATCAGGACGTAAACGTCCTTCGCATTCTTTAATTCATTTAAAGCTTTCTGTTTCTCCATATTGATAATTCCTTCCAGTTTTCTGTCTTCCGTTTTCCAGCTTCTGTGTTCCAGTTCCGCTTGCTGTCAATTTCCCACGCCACCTCTTAATCGCAGCAAATAATCGGGATTCCTTTATATGCGTGCTCATAAACCTGGGCGGCCTTCGCCGGCGGCAGATTGATGCAGCCATGGGAACCGTTGGTCTTATAAATTTCTCCGCCGAAGCTTCCCCGCCAATTTGCGTCATGCAGTCCGATTCCGCCGTTAAAGGGCATCCAGTATTTTACCGGCGTCTCATAATCCTCTCCCCTGAGGACCTTGTCCGTCTGCTTATAATATAATGTAAATAATCCCGGAGGCGTTGTCCAATCCTTCGCCACATTCCCCGAGACAAACGGCGCGTCGATGATCATGGTCCCATTTTCATAAAAATACAAATGCTGCTCTTTCAGATCCACTTCAATATACGTATTTCCAAAATCATAACCGTCTCTGCTGACGGCAGTCTTGGCGTAAACCGGCTCCCTGGTCTGGCTTTGATGGCTCTTGATCAACGAAATCAGCTCCGCCGTCTCCGCAGCCTGATCGATCTGCCAGCCATAGCTTCCTGTTACCGTCACCTCCCGGCCGGAGGTGGTTTGATAAACATGCGGCTTCCCATACGTATCATACCGGTCCGCCAGGCTCTTCACATAAGCCGCCGCTTTGGCCTCGTCCACAAGAAGCTCCGTCCCATCTGAGCCTGCGATCCACTGGACAATGTCCGGCCCCGTCAGGGTCTCGCGATTCTCCCCAAATGTATAGATGATCGTAATATCCTTATAATCGTTCATCAGACCGCACAGCTGATTTAGCTCCGCATTATCCGAAGTCACGGTGATCTGCTTATAGCATCCTTCCTCCTCCAGCCGTATCAGCGTCCGCTGCTCATTCAGCGCCGCTTTTGCCGCTTCCAAAAGACGGTTCTGATCGATCTCCGTTCCTTGAACCTCCGGGAGGATCGTAAACAGCTTTCCCTCTTCATATGCCGAGATCCGCGCATTCTCTGTCGGCTGCGCATTCTGTACGCATGAAAGACTGCCAAGCTTCGCCTTTAAGCCTTCCTCATCATACGTAACTTCTGCGTCTACACGATAGCTGTTGTCAAAACCTGGCCCGCTTAAACGGCCGGCCGCATTCTCCGCCTCCAGCACCTCCGCCAGGCTGCCTGTAATCTTAAGACCGTAAAGGATCTCTTTTCCATTGATTTCCTCACGGTTTCCTTCCTTATCCTCTATCTCCAGAACATATCCGTCTTGAAAATAAGACTCGATCCGTACCTTTGCTTCCTCCAGCGTATCTCCGGACACCACCACATGATTGATCGTTGTCCCCTCTACAAACCGGTTTTCCTCCTCTGACGCGAAAGCCGGAATTCCTGCTGTCATCACCAGCAGGCAAACTCCCGCCGCCGGAAGAAAGCGCTTTATAAAACGCTCCACCGCTGCTGCAGAATTTACTTTCATCTAAATCTAACCTCCTGCATCTCTGTTTTCCATTCTTTATTTTATCTGCCGTCCCCTTTGCTGTCAAGGAAATCCAGGATGAATCCAGTCAGCCGAATCATGAATCCGGTCATCGAATCCCAGATGGAATCCGACCGTCCAAATTGCACACCCGCCAAGTTTTCTCTGCGATGAAATTTTCTCTGCGGCAAAAAAGGAACCACTTTGCTGTGATTCCTTAAAGACCGCGAAAATCCCGAATAACGATTTCTGAAAATTCATCTATTTCCTTTATCTATATAGAAACGAAAAACTCGATTTCATGTCTTAATGGAATACCGTTCTCCCCCATAATTGGTACGGTTGGTTTTATTTTTCTGACATAATCCATCGAGTTCCGATATATATTTACAATATCAAAGCCAATTTTCTGGTAGAAAGCAATCGCTCCTATATTATCATTGGTGGTTACAACCGTAACCGTATCAGCCCCCTCGCTTTTGGCTGTTTCAATCACTTCA
>DVFQ01000096.1 GCA_018713185.1 Candidatus Copromonas avistercoris (nom. illeg.) | reverse complement strand
ATGGAGCTTTTCCGTATCCATGGCCAGCCGTACGTGGTCGCCGGGCCTTGCTCCGGTCCTGGCGTCCACGGAGGCGACCCAGCCGGTATCGCCAAGATTAAAGTATAACAGCGCGTTGGCTCCCAGCATCTCGTAAACCTTGACCTCCGCGTCAAGGGACGTCTTTTCAAATTTCTTTAAGGATTCCTCGTCTCCATGCACGTCTTCCGGCCGGATCCCCAGGATCACCTTCTGGCCGATATAGCCGCCGTTTCTTAACGCCGCCGCCCGCTCTTTATTTAAGATCACGCGCTGGCCCTCGAAATGGAGAACCACCTCGCCGTTTTCTTCCGCGGCCTCCGCCGTGATCATATTCATCTGCGGGGAACCGATAAAGCCGGCGACAAACTTATTGCAGGGATGATCGTAGAGGTTCTGAGGCGTATCGATCTGCTGAACCACGCCGTCCTTCATAACGACGATCCTGGTGCCTAAGGTCATGGCCTCCGTCTGGTCGTGGGTTACGTAAATAATGGTGGCTCCCAGCCTCTGGTGGAGCTTGGAAATCTCGACCCGCATCTGCCCTCTTAGCTTCGCGTCCAGGTTGGATAAGGGCTCGTCCATCAAAAATACCTTGGGATTCCTTACAATGGCCCGGCCCATGGCCACCCGCTGCCGCTGTCCGCCGGAGAGTGCCCTCGGCTTCCGGTCTAACAGCGGCTCCAGATCCAGGATCCTGGCGGCCTCTCTTACGGCCTTGTCGATCTGCTCCTTCGGCGTCTTCTTTAATTTTAAGGAGAAGGCCATATTATCGTAAACGCTCATATGCGGGTAAAGGGCATAGCTCTGGAATACCATGGCGATATCCCGGTCCTTGGGCTCCACGTCGTTCATTAACTGCCCGTCGATCAAAAGCTCGCCGGAGGAAATATCCTCCAGACCCGCCACCATTCTTAAGGTCGTAGACTTTCCGCAGCCGGAGGGGCCGACGAAAATAATAAATTCCTTATCCTGGATATCCAGGTTAAAATCCTTAACCGCCTCATATCCATTGGGGTATTTTTTGCATACATGCTTTAACTGAACACTAGACATATTCTTTTCCTTTCTCTCTGATTTTGAGCATCCACCGGATCCCATAGGGCGGCATCAATACCCCCTTGGCCTCCAGGGATTCCTCCGAAATCAGGTCATGATACATTCCATCCTCGTTGATCCAGGCTGTTTTTCCCTGAGAAGAGAAATTAAACAAACCGATGAGCTTCTCCCCGTCCAGCTCCCGCACAAGGCAGAGAACCGACGGATCGTAGGTTTCTCTGGTGGAAACAGCCGCCGCGTTTAAAAATACGTTCTGGCTTCCCCGAAGGGTCAAAAGCCTTTCAAGCCCCGTAAAAATCCGGTTTTCTACCGTGCCCTTCTCCTTTCGCCGCCCCGCCTTCTTCCAGTCGAAAGCTCCCCGGTGAACATAGCGGGAATCCGCCGCCTTTTTCGGATCCTCTTTATAGCGGTAATCATTAAGCTGTCCGATCTCATCTCCGCTGTAAAGCATGGGGATCCCCGAAAGCGTCAGCATAAACCCATGGAGCATCAGATCGCGGTCCGCGGCGCGCCTTTCTCCTTCCGGATCCTTTCGCTCCATAGCCGCCTCCAGCCCGCAGAGGGAAGCCGTCGTTCCGCAGAGCCTCGCGTCTCCCAGTCTGGGATCGTCGTTATAAAGCTCCCCCCGAGAATCGGAACCCGGGTATTTTCCGGTAAAATAGTCGTTTAAATATCGTTTGTGGGCGACCTCTTCCATTCCCTGACCCCTCAGCCAGCCGTAATCCAGTCCCCAGCCGATATCGTCATGACACCGGAGATAATTCAAAAACACGTACTGTCTCGGAAGCGCGTCGATGATGTCCATCTGCCGCTTCAAAAGGGAAACGTCCGAAACCGCCGCCGTATGCCAGGTGGTCGCCATCGTCGTCACATTGTACAGCATATGGCATTCCGGCTTCTCCACCGTCCCGAAGTAAGGAACCACCTTTTCCGGCTCCATCACCACTTCCCCCAGAAGCAGTACACCGGGGCACACCGTCTCGCAGATCATCCGCAGCATCCGCACAATGGTATGTACCTGCGGAAGATTTCTGCAGTTGGTTCCCAGCTGCTTCCAGATATAGGGTACCGCGTCGATGCGGATAATATCGATTCCCCGGTTGGTAAGATTTAAAAGATTATCGGTCATTTCCACGAACACCGCCGGATTCCAGTAGTTTAAATCCCACTGATAGGGATAAAAGGTGGTCATGACGTATTTTTTCACATCCTCCAGCCAGGTGAAATTTCCGGGAGCCGTCGTAGGAAACACCTGGGGACAGGTCTTTTCAAACTGCTCCGGGATCTCGTAGGTATCGTAAAAGAAATACCGGTCCTGATACTCCTTTTTTCCGTTCCTGGCCCAAAGGGCCCACTCATGCTCGTCGGAGGTATGGTTCATGACAAAATCCAGGCAGACGCTGATTCCCCGCCTGTGGCACTCGGCCGCCAGCTCCGAAAGATCCTCCATTGTCCCAAGCTCGGGCTTTACCTTCCGGAAGTCGGAAACCGCGTAGCCGCCGTCGTTCCTCACCCGGGGAGAGTCCAGAAGCGGCATCAGATGGATATAGTTCACGCCGCATTCCTCGATATAGCCAAGCTTCTTTTTCACGCCCTTTAAGGTGCCGGCAAAAGCGTCCGTGTACATCATCATCCCGACCATGTCGTTTCGCTTATACCAGTCCGGATCCGCCAGCCGCTTTGCGTCCAGCGCTTTCAGATCCGCGGACCGCTCTTCGCTCCTTTGGCGGATGATCCCGCAGAGCGCCTCAAACTGATCCTCTCTTCCCGGATACAGCTCAAAATAAAGCCATTTCAGCTCATCCCAGAACCCTTCCAGGCGTTTTTCCCATCCATTCTGTTCCGTCATCTTCCTACCCCTGTCTGTAATATTTGCTCATCTCTTCCACGAACTCCGGGCTTGGCTCAATATAGATCCAGGCCCCTTTTACCTTCATGGAATAGACCTCTCTTCCTTCCCGTCCCGAGGTAAAATCCCCGGCGGTCCGGCCGTCCTTTCTGCGTCCCCTTACAAAGGCCTCCATATCCACCCGGTCCGCATGGAACACGTCCTTTCTTTTTTCCTTCCGGATAATCTTTGATATGGTAAAATCCCCGTTGACGTACACATATTCATACTCATACCGCCAGCTCCGAAACAGGAAAAAACCGGTGACCCCGATGATCAGAGAAGGAAGCAGCATCACCGCCATGAAAACCAGCGCGTCAATGAAAAATACAAGCGCCGCGGAGATCATAACGGCCTTTATAAGCATCTGCCGCTTCGAGATCACGTAGGGGATATACCATTCGATCACAACATCCTTCATTTCTTCTCCTGCACCGTCCTTAGTACGAACTGGATCGACTCATACTCGCCAAGGGAGGCGGGAACCGGGATCCCGGCGTTCATAAAGAGCGCCCCGGAATAACGTCCCTCTTTCCCTTCGACCTCATACCAGGCATCGGGATCCAGTCCCTTTAGCTTTACGTAAAGCTGGCCCGCGTTTCCTTCCTTGTCCGTAAGCACCAGACTTACTAACGATTCCCGCCTGTCCTTTGAAACATGCTGCCAGGCGGTGTACCTGGGATTCTCATAGGGATTGGACAGCCGGTAATAATCGCCCTCCGCGATCAGCCGGTAATGCTTTTTATAAAACTCCACCTGCCTCCTGCAGAAGGCCTTTTCCTCTTCGGACAGCTTCCTGGAATCCAGCTCGTAGCCCAAGACCCCGTCCATGGCCACGACGCCTCTGGTCTTTAAGGATACCGACCGGCCGGTCTGGTGGTTGGGACACACGGAAACATGCGCCTCCATGGTATTGACCGGATAGGCAAAGGAGGTTCCATACTGGATCTTCAGCCGGTTGACCGCGTCCGTATTGTCGCTGCACCAGATTTCCGGCTGGTAGTACAGCATGGCCGGATCATACCGCCCGCCTCCGCCGCTGCAGCCGCAGAACAGCACCTGGGGATGCTTTTCCGTGATCTCCTCCAGGATCCGGTACAGTCCCAGCACGTACCGGTGCATGGCCTCGCCCTGGCGCTCCCTGGGAAGAAGGCCGGACCAAACGTCGGAGATGCTGCGGTTCATATCCCATTTCAGATACTCGATCCTGGCATTGGACAAAAGCGCGTCCAGAACGTCGATCAGATATCCGCAGACGTCCTCCCTGGACAGGTCCAAGACCAGCTGGTTCCTTCCTCTGGTCATGGGCCTTCCCGGCGCCCGGAGGCACCATTCCGGATGGGCCCGGTAAAGTTCGCTGTCCTCGGAAACCATTTCCGGCTCGATCCAGATGCCGAACTGAAGTCCCATTTCATGGATCTTTTCCGATAAGCCTTCGATTCCGTCTTTCAGCTTCTTCCGGTTGACCGTCCAGTCCCCCAGCCCGGCATTGTCGTCATCCCTCTTTCCGAACCAGCCGTCGTCCAGAACAAACAGATCCACGCCCATATCCACAGAAGCCCTGGCGATCTCCAGGATCTTTTCCTCGTCAAAGTCGAAGTAGGCCGCCTCCCAGCTGTTGATCAGCACCGGCCTGGGCCGTTTCCCATAAGGAGAGCGGCAGAGATTTTCCCGGTAGATATCATGATACAGATGGGTCAGTCCCGAAAAGCCCTGGTCCGAATAGGCAAGCACCGCCTCCGGCGCCCAAAACGTCTCGCCCGGCTTCATCTCAAAAGAAAAGTGCTTGGGATTGATGCCCATGTTGATCCGCAGCTGGCCGAACTGGTCTTTTTCCGCTTCAAAGAGGAAATTTCCGCTGTAAACCAGGGAATATCCCCAGCATCCGCCGTGATCCTCGCCGGCGTCCCGTTCGCAGACGATGGCGAAAGGATTGTATTGATGGGAGGAGGTTCCCCGGCTGCTGCCGATGGAATGAAGTCCGCTCCGGATGGGAGTCCGCTCAAATTCCCGCTCCATCATATGACGTCCCGGAAAATAGATCAGATCATATTCCGAATCCCGGTAATCCACCGTCGCCGACATCAGCCGGTTCAAGTTCAAAAGCTGATTCCCGCCGTTTTCAAAGCGGACGGAACGGGTAATGATGTTCTTCTCCTCAAAAACGCCGTAAAACAGGGTGACGGACGCACGGCTTTCCCGGTCCTCCAGGCGGATCTTTAAGGTATCGGCCCTATCCGAATCCGCCGCCCACAGAGAAGGCATTCCCTCGATCCGGTACTTTCCCTTATCGATCTGGTAGTCCACAACCTTTCCGGAAAAAATCGCGCTGCCGTCCCCGTTGATAACCTCGATGCTGGGACTCCGGTAGTCGCCTTTTCCGTCGGTGGAAAACTCCTGCTGAAGGAAATCCAAGGAGAAGGTACGGTCATTGCCCGCTTCATTGGGATTGGGGGAGAACCCCCGATCCTGGAGCTGAAGCAGGTAATCCACATCCGAATCCGGAATCCTCTTTCCGTAGTAAAGATGAAGAAGATTCCCGTACCGGCTTACCTTCATCAAATAAGAGCAGTCTTTGGTTTCCAGAATAAACGTATTGCTGTCTGCCTGATATCGAATTGCCATCTTGTCTATTTTCCTCCGGTCATTGCTACGCCTTCGATAAACTGCTTCTGGAAGAACAGATACAGAACCACCATGGGAACCATGGCAAGCAAAGATCCGGCCATCATCACCGGGAAATTGGTACTGAACTGTCCCCGCAGGGTCGCCAGTCCCGAAGACAGAGTCATCATGTTAATATCCGTATTTACGATCAGCGGCCACATCAGATCTCCGTAGGCGAACACCGCCGTAAAGACCGCCAGCGCCGCCATGGAAGACTTCGTCAAAGGCGCCATCACCTTCGTAAAGGTCTGCCACTGGTTGCATCCGTCCAGATACGCCGCCTCCGCGATCTCATCGGGGATTCCTAAATAAGCCTGTCTTAGGAAAAACGTACCGAACGCGCTGACCAGTCCCGGAAATACCAGGGCGAAGATCGTATTGGTCAGGCCGAACCGGGCCAGCATCTGGTACTGAGGCGTGATAAAGATCTGCGACGGCAGCATCATCTGGATCAGCACCAGAGAAAACAGGATATTTTTTCCTTTAAAGTTCAGCTTCGCGAAGGCATATCCCGCCATAGAAGAAAACAGCACCGCGCAGACCACGCGCCAGAAGATCATCAAAGCCGTATTCTTATACAGGGAGAAGAAGGGCAGGGACGCCATGGCGTCGCCGTAGTTTTTCGACTGCCAGTCCGCCGGCAGGATCGTCGGCGGGATCACCATGCTCTCCTCCACCGTCTTAAAGCTGGTTAAAAACATCCATACGAAGGGAAAGATCATGATCACGGAGCCGATGAGAAAGAACGCGTAGACACCGGCCGTGCGGATTTTTCTGGATCGTTCTAATGATGAATTCATTTGCCTCTCCTTTCCTATACCTCGTAATTAACCCATTTTTTCTGTCCCCAGAACTGAACGGCCGTAACCAGTCCGATCAAAGCCACCGTCCAGATCACGACGGAGGAGCCGAGGCCCCGGTTTCCGGAAATAAAGGATTCCCGATAGAACAGATACATTAACGACTGGGCGCTGGTGATCGCCGGGTTGGATTCCTCGATCATCATGTAGATCAGGTCATAAACTTTTATAGAGGACATGAGCCGCATGATCAGCACCACAAACAGCGTCGGAGACACCATCGGCAGCGTAATGTAGAAAAACTGTTGGATCTTGCTGGCTCCGTCCAGGCTGGCCGCCTCGTAATAGGACTTGGAAATATTCTGAAGTCCCGAAAGAAGCAGGACCGCGTCGTATCCGATGGAGGACCAGATGGCCACGATGGCGCAGGTGATCATCACAATATTGGGATCCGTGATCCAGTTGACCGAATGGCCCAACAGGGTGTTGATGATCCCGTATTCCGTATTGAACATCCACTTCCAGACCATGGCCACCGCCGCCGGAGCCACAACCATGGGCAGGAAGAAGATGGCGCGGAAAGCGGTTCTTCCCTTGATCTTCGTATTCAACATGACCGCGACGATTAGCGCCAGGAAAATCCCTAACGGCACCGTCAGCACGCAGAACCAGATGGTATTTAAATTTGCCCTCCAGAACTCGGCGCTGGTAAACATTTCCACATAGTTTTCGATCCCTCTTAGCTCATAGAGGCCAAAGGGCCTCGTTTTGGAAAAGCTCAGCTTGATCGTATCCAGAAACGGATAAATATTCAAGACCAAAAGACCAATGATCGTGGGCGCTACCATGATGTAACCCCATAGGTTCTCCGACCTGGCCTTTTTTCCGGCTTTTGCTTTGCCGTTTGCCATAGCTTAATACCCCCTTTTAATCATCCTCGGCAGCTTCCCGGATGCAGTCCTGGAACGCCTGCATTCCCTCCTCAAAGGTAATCTGTCCGGAATAGATCTTCAACAGGTTTTCCGTCACCTCCGGCTTCCATACGGAACGGTAGGCGTTGTTGACCGACTGTACACTGTAGTCGAACATGTCCACGAAGCACTCCACGTTCAGCCGGTAATCGAACTGATCGAATACGTCCACCCAGGTCTGCTCCAGGCCCTCATAGGCGGGAATCGCCGCTCCCGATTCTCCCTGGACCCGCTGCCCCTCCTCGGAACCGAAGAACCGCAGCACATCCTTTACGATTTCCAGATTCTTTCCCGTGGGGGAAGTGGCATAGCAGAGGCCGTTGGAAATGGTCGCCCGGCCGTCGCCGCTCGCCGGATCAGGACACTTGGGAAGCACCGCCACGTCCCATTTCCCCTGCATGTTGGGATAGTTCTGCATCTCGGAAAGGATATTCCAGTTTCCTTCAAAGAACATCGCTCCCTGCTCCGAGAAAAACGCCGTTCCCGGCGAAGTTTCCGCAAAGTAATTCTGGTCCGGGCACCAGTCGTTCTTCTGCAGATCGATATAAAACCGCATGGCGTCTACGGTCGCCGGATTGTCAAAGCCGCCGGTGATATTGTCCTCCGCCAGTACGTATCCGCCGTTCTGGTAGATAAAATTCCAATACCCCAGCTGATCATCTCCGTATGCCATATATCCATACTTTCCTGTGGCGTCGTAGATCTTCTGCGACGCTTCGCATAAGTCGTCCCAGGTCCATGTCTCATCCGGGTATGCAACGCCCGCGGCGTCAAACATCTCCTTATTATAGACAAGCCCTACCGTATCCTTATCCTTGGGCACCCCATAATATCTTCCGTCGCTGCCCTGGATATTCTTTAAAGACACCTCCGAAAAATGCTTCTGGAAATACTCCGGATCCTCCTCGTCGTAGAGATCCGTCAGGTCCGCGATCTTTCCGTAATCCGCATATTTCAAGATTTCATTGGTGTGCATCCAGAAAATATCCGGCATCTGGTTGGAAATTGCCGCCGCCTCCAGCTTGGTCCAGTATTCATTCCAGCTGGTTACCTGCACTTCAATCTCCACGTTGGGATTTTTCTCCGTGTAGGCGTCGCAAATAGCCTGCATTCCATCTCTCTGGGCAACATCCCAGATCTGGAACGTCAGATGAGTCTT
>DVFQ01000095.1 GCA_018713185.1 Candidatus Copromonas avistercoris (nom. illeg.) | reverse complement strand
GATTCGCAATTCAGAAGGGAAAATCATGAATTATATGCAGGTCAGCGAAGATCTGCTGGCGAAAAGCGACGGACTGACACGTTTTCCTACCAGATCCATGTTTGAATACTATTTTTACTGTTTTACCGGTTCCAGACCTGATACTCCTGTCCATCTGATGATCATAGACGTCGACGAATTCAAAGGGATCAATGATACTTACGGTCACCGGACCGGAGATGAAATCATACGTATAACCGCGCGTAAACTCACTTCCATGCTTGGACCGGAAGATTACATCTGCCGCTTTGGCGGAGATGAATTTCTGATTCTGTTTGTTGACCAGGCGCTGGAAAATATCATAAAAAAAGCGCGGTATGTTCTGAATACCGCGCTTTCTCCGGACAGCATAGGGGGAACTACCATCCGGATCACCTACAGTGCCGGAATTGCTTCACGCGGCTCCAGAGACGATTATGAAAGTCTGCTCCTGAAAGCCGACCGCGCTCTCTATCGCACAAAGGCAAATGGTAAAAATAATATTCATATCTTCAACGGATCCTGAATGTCACATCCGCCTCATTTTTCTCCGGAGAATGTCCTCCGGAGATTTTTATATTTTCCTCATTTCGACTGCTTCCATTCTGAGAGACAGTCCGACTGTGCCAAGAGTGGACACGCCATCCGCCCGGGTCCACTGAGTCCATCCGGTTCCCTGAATATGTGCTCTCCACTCGAAATTTCCTTTCAGCCGCAGACATTCCAGACGTTTCTTTTCCCCGGCCGTTCCGATCAAGATATTCTGATTCACTGTCCCGTAGTCGATCCATCCTTCGTCCTGAATATGGGCCTGTGCCTCGATATTGCCGCAGTGCTGGCTTTTAATCCGCAGGGCTTCAAGCCGGAGGGCGGATCCGGTCGTTCCAGCAGTCATGCCGTCCGCCATCCAGACGGTATCTCCGCTTCCCTGCACATGTGCCAGATAGGCAATATCCGCAACTTGGATTTCCACTGCCTCGATCTGCAGCGACTTCCCTTTTTCACCGGCCCACTGTCCGTTGACACACCACCTGCTCCATCCGAGATTTTTCTGGTGCACACGGTACAAATATACTGTATCCCCGGATTCAATTTTCAGTGCTTCGAGCCGTTTTTCCTGCCCGGTTGTTCCGATAATTGTAGATTCTGTAATATTTTTGTACAGTTTGTCGCCGATATCCCGGATATGTACGGTCACATCCATATGCTTCACTGGAGAAATCCGCAGTGCCTCCACTCTCCTGCTCTGTCCGGTACTGCCGGCCATTGCTCCGTCACACTGCCAGTTTGCCCATCCGATACCACGAAGATGACCCTGGTAGGACACTTCTCCTTTCCGGTCCTTCCTCTCCTGAAAAACACCCGCATGGTCAAGGACTGTTCCATCCTGATCTTCTGCTGTCTGCTCTCCTGTACAAAACCACGCCTCCGTCCTGCTTCCCGTCAGCCGGTTCAGATCGCATTGCGGGGTAATTCCAGGACAGTGCCCGATACTCGTATACTGATGAAGATCTACTCCACTGTGGCAGGGATAGCCGGAATTATAAGTCCCGTTATTCAGGACATACCGTGATTCCCACCATGCGCAGCCGGACGGGCGTGACCGGATAATCTCCTGATATCTGCTGTAATCCGCATAACCGGTGTACAGCATGAACTTCTTTCCGCTTCCGGCAAGATAATCCATTGCTCTCTTTACGTCGGTGGCCGCATTTCCCTCTTCCGCATCAAGCGCGTATCCGACAAAATATTTACCGGCTCTGGCCTTGCAAACCTCTGTCAGAAAGACTGCCTGAGCCGGTTCATTCCCGTTCCGGAGATAGGCATACAGCCAGTATGGAATCTCATTGTTCTCACAGCCTCTGATAAAATCATCCAGCGTAGGATCTGTGTAATCCGTCCCTTCCGTCGCCTTTGAGATCAAGAATGGACAGTTTCTCTTTACAAGCCTCCAGTCTTTAACCGGCCTGTACCGGGAAATGTCTGCATAATATGCCATAGCCTATTCCTCCTTTTGCAACTGTTTCAAAATCTGATTGACGTAAGTACTTGCTCCTGCAGCAAGAACTCCCTGAACAATGGCCGTGAATATCGCAAGTGCCGCTTCCCGTCCTGAGCCCACTGGTCCGTTTGCAAATACCCAGATGCCGCAGAGCAAAATACCGGCGGTTCCAAGAATCACCGGAATCCATTTGTCTTTCACTACAGTCGTTTTCTTTAGGCCGATGCCTACAATATACAATACAACTGCGACTACAATCAGTTCCGGTTTGATATACTCCGTAATCAGTTCCATATTTTTCCATCCTTTCTTTTTTCCGGGAGGCTATTCCCCTCCTCACTCTAATTTATGTGAAAATTTCTATTTCGGAACATGGAATTTTCTCATTTTTCCTTCCATATTTCCTAAAAAAAGCAGTGCTTTTGTCCCCGAATTATTGCCTTTAGCACACTTTTGTGTTAGCATAAATACAGGTACTGACAGTATGTACATAAACTGAACGGAAGTACCCTTCCAGGGCAGTGCATACGATGCGGCAGCACTTGGACGGAAGTAAATAAAGAAAAGGAGAAACAGACAATGAAAGAATTTACTTATGTAATCACTGATCCAGAAGGAATCCATGCAAGACCGGCAGGACTGCTTGTAAAAGCTGCAGCAGGATTCAAAAGCGACATCAAGATTGAAAAGGATGGCAAAGCTGCAAACGCAAAAACAATCTTCGGTGTAATGGGACTTGGCGTTAAGAAAGACATGGAAGTAAAAGTGACAGCTGAAGGTGAAGACGAAGATCAGGCAGTTGAAACACTTCAGAAATTCTTCAGTGAAAATTTATAGATTCCGGTACACAGTAAAATAGCGGAATATGCAGAGGGAAAGGAATCCGGAAAACCGGAACTCTTTCCCTTGCATTTTCTCCGGGAAGTGATATACTGTATTTATCTGCAGATATGGTTCATCGGTAGAACGCTAGCTTCCCAAGCTGGAAAGGCGGGTTCGACTCCCGTTATCTGCTTGCAGCGTAAACAGCCGGAAACCTTGTTTTAAGGTCTCCGGCTGTTTTTTCTTTTCCTATTCTTTTTCCCCGGGCTTCCCAGCCCCGTTTCTTCTAAACCGTCCGAGGGACTAAGCGGCGGCAATGCTCCGCCTCTTTCCCCGTCACTCCTCCTTCATCAGCTTCCCGATCTCCCGTACAAGAAGCTTCGTATTGGCGATCAGGGAATCAAAGGCCCCGTATTCATAAAATTTAATAAACACCATGCCGATGGGAACCGCAAGGATCATGCCCGCGATCCCGCGGAACTTATATCCCAAAAACAAAAGGATCAGCGTCGTTAAGGGCGGAAGTCCCATGCTGTCGCCGACGATCTTCGGCTGGATCAGCTGACGCACCGCCTGGGTCAGCAGATATAAAAGAAGAAGCCCGGCGCCGCTGGCATACTCTCCGGTGATCAGCTCCACGGCGGCCCAGGGGATCAACGCCGTTCCGGTCCCAAACATGGGAAGGAAATCCAGGATCGCGATCAACACGGCCAGAAGGAAGCTGTAGCGCACCTGCAGGATCAAAAGGCCGGCAAACAGGATCACGGCGACGACAAACATGATCTTGAACTGAGCCATAAAATATCCGCCGATCACCTTGCGCACATCCCGCCTTAAAAGCGCCAGATACCGGACGGCCGCCTTCGGCATCCGGCCGCGGAGCCATCCAAGGATCCGGTCGTGCTCCGCTAAAAACATATAAGAAGAGATCAGAACAAACAAGACATTGATGAATACGTCCGGCAGAGACCTGGCGACGGCGCCTCCGGCAGAAGCCGCCATCTCCTGGACAAATTCTCCAATATAGTCTCCCATGCTGTCGCCGATCCGGTCAAACGCGGACGAAAGCCCGTCCGGAAGAAACGACAGGCGGCTGTTGACTTCGTCAAATACCAGCGACAGCTCCTGCTGGAGCGTACCGTAAAGTTCCGGGAGGGAACGAAGAAAACCGTTCAGTTCCCGGAACAGCAAAGCAAAGAGCCAGTAAAGCCCAAAAGTTACTAAAGCCAAGACCCCGACGATCAGCACCACGGAGCCATGCTTCCTTACGATCCGCAGCCGCTTCTCCAAGAACCGGACCGGAGGATTGGCGATCATCGCGACAATCCATCCGATCACAAACGGCAGGAAGAAGGATAAAAGCCTCACGCCCCAGACGCAGACCGCGTACAGGAAAAACAGCGGCACTCCAATATTCAAAAGGATCCTTACATATTTTCTAATCTCCAAACCATCCATCTCTTTCCAAAGCCGCCGCCGAACGGCAGAGCATGCTTCCCGGCGGCGATCCTCGTTTTGCCGGATCACATTTTACTGAGTCAATCCGTATTCCTTCGCGATCTCCTTAAAGGCAGGCAACGACCGCTTGATCTGATCATAGGATACGCAGTAAGCGATCCTTACATACCCCGGGCAGGCGAAGGAGCTTCCCGGAACGAAAAGGACATGATGCTTTTTCGCCGTTTCGCAGAATTCCTTCTCATCCTCCACCGGAGATTTCACAAACAGGTAAAAGGCTCCGTCGGGTTTCGCGCAGGTAAAACCATATTCTGTCAGCGCGGAATAGATCAGGTCCCGGTTTCTTTCATAGGTTTCCAGATCCACGGTCACGTCATGCTCGATGCAGTATTGGATCACCTTCTGCATCAGGGACGGCGCGTTCACGCATCCCAAAACACGGTTGGCGATGGTCGCCACCTGGATCAACTCCTTGGAATCCTCCAGCTCGTCGGGGATTACCAGATAACCGATCCGCTCGCCGGGAACGGAAAGGGATTTACTGTAAGAATACACCACCACCGAGTTATGGTAATAATTGGTAATAAACGGCACCTGGACCCCACCGTATGCCAGCTCCCGGTATGGCTCGTCGGAAATCAGGACGATCGAGATTCCGAATTCCTTCTCCTTGCGCTCCAGGATCGCGGCCAGGCTGCGGATGATCTCCTCGCTGTACACAACGCCCGTGGGATTATTGGGATTGTTGATGATCACCGCTTTTGTAGACGGCGTGATCTTCTCTTCAAACTCCGAAAGCTTCGGCATAAAGGTTTCCGTGTCCGGAGAAATCACCACGACCTTTCCGTCGTAATTTCTTACATACCCGTCGTACTCCACAAAGTACGGAGCAAATACGATCACCTCGTCGCCCGGGTTCAAAATACTTTTTAAGATTACGTTTAAGCCGCTGGCCGCGCCCACCGTCATGATCAGGTTCCCGGCGGAAAAATGGCAGCCGAACCTCAGGTTTAAGGAATCCGCGATCGTCTGGCGGACGTCCGGATATCCGGCATTGCTCATATAGCCGTGAAGCGTATTAAAGTCTTCCGTTTTTACCAGCTCAAGGATCGCGTCGTTGACCTGGGGCACCGGCACGTTGGGATTGCCCAGGCTGAAATCATAGACATTCTCCCGTCCGTATTGCTCCGCCATCCGGTTGCCTTCCTCAAACATTGCCCGGATCGCCGAATTATTCGCCATAAAAGGCTTCATTTTTTCTGATACCATAACGAAAACCTCCCGTTTATTGTTTCTCCGTCCCCCGGTCCTTTTGAAACGGCCAGCCGTTCCTGCCGCACCAAAGGGCAAAGGCCGCCGTCACTCCAAAATAAAACCATGTGGTCGGATTGGAATACCATGTCGTAAAAAAAGAAAGCATAAAGTACAATGCCGCCTGCGCGTAGAACAGCGGCCATGCCGGATTTGTACCCCTTCTATACCAGACCGAAAGGGCTCCGGCTGCGGCTCCTAAAGCCGCCGCGAAAAGGATCACGCCGGCCACGCCGAAATCGTAATACGCGTCGTAAAACAGCGTAACCGTCGTCAGCTCCTCTTTTGTGGTATAAAGAGGCCAGTTTACTAACTCCGGCTTTAAAAATTTAAGGCCCGTAAACGCCCACAGCGGAAACATCCCCTTTAAGCCCAGGGAATGCCGCGGCAGTTCCTCCACAAGACAGTTGAAATTATCATAATTATTGGCAATATACATATAGGGCTGGGTCACGAAAATCGGCGTTTGAGGGTTTTTCATCTCGAAGATCCCATTCAAGTACGCCACATCGTGGCTCCTGGCGATCGTCAGCACAATATAAAGCGGGATCAGGGCCGCCGCCGCCGCGATCAGATACCGGATCCGCTGGTTTCCCGTCACCGTCATAAACGTCAGGACCGCTAATATCACGCCGAAGATCAGCTGAAATCGGGATACGCATAAAACCGGGATCAAAACCGCCGTAAGGACAGCCGCAAGAACCGCCGCCGTTTCCTTTCGGCTCCCGGCCGCCGCGAGCCGGTAAAACCTCCGGCATTTTTTCGGTTCCCGATCCTCTAAAATTTCCTGCTCCCGCGCATCTTCCCATCCCTGGCGAAAATCCGAAAAAAGCCACAAAACCGCCATCGACGGAACCAGGACGCAGGAAACCGTAAAATAATGGACCCCGGAAATATGGAAATAAGAATAGGCATGGGGCACGCCCCGGACGAAAAACGGGACATAACCCAACACCGCCGCTTCCAGCAAAAAGGCCATAAGAGAGATGGCCGTAAGGATCAGGATCGCCGTAAAGATCCGGCTTCTTTTATCTCCGGCCCATTTCCTTTTCCCCTTTTTTGACGGTTCCCGGGACTGAAAGAACGAACGCGCCCGCCCGTAAACCAGCCGGAAAACTGCCGCGGCGCAGAAAAAGCAAAGCCATGTTTTTAGGCTCCAGTCCGTCTGCAGCTTCGACAGCTTCAAGCAGGAAATCCCCTGCCCGCCGATAAAAAAGAGGGAAAACAGGGCCTGCAGATCCAAAAGGGATCCATATTTTTTCACATCCCGCCAGTAAAGCCAAACGGCGGCCAAAAGAAGGGACGCGCCTGACAAATAGTAATGGGCGCTGGATGCAAAAAGCATTCCCGCGCCATAACATAAAACATATACCAGCATCTTCGGTTTATTCTCCAAGGCCGCTTTCCACAAGCGCCACCATATCTCTCAAGGCCTGTTCTTCGTCCGGCCCCTCGCAGATAAATGTGATCTCATCCCCGCTCTTTACGCACGCGCCAAGAACGCTCAGCACGCTTTTCGCGTTGGCCGTGGAATTCATAAACTGAAATTTCACGGAGGATTTATACTTTAACGCCTCCTTACAAAGGATCCCCGCCGGCCTCAAATGAAGGCCGGTAGGATTCTTGATCATTACCTTTTGCTTTACCATGTCCAATCTACTCCTGAATCTTCCGCTTTTCTCTGGTGCCTTTTCCGAAATATATTCTGTCTGCCTAACTGTTCTCTGCGGTTTCTCCCGCTTCCTGCGGGCGCGCGCTGGGAACCGCCCCGGCCGCGGTTTCACCCGCCTGGCCTGTATGCGTTCCGTTTGCCGCCGCCTCTCCCGTCTGGCCCGTATGCATTCCGTTTGCTGCCGTTTCTCCTGTCTGGCCCGTATGCGTTCCGTTTGCCGTATTTCCCGAAGCCTGTCCGTCAGCTTCCGCCTGCGAGGAAGCGTCCTCAGCAGAAACGGACTCCGCGTCCCCCGGCCCCTCCAACGGGATTACCCGGATCACGCAGCCTGTGGAATTTACCAGCTCGTAGGCGGAGTCCAGCTCCACCGCCAGCTGCGGCGCCGCGTAGTGATCGCCTTCTCCCATCTCTGAAACATCGATGGAGAGATCCGAAGAGTCAAAGGTCAGGCTGTCCAATTCCTCCGGAAGAGCGCGGATCCATACGGATACCGTACCCGGATCCGATTCATACCGATAGTGTTCCGCCTTTCCTGTAAGAGAAGCATCCGTAACCGCGATTTCATACTCCCTGGTTTCCAGCTTCTCGATCAGCATCGTTACTTCAATCGTGCTTTCCTGCATGCCGGCAAGCTCGATCCCCTCCGGAAGGTATTCGTTCAGATCCACCAAAACCGTCACATTGGAGGAGGCTCCCGTAATATCCAGGCTGTCTCCCGGAATCGTAATGGTCTGGAATGAAGCCAAAAGCGTACGCAGCCCCATGACCGGCACGCTGGTCACGCTGCACTGCACTCCCGTAAACCGGTAGCCGTCCTCCGGCTCGCCGTGAACCTCAAATTCCAGATTTACGTTCTTAACCCGCAGCACCGTCAGCGTATATTCCACCGCCTCGCAGTCACTCTCAATCCTGTCGTTTAACTGGATCTCATTGCCGTTGGCATCGTAAAATTCCGGAATCGCCGCCGCGGTCACATCCTCTGTTACATTGTCCAGATTGATCTCGATTCCGGCGCTGCTGATCTGTCCGATCAGAGACTCCGGTCCCTTTAAAGTCAGATACTGCGGCGAAAGAGTAACGGTTCCCGGCGCGTAGCCGTCGGGAATCGTCCCGGTAAAGGTTGTCTGCAGAATGAACTGCTTCTCCTGAACCGGCTCCGTCTCGATCTTGATCGTCGCCGTACGGCTCACCGGGTCGGAAACGAGATATTCCGAATGACTTAAAACCTCCACCTCCACCGGAATCGATCCGGTTACGGACCAAAGCTCCGTCATATCTGCCACCGCCCGGAAGTCAGAAGACCGGATCCGGTAGGCGTCCGTCGTTTTTACTTCATAGGATATGGTGGCCGTTCTCCTGCCGATGATCTCATAAGTCAGGCCGTTTTCCGTCAGCACCTCATCGTTGATAATTTCAATGGGAACCTCAACGGTATCCGTAATGACCGGATCCGCGATATTGACTGCTCCCAGCCAGACAAGGAAGCCACACAGAAGCGACAGGATCATCAGACCCCAGCGTCTATTCTGCTTTTCTTTCATTTTTATGCCTTCCTTTCCAGAGCCGGAACCGTCCACCGGCCGCCTCTTCCTTGCTTTCCACCGCCAGCGCCTTCTTTAACTCCTCCGGGTCGGTGATCCGCCTTAAGGTTCCATGCTCCGCCAGCGTGACCCGTCCCGTCTCCTCGGAAACCACGACCGTCAGGCTGTCGGTGCTCTCGCTGATTCCAAGCGCCGCCCGGTGTCTGGTTCCCAGATCCTTGCTGATGCTTAAATTATCGGAAAGGGGCAGATAGCAGGTCGCCGCCGTCACCCGGTTTCCTCTGACAACCACCGCGCCGTCATGGAGCGGCGTATTATGCTCAAAAATATTGATCAGAAGCTGGCTAGTCACGATTCCGTCCACCATGATCCCCGTCCGCTCGATCTCCTGGAGCGGGGTCTCCCGTTCGATCACGATCAGCGCTCCTGTTTTGACCTTTCCCATTTCATAGGCGGCCCGGACGATCTCGTTTACCGTCTTGTCCGTGTAGCCCTCCTGGATCCTTTTATTCTCCGTTGTGAAGAAATCCATAAAGATATTTTTACTTCCCAGCTGCTCCAGGGCCTTGCGAAGCTCCGGCTGGAAGATCACGATCACCGCCAGCAAAAGGATCTGGCCCAGGTTATTGGCAATCCAGATGATCGTGTTCAGATGGAACAGCGCCGCCAGCAGATAAAACGCGATGATCACCAGTCCGCCCTTTAAAAGGACACCGGTCCTCGTATTCTGAACCCACAGGAAGACCTCGTAAATCAGGACTGTCAAGATCAGAATTTCAACAAGATTCGTAAAGGTAATCCTTGGAATAAAGGAAAACCAGGAATACATGTTTCCGAGAAACTCCGCCATTTTTTCGCCTCCATCCACATTCGCTCACTTAGTCGTTGCGTTCGCGCCTCACATTCCTGCGCGAATAAATCTTCTGTACCTTTACGTCCGGCGCCGAAACCGCGATCTTCGGCACCGCTTTTACATAATAATAATATTCGTCATCCTCATACTGCAGGTATTCCGTCCTTGTATAGTCCACGGCAAACACAAAGAACTGATAGATCAGGGCCGCCAGAACCGACAAAATGATCCCTAGGATCATGGAACCGGCGGAAACCGGCAGATCGAACCGCATATCGCCGATAAAAATGATCGCCAACTGGGTGATCACTCCCGCGATAATGGCGATGGACCAGGAATAATCCACCGATAGGTTTTTAATGATGTACACCGCCAGGATCGCCGCCGCAAAAGCCGCCGCCATCACCCACATCAGTTCATTTCCGAACACATCGTGGATGATCCGGATAAACCGGTCCGCCATCTCCGGCAGGCTGCTGCCGGCAAGGACCCCCGCGTTCTGCTGCAGATACAGGATCATATAATAAATGCAGACCCCGCAGCATACCGGAACGATCGATACCAGGCTTCCCGAAAGCCCGACGACTAGCGGAACCACATAAGGAAGATTTAAGAAAAACAGCATCGGCGTTATCAAAAGCAGGTAGCCGTCCCCCGGACGAAAGCCGTAGTAAAGCATCATGACCACCAGCATAAACACCAGAAGGATCAGGCTGATCTCCGCGGAAACCTGAAAAGCATGGGCCAGCACCAGGCATCCGGCCAGAAACGCCGTTACGCCATAGGGAAGGAACGACGAGGCCAGTCCGAAAGCAGCCGGAACCAAAGGCGTATCCAGCTGCTCCATAAAGCCCAGATTGCTGTTTATCAGCCAGGCAGCCAGGAATCCGACAAAAAACTTAATGACCGGGATCAGATACAGGCTGTATTTTCCATAAAACCTTCTCAGCTTTTCCTTAAATACCAACAGATTCATCATAGGCGTTTTCCTTCCTCGCTTTCCTTCGGCGCCGCCTGTGCTTCATATCTGCGCTCCAGCCGCTTCAATTTCGCCTGATAAATTTTCATATTCTGAACGGCCTCGCTGTATCTTCTGGAATACACCCGGTAAGTGATAAACAGATACAGCGCTAGTCCCGCAAGATAGTAAAGGCCGACCGTCCTCGCCGAAGAAACCAGCACGGAGAGATCCATCGTATTCAGAATATCTTCAAATTTGTAAAGCAGCCAAAGGGCGAAGCAAAGCATCCAAGCCACCGTGTACACGATAAAGGAACGGATCATGTGGCTTCCGACATAGTCGCTCTTAAAGTAGCGGTTCACCGGAAAGGTTTCCTTCACCGCCTTCTTTTCAAACATGGCAATTCCCGTCATCAGCCGGATTTTCTCCTCATTCAGCATAGGCCTCTCCATTTACTGCATCGGCAAACCGCAGGAAAGCGGCCCGCCCCTCAGGCGTCCTCTTATAAACTCCCGCATCCTCCAGGACCTGGGCGAACACATGCCCGATCTCCGTCCTGAGGATCTCCATAATATTCTCCTTCGTAACCGAAGGATACTTGGGAAGAAATCCCTCGGCCCAGTCCGCATGCTTCGCGATGGACTCCTCCGAACGGATCTCCTTTCCCTCTACAATATATTCCCCTAACAGCGCCATCTCGTCCTTTAACCGCGCGGGCAGCACAGCCAGGCCCATTACCTCGATCAGACCGATATTTTCTTTTTTAATATGGTGCAGCGACGGATTGGGATGGTAAACGCCAAGAGGCCGCTCCGGCGTCGTGATATTGTTTCTCAGCACCAGATCCAGCTCGTATTTTCCATCACGGAACCGGGCGATGGGCGTGATCGTATTGTGGGGCTCTCCGTCGGTTTCGGCAAAGAGATAAGCCGCCTCGTCCGAATACCCCCGCCAGGTCTTTAAAATATGGTCCGCCAGATCCACCAGCCGCTCCGTCTTTTCGCTCCGGATCCGGATCACCGACATAGGCCACTTGACGATTCCCGCCTCCACGTCCTCAAAGCCGTGAAAGGCGAGGGCCTGCTCCACCGGCGCCTTCGCCATGGCGAAGGTATAATTCCCGCCCTGGAAATGATCGTGGGAAAGAATGGAACCGCCGACAATGGGAAGATCCGCGTTGGAGCCCAGGAAATAGTGGGGGAACCGCTTCACAAAATCAAACAGCTTCACAAACGTATTCCTGTCGATCTTCATCGGCGTATGGGCGCCGTTGAAAACGATGCAGTGCTCATTATAATAAACATAGGGGGAATACTGGAATCCCCAGTCCTCTCCGTTTAACTGAAGGGGAATGATCCTGTGGTTATTCCGGGCGGGATGATCCACGCGGCCGGCATAGCCCACGTTCTCCATACATAACAGACATTTTGGATAACCGCTCTGCTTCGCGTTCTTCGCCGCCGCGATCGCCTTCGGATCCTTCTCCGGCTTTGAGAGATTGATAGTAATATCAAGGGCCCCGTACTCCGTCTCCGTGATCCATTTCTGATCCTTGCAGACCCGGTACCGGCGGATATAATCGGAGTCCTGGCTCAGCTTATAAAAGTAATCCGTCGCTTCCTTGGGAGAATTGGCGTAATGCTCCCAAAACATCTTTACCACCTCGCTGGGTCTCGGCATCAGGCAGTCCATAAGCTTCGTATCAAACAGATCCCGGTAAACCACGCTGTCATGCTCCAAAAGCCCGTTTTCCGCCGCGTAGTCCAAAAGCTCCTTTAATACCACTTCCAGGCAAATTTCTCCAGGAGCCTCTTCGGGTTCTGTATATTCCGAACGCCCCAGAACCTCCAGGATCCTGTTTCTAGCGTAAATCTCATCTTCTTTTTCCAGCAGTCCCGCTCGTTCTCCGTAAAGGACCAAATCCCGTATCGCTCTGTCGATCATCTTTTTTCCTCCCAACACAAAACTTCCATTATTCTATTATAATAAAAATGTTCCAGCAATACAATCTTTTCTTATGAATCTTTTCACAATCCTTTTTTAGTCAAAGCTTAATTGAAACGAAAAAATCCTTGAAGACGGCCGGCCAGCATCCCCCCGACGGCGCCGATCACTGCCCCGGCCGCTGCCCCGGCGATCAAAAGGGCGGGCAGATAGGAAAACACCGCCGCCGATCTTAAGATCCAAGCGGCGAAAACCAGCTGACCCACATTATGGAAAACCCCGCCTAAAATGCTGATCCCGGTTCGGGAAAACAGCCGGTAATGCTTTGCCGCCGCCATGACCGCAAGGCTTAAAAAGCTTCCAGAAAGCCCATACATCATGCTGTAGGGATTTCCGAAGGACAGCCCCGTAAGGATCACCCGCAGGAGGGTGACCCATACGGCCCCGCGGACCCCGGCAAACTCCAGGCAGACAATGGTCACCAGATTGGCAAGGCCGATCTTCATTCCCGGAACCGGGACCGGCAGAGGAAGGAGGCTTTCGATATATCCAAAGACCATGGCGAGCGCGATCAAAAGCCCGTAGGAGGCCGCCTGCCGGCTTTTCTCTCTTCCCTTTTCCGCTCCTTCTTTCCTCACCGCCCGCCGCCCTCCTTTCTTGACTTTCCGCACCGCATTTGCTAGAATGAATCCATTCTTTTGAAAGGCAGACTGTTCATGAAACGCAATTCCATTCTTATCAGCGCCGCCGCTGCCCTCCTGGTCTTTTTGGCCGGGATGTCCGTCATTGGCGGACAAGGCCGAACCTCCCTTTTGAATTCGGAGGGATCCCAGGCGGAACCTTTCGGCGGCTCCGATCCGGAGGCCTCCGTAAGCCGGGCGGCTTTTCTGTTAAACACCTTCGTCACCGTGACCCTTTACGGGACGGACGACGGTTCGATCTTAGACGATTCCCTGGCCCTTTGCAAAGAATATGAGAATATTTTCAGCCGGACGTTAAAAACCAGCGAGCTGTACCGGATCAATCACCGGGATCCGGAGGTGACGGCCATGACGGTTTCCGACGAGATGGCCCGGCTTTTAAAAAAAGGGCTGGAATACTGCGAGCTTTCAGACGGCGCCTTCGACATCACCGTCGAGCCCTTAAGCTCCCTCTGGGACTTTACCGGCGAAACCCATTCCGTTCCGGAAGCCGCAAAGATCAAGGAAGCGGCAGAAAAGGTGGATTATCAAAACCTGTCGCTTTCCGGGAATACCCTGACATTCCTCTCTCCGGATACTTCCATCGACCTGGGCGCCATCGCCAAGGGCTATATCGCGGACCGGATGAAGGAACAGCTTTTGGAGGCCGGGGCCAAAAGCGCCATTATCAACCTGGGCGGCAACGTATTATGCGTCGGAAGCCTGCCGGACGGAGCCCCCTTTCGGATCGGCCTTCAAATGCCCTTTGCCGATTACGAAGAAACCTTTGAAACCCTGGGAATCTCCGATCTGTCCGTCGTGACCTCCGGCGTTTACGAACGGTCCTTTACGGTGGACGGTACCCTTTATCATCATATTCTGAACCCAAAAACCGGCTATCCCTACGACAACGGCCTGATCGCCGTTACGATCCTGTCCGGGGAATCCGTGGACGGAGACGGCCTCTCCACCACCTGTTTTTCCCTGGGGCTGGAAGAGGGCCTTAAGCTGGCCGAGTCCTTGGAGGGTGTGGAAGCCTGCTTCATCGACAGCGATTACCGCGTCCACTACACAAGCGGCATGAAATCCTATCTCCTCTCTCAGGATACACGCCTGCCCGAAGCGCGCAAATAACCGGCCGAAAAGACGCGCGGACAACTGACCGAAAAACGCGCGCGTAGGCCGGTCAGCCGGTTTTGCAAAAGCCCGCGAAAATAAAAAGGAGGCGGAAGACATGCGAAAAACAGGAAAACGGGAACTGCTTTTAGCCGCCCTGATCCTTCTGGCGGCGGCCCTGCTCTGGCTTTTGAAAGCCAAGCCCTCAAGCGCTCCCGCCGCTGTCCTGGAAATCTCCGTTGACGGAGATCTTACAGAAACCTTAGACTTAAATCAAGACCAGGAAATCACGATCCCTGGCTTTCACGGCGGCTCCAACCGCCTGATCATCCAGGACGGCCAGGCGTGGGTCCAGGAAGCCTCCTGTCCGGACCATTTATGCATCCGCCAGGGAAAGATCAGCCGGGAAGGCGAGATGATCGTCTGCCTCCCCAACCGGATGATCGCGGAGGTAAAAGGCCATCCCGCCTCTTAAAGGGCCCGTTTCCTTTCGGAACCGGCCCGCTGTCCTCTTTTGTTTTACTCCTCCGTTCTACTCCTCAAGTCCCATGGCTTCCATCTCGGCGTTTACCGGATCCTCGCAGGAACGCATCGCGAGGATCGTCATTTCCATCAGCTTGGAAAGCTCCCAGCCCAGCTGCTCCGCGCCCTGGGAGATGATCTCTCTGGAACATCCGGCGGCAAACCGCTTGTCCTTAAATTTCTTTTTCAGACTGGAAACCTCCATATCCTGGGTGCTCTTTGACGGACGCATCTTCGCCGCGGCCCAGATCAATCCCGTCAGTTCATCGGACGCATACAATACCTTTTCCATCTCATGCTCCGGCTTCGCCGTAAGGCCCTCATGATGCCCGTAGCAATGGCAGCAGACCGCATGGATGACCTCGTCCTCGGCTCCGCCTTCTTTTAAGAGCCTGGGCGCCACCAAGCAATGCTCCTCTGGATACTGCTCAAAATCGATGTCATGAAGGATTCCGCAGATTTCCCAGAAATCCGCTTCCTCTCCATACCCCAGCTCGCCGGCGTACCACTTTAAAACGCCTCCCACCGTAAGTCCGTGCCGGATATGGAACGGCTCCTTATTATATTCTCTTAAAAGCTGGATCGCTTTTTCTCTCGTAAGCTCCGTGTGCATTCTATTTTCCTCCTTTTTCCGCGCAGAACCTGCTCTGAATTTCTCTTTCCCCTCATTATAGACGCTTTCCCTTATTCCCGCAAGTCTTTGCCGGAAAACTGGCGGTACAGCTCCTTCGCCCGCCTTTTTTCCGTCTCTGTTTCCGGATAGCTTCCATAACGGATCCTTTGATAAAGCGCGTGAAATTCTTCCAAAGGCTCCTCTGGCCAAAGGGCCTTGGCTTCCTCCTGGATCTGGCTGCTGGTGGCGCTTTCGGGAACTGGAAGTCCTTTATTCTTGCAAAGTCCCAAAAACTTCCGGTAATAATAGCGCACCGTTCTCTTTTCAAAGATCCCCGCCAGGCGGCCCCGTTCCTTCCCCGCTGCCTCATAAGCGCTCCGTTCTATGGTCCCATGATTGGAAAGAACTGCCCGGTTTCCCATATCCGTAAACCGCCGGTATAAAAACCGCAGGAGTAAACCCGCGGCGATGAGAGGGATCAGCATTCCCAGCATCTTAACCCATTCCGGGGCCTGCAGCGAAGCGTATTCTGTTCCCCAATCCACCGGTCCGCCGCCGGAAATCTCCATCTGGGCCTCCTGCCGCAGCGGCTCGATTTCCGGAAACAGTCCGAAGATCCCGGACAAAAGTCCCATCAGGAGCTGAAAAAGCACCATCAGCACCGGCAGCACCAGCCGTTCATAGAAAAAGCCCAAGAGCCCCAAAACGCCCCGGTAAACCGTTCCCGAGGACAGGATCGCCGCCGCGAGGACCATACCGGCCAGCGTACCGGCTGAGCGGGGCAGAAAGCCCTTTCCCCCAGCGCCGTTTTCCTCCAGCCGCCCCGCCCGGAGCATGAAAACGCCGCAAAGCAGATAAAGGGCCACGAAAATCCCGCAGCGCCTCTGCCACTCCGCCGGGCCTAAAAACAAAAGCTCAAAGGCCCCGATCCCCATAAGCAGCCGGGCCTCAAATAAAAACTGGTCCTTTAAAACGCCGTGGAGATCCTTTTGCCTCCTGTTTTTTATGACCCAGATCCACCAAACCGGAAGCGCCAGGCCGAAAAGCAGGCGAAAGAACCGGTTAAAGGCCAAAAAGGCAGGAGCCAGAATGGCGCAGTACCAGAACGTATCCGCCAAAAGCTTCACCGCAAGGGTCATGTCTCCTCCCCCTCCATTTCCGATAGATTCACCACCAAAACCTTCCCGCTAAAGCGTTCCTCCAGCCGGAGGACCGCCTCCGAAAGTCCGGCTCCCATGACCGGCGTGATCAAGATCATCCCCGTCCGGCTGTTTATCCCATTCCCGATCCGCCAAAGCCATTCCGCACCGGTTTCCCGAAAGCCGTCGGTCATTCTCCCAAGGCCCTCTAAAACCGTTTCCAGGTGGCCGGCTCCCAAACCGCTCCCCACGGTCCGCCACTCTCCCATGGCCCCGGCGATGACCCCGTTGGTTTGGAAATCATAGGCGATCTTCCTCTTTTCCAGCTCCTCGCAGACCTGCCTGGCCGCCCTGCAGCAAAGCTCCAGCCATTTCCCCAGGCTCTCTCCTTCTCCATCCGTATTAAAAAGGACCGTACAGGTCTGATCCAAGGTATGGTCATACTGGCGCACCACCAGCCGCCCGCTTTTGGCGCTCTGGAGCCAGTGGATCGAACGGAACGGCTCCCGGCCCGTATAATCCCGAAAGCCTACCGTCAGAACCGGATCCTCCCACAGGCTGCGGTCCACGGACGTCTCCCCAAGAAAGCCGCCAAGAAGCTCCGATAGCTTCACCGACTCCATCCGCCTCGGCTTTACCACCAGCTCCGCTAACTCCGGAAACGTATCCGATACCGTTTTCAGACCCAGAAAATCCCCGGCCTCCAAACGGCAGCCGCGGAAGAAATACCGTCCGCGCTCCAAAAGGAATACCCGCCTGGAAAGCCGCGCCTGCTCATGGCCCTTAAGATAAAGGACCGAGCGGACCCCGGCGCCCTCCTTCCCTTCCGCGGGTTCTCCCGTTTCCGCAAGGAAAAGCCCCGCCGGAACCATCTCCCGGATTTCCAGATAAGGCGCCATCCTTCGGTTTCCGTTTTTCACGGTCAGCGTCCACAAAAACGACTCGCCCGGCTCCACCACGATCCGATCCGTTTCCGTTTTCACCAAAATCCCGTCCAGTCCATGAACCAGCGAATACCGTTCCGCGGCGTAAAAAATACCCGCCAATACCAAAAGGAACAGGATCATGGCCGTTTCTCCAAAGGCACCGGGATCTCTTCCAGGAGCCGGTTCAAATATTTCTTCGCGTCCTCAAAGCTTTCCGAGCCTCTGGACAAGATCCGGTGGCTCAACACATGGGGCGCCATTTTTAGGATATCCTCCGGCATGACGTAATCGCGGCCGGAAAAAGCTGCCGTCACCTGGCTGGCCTTATAAAGGGCGATCGCCCCTCTGGTGGATACGCCGGTCACAAAGCGGCTCTCTTTCCTGGTCCGTTCCACGATATCCATCAAATACCCTAAAACATCCTTCTCCATCCGCACCTGGAGAAATTCCTGCTTCAGCTCCGATATTTCCTGGGGCGTAAACACCGGCTCCAGCTCAAGAAGCAGTTCCGCCGCCGGTTTTCTCCGGCCAAGAACCTCCATCTCCTGCTCCCTCGTCATATATCCCAGGCTCAGCTTCATAAAAAACCGGTCCAGCTGCGCCTCCGGAAGCGGAAAGGTTCCGTAGGACTCCACCGGGTTCTGGGTCGCCATTACGAAAAATGGCTCCGCCATGGGATAGGTGATCCCGTCGACCGTGATCTGATGCTCCTCCATGGCCTCCAAAAGGCTGGATTGGGTCCTGGGCGTCGCCCGGTTGATCTCATCGGCCAGCACCATGTTGGTAAACAGCGGCCCCTCCCGAAATTCAAATTCTCCCGATTTCTGATTGTAAAAGTTGATCCCCGTAAGATCGGAGGGCAGAAGGTCCGGCGTAAACTGGATCCGTTTGAATCCGCTGCCTACGGTCCTCGCAAACGCCCGAAGCAGCATCGTTTTCCCCGTTCCCGGCACATCCTCCAAAAGCACATGGCCGGAGCATAAAAAGCTGGTGAAGATCAGCTGGATTGCTTCGTCTTTTCCTACGATCACCCGGGAACAGCTTTCCAAGACTTTACCGGCAGCCTCCTTTAAATGGGTCATCTCCATAAAATTTCCTCCATTCTTTCGTACCGGCAGCCTGCGCTTCTGCAAAAAAAGACGGGATGGCCGCGCCTGCAGCCGTCCCGTCCTGATCCTTTATCCCATTCCTATATCCATATCAGGCAGCCGTTCCTGACAGCATTTCCCTAATTATATCGGAATTTCCGTCCGATATCAAGAATACCTGTCCCGATTGGCTGTGAAAAATCTGTGAAACATGAAACCATGCCGTTATTCCGTCTCGAAGGACATCACCTCCGTCACGTCGATCCCATCCGTGTAATCCTTTAAAGATCCAACAGACGCTTCCTCGTCGATACTATAGCGCCACTGATTCTCCTCGGTCACAAACTCGATCCGGTACAGATCGGTCCCATCCGCCGCCCACTGGGGCTTGGCGTCGATGAGGACTTCTCCGTCCTCTTTATATTCCGTATCGTTTCTTTGGATCGAGCCGCTCTGGCTTACGATAAAGGTGTGGCCGTCGATCTCGGCCGTCTGATAGCGGTAATCCTCCGCCTGGATCAAAAGCCCCTGATAGTAAAGCTTGTTTCCATGATTTCCGGTAAACCCGGCGCCCTTCTTCTCTCCGGTTTGGGGATCATTCTCCATACCGAAATAGAACCGGTAGGAATCGCCGTTCTCGTCGCGGACCGTCTTGGAACCGGTCTTCATCTCTCCGTCGTCCTTATCGCCGAAATAGTAAAGGCCCGTATCCAGATCCTCTCCGGCCTCCGTTACCAGCAGGAAGTCGCAGAGCATTTCTCCGTTCGCGTTAAAGAAGTACGTTTTGGAGTTGATCCGCTTTTCCATCGCCGGCGTACTTCCCAGATATTCCATCTCTCCGTCACCAAGCTCATAGCGGCTCCCGTAGGCCGCGTTGTCCTCCGTCGGAATATAAACCTTTCCGCTGCTCTCGATCCAGTACCAGTATCCGTCAACGTCCCAGTCCTCCTCGTAGGTATCGGCAGGCCTCCAAAGCTCCATCCATTTATTCTTCTTTACATGTCCGTCGTCGGGAGCCCCGCAGTAATACACCGCGTCGAAGGCATCCGCCGTCAAAACGTAGTCGCTGGCCTCACCGTCGATGATAAAATACTCTCCGTCCCGGCATCCGACCCATCCGGAAAGCATCTGCCCCTCGGGGTTAAACAGGTACGTCTGTCCCCGGATATTATTGTATTTTCCCGTCGCCGGACGGCCGGTGCTCTTCATGTAATAATAGTACAGATCATCCGACTCCCAGTCCTCGCCCGGCGCGGACGCGAGGACCCATTCCGAACGGACCGCCGCGCCTTCGGGATCGCAGAAGTAGGTGTGTTCAATATCCATTCCGCTGTCCTCGGGGAAAATATCGGAGCCGTCCGCCGTCACCCAGCCGGTCAGCATCCTGCCGTCCCCGTCCAGGAAATACGTATCCCCCTTATAGGTCAGCTTTTTGGATACCGCCATTTTTCCGGTGGCCTGGAAATAAAACCATACCGGCTCCCCGTCCTCATCGTCGTAAGGCGCCGTATAGCGCCAGTCATTTAAGGTCTTGGTCCCGGCGCTGTTGACATAATAGTAATCTCCCTGGTATTCCACCCAGCTGGACCGCACCATCCGGCCGTCGCCGCCGACATAAAACTCCTTTCCATTGCTCAGACAGAACACGTCCCGGTACAGATCCCCGTAGGAATCATAGCAGTACCAGTCCCCGTTTTCCAGTCTCCAGGTTCCTCTGTAAGCCGCAAACGACGTTATTGCCGTACCGGCGATCATTAATCCGGCCACGCAGCCGCCGGCCAGTAATTTTTGATACCTTTTCATAAATCCGCCCTCCTTTTGCATGCCTCGTCCCGGCCTCTCTCATAAGCCTAAATCTATAAAAGATCATCCGAAGCATCTAACAAAAGGATACCATAAATGCCCGGTTCTTTCTGGTGTAATCCCTCAGGAAAGAAATGGCATTTCCGCCTCAGAATTTCGGCAAAGCATCGTCAAAAAGGACTCCCAGACCTGCCTGGCGCAGACCATAAGGGTACGGCGGGGAACTCCGGCCTTCGTCTTTACCGGAAGGCTTTCCACCAGCGTTCCATTTACATAATAATCCACCTGCCCCACCACGAGTCCCGCCGGAAACGGCGCTTCTAAACGCTTGGGAAGCTTCGTGCGGACCGTCACCGGCTCCCCTTCCCCCATTAAAAGAACGAACAGCTCCGTCCCCGGCGCTTCCATGGAAAGCTCCGCCGTCTCTTCCGTCCCGTTTTCCACCGGAACCGGAGAAAAAGAAAGTGGTTCCCGGACGATCTCCCTTTTTTCAAAGGTGGTTTCCCCATAGCGGACCAGCTTTCCCACATCCTGCCATTTGTAATTTTTCTGAGGCGGCCATCCGCAGGCCAAAAGGGAGACGAGGAACAGCCGGTCCCCCTTTTTTACCGCTCCCACATAGCAGTATCCGGCATCATTGGTAAACCCGGTCTTCCCTGTGACCGCTCCTTCCATGGAGGTCAGAAGGGCGTTATGATTCACACAGGAAAAAGACCGGGTTCCCTCCAGATCAGAAAAGGTCCTAGAGGGAGCCCGGGTAATGGTCAGAAATTCCTCTTTCTTCGGAGACTGGCACATGCAGTAGCGCAGGATCAGCGCCAGTTCCCTGGCGGTTGTGGAATGGACGCGGCCCGTATCCGCATCGGCGGCGTCCAGGCCGTTGGGCGTAATAAAATAGGTATCGCCGCAGCCGATGTCCCTGGCCTTCTGATTCATCATCTGCGCGAATCCCTCCACGCTCCCTCCGATATGCTCCGCCACGGCCGCGGCGGAATCATTATGGGATTCCAGCATCAGGGAATACAAAAGATCCTCCAGCCGGTAGGTTTCCCCGGGACGGATATTTAACTGGACGTCCGGCATCGAGGCGGCGTATTCCGACACGGTCACCGGATCCGTAAGATTCCCGTATTCCAGGGCCAGGATACAGGTCATAAGCTTCGTCGTGCTGGCCATGGGAAGGATCGCATCCGCGTTTTTCCCATAAAGCAGACGGCCGCTGTCTCCGTCGATCAGGGCGGCCGCCCGGGCAAAAAGCTCAGGAGGATCGCCCGGCACAAACGGCGTTTCCTCTGCGTAGGCCAGAACCGGCCGGACACAGACGACCGCCAGAAAAAGCAGGGCCAGAACCCATTGTTTCATCTTCAAATTTCCACCCGACGTTTTTTACAAATATATGCAGGCGGAACCATTCTTTTCCGGATTTCACGGAATTTCCATTTTTACGGCTTTCTAAGGCCCTTGGGGTAATGATTTTTTAACACCCCGCCGGCCGCCTTGGCAAAGCCCAAGGAGCATCCTGCCGCCGTCACCAGCACCCAGCCTTTTTCCGGCAGGGCGCCGGAGACAATTTCCTCTTTCTTTAGGGCTTCGCCCCGTAAATATTTCCAGGCCGTTTCCCCGGCGCCAAGCTCCGCCCTCCAGGCCGCTTCGCCGCTCTGCAAAAACATTCCCAGTCCATGCTCCGGTTCGATCCGGCCCTTTTTTAATATTCCCGCCGCCAATCCGGGGCGCAGGACCTTAAGGCCGGAAAGTCCGGGAACCTGTTCCAAAAGCTCCTGGGGAACCAGGTACAGGCGGTCTCCCAGTAAAAACGGAAGCTTGCCCCGAAAAACCCGTTCTCCGGCGATCTTGTTTTCCTGCAGAAACGCTTGAAACGCCTCCAGCGCCTCTTTCCCGCCGTTCCTTCCTCTGCTGTTTCTGCCCCCGTCCCGGGCTTCTCCCGCCGGCCCATGCTTTCGGAACAAGGCGAGGAAATGCCCCTCTCCCTCCGTTCGGTGGGGCCAGATGCGGACCGTCTTTAAAAGCTCTGGATTCCCATCAGCCCATTCCGGGCGGCCTTTGGCAAAAAGGTCTGCGTGGGAAAGCTCCTCAAGGGAAAATTCCGGATGCCCCTTTAAAAAGCGGGCCGCCGTCTGTTCGTTTTCCTCCGGGGCAAAGGTACAGGTGGAGTACAGGATCCGTCCGCCGGGCCGCGTCATCTTAGCCGCGCAGTCCAGGATCTCCTCCTGCCGCTTGGCGCATACCAGGACCTGTTCCGGGCTCCATTCCGTTCCTGCTTCCTCCTCCTTGCGGAACATCCCCTCTCCGGAGCAGGGAGCGTCCACCAGCACCCCGTCAAAAAATTCCGGGAAAAAGGGGACCAGCTCCGCCGGAGCCATATTGGTCACAACCGCATTTCCAATCCCCATCCGCTCCACATTCTGCGACAAGATCTTCGCCCTGGCCGGATGGATCTCGTTGCTGACCAAAAGCCCCTCTCCCATCATCCTGCCCGCCGCGTGGGTCGTTTTTCCGCCGGGAGCCGCGCACAAATCCAGGATCCGCTCCCCGGGCCGCGCGTCAAAGGCTTCTCCGGCCGACATGGCGCTGGGCTCTTGAATATAATAGGCCCCCGCCTCATGGAGCGGGTGCTTTCCAGGCCGCAGGCTCTCTTCATAGAAAACCCCCTCCCGGCACCAGGGAACGGGACGCAGTCCGGCGGTCGGAAGCCCCGCCTGCTCCCATAAACGGAAGAAGCCTTCCCTTCCTCCGGTCTTTAAGGGATTATACCGAAGGCCGTATGCCCGTTCCTTTTCATAGCTTTTAAAAAACGCTTCCGCCTCTTTCTCCAAAAGCCGTTCCATTCTTTCTGCAAACGCTTCCGGAAGCTTCCAGTCCTTTATTTTTTCCATATGGTTTCCTTAATTTTCTTCGTATCAAACGATAAGTTTCTGCGCAACATG
>DVFQ01000094.1 GCA_018713185.1 Candidatus Copromonas avistercoris (nom. illeg.) | reverse complement strand
GAGTAGCGAAAAGCTGCCAGCCCGGCGAATTTGTCATTGTAAAGATCGACGAGGAAGGGGAGCGGATCCCGCTTACGATCTGCGATTATGACAGAGAGAAAGAAACGATCACGATCGTGTTCCAGACCGTTGGCGCGTCCACGGAGCGGATGTCCGGATTAAAGGCCGGAGATTCCTTCCATGACGTAGTAGGCCCGCTGGGAAATCCGTCCGACTTTGTAAAAGAGGACCTGGAAGAATTAAAGAAGAAAAAATATCTGTTTGTTGCCGGCGGCGTTGGAACCGCTCCGGTTTATCCGCAGGTAAAATGGCTGAAGGAGCATGGAATTGAGGCCGACGTTATCATGGGCTCCAAGACGAAGGATCTTCTGATCCTGGAGGACGAGATGAAGGCGGTTGCCGGAAATCTTTATGTAACGACGGACGACGGTTCCTACTGCCGCAAGGGTATGGTTACGGAAGTGATCAAAGACCTTGTTGTAAACGAAGGCAAGAAATATGATGTCTGCGTTGCCATCGGACCGATGATTATGATGAAGTTCGTATGTCTTATGACGAAGGATCTGGAGATCCCCACCATCGTAAGCCTGAACCCGATCATGGTAGACGGAACCGGAATGTGCGGCGCGTGCCGTGTAACCGTAGGCGGACAGGTGAAGTTTGCCTGTGTAGACGGTCCGGAATTTGACGGACATGCCGTGAACTTCGACGAGGCCATGAAGCGCCAGCAGATGTACAAGACCGAAGAGGGAAGAGCGCTCTTAAAGCTTCAGGAGGGCGCGACGCATCATGGCGGCTGCGGAAACTGCAGCGACTGATCCGGGTTTTGAAGAGAGCAAGGGGGCCGGCGTTCCCGCCCCGACATTCATCTGATATATGGAGGAAATAGGCATGGACATGATGAAGAAAATTCCTGTCAGAGAGCAGGATCCAAAGGTACGGGCCACCAATTTCCAGGAGGTCTGCTACGGATATAACGAAGAGGAAGCGGTTCTTGAGGCGAGCCGCTGCTTAAACTGCAAAAACGCCCGCTGTATCGCCGGATGTCCGGTAAAGATCGATATCCCCACCTTTATCAGCCAGGTAAAGGAGAAGGATTATCTTGCGGCGGCCAATACGATCGCGAAATCCTCCGCGCTTCCGGCAGTCTGCGGCCGTGTCTGCCCGCAGGAGAGCCAGTGCGAGGGACAGTGTGTGCGCGGAATCAAGGGCGAGGCGATTTCCATCGGCAAGCTGGAGCGTTTTGTTGCCGACTGGTCCAGAGAGCATGGATTTGTTCCTGAGGCGGCTTCTGAGAAGAAGGGCAAGAAGGTTGCCGTGATCGGTTCCGGCCCTGCCGGCCTTACCTGCGCGGGCGATCTGGCGAAGCTGGGCTATGACGTAACGATCTTTGAAGCGCTTCATGAGCCGGGCGGAGTTCTTACATATGGAATTCCCGAATTCCGTCTTCCCAAACAGGCCGTTGTACAGCCGGAGATCGAGAACGTAAGAAAGCTTGGCGTTAAGATCGAGACCAACGTAATCATCGGCAAATCCGTTACCATCGACGAGCTGATGGATGAAGAGGGCTTTTCCGCGATCTTTATCGGCTCCGGCGCCGGACTTCCGAGATTCATGGGAATCCCGGGCGAGAACGCCAACGGCGTATTCTCCGCCAACGAATATCTGACCAGAAGCAACCTGATGAAGGCCTTCCGGGATGATTATGATACTCCCATCGTAGCCGGAAAGAAGGTCGTTGTTGTCGGCGGCGGAAACGTGGCGATGGATGCGGCCAGAACTGCTCTGCGTCTCGGCGCTGAGGTTCATATCGTTTACAGAAGAAGTGAAAAAGAGCTTCCTGCAAGAGCGGAAGAAGTGCATCATGCAAAAGAAGAGGGCATTATCTTTGACCTTCTGACTAATCCGGTGGAGATCCTGACCGACGACAAGGGCTGGGTAAAAGGCGTTGTCGTAAGAAAGATGGAGCTTGGCGAGCCGGATGCATCCGGAAGAAGACGTCCGGTGGAGGTAGAAGGCTCGGATTATACCATCGATGTGGATACGGTTATCATGGCATTGGGAACCTCTCCCAACCCGCTGATTTCCTCTACCACGGACGGACTTGAGACGAATAAGCACAGATGTATCGTTGCCAACGAGGAGAACGGACAGACTTCCAGAGAGGGCGTATTCGCCGGAGGCGATGCGGTTACGGGAGCTGCGACGGTTATCCTTGCGATGGAGGCCGGAAGAGCCGGCGCCCGCGGAATCGACGAATATCTGAGCAGAAAGTAAGCGAACGGTTCGGATTTTAGAAGGATGCTGCGAAATTCAGCTCTGGAATTTTCCAGTTTTGGGATTTTGCAGCATCCTTATTGTTTGAAAGGATGTTTGAAAGAGGGAGAAGCTGTTTATGAAACGGAATATTGATTTGCTTCATGAGCCGATCCTTCCGGCTTTGACGAGACTGGCGCTTCCGATTATGGCAACGTCCCTGGTTCAGATGGCGTACAATCTGACGGATATGGCCTGGATCGGGCTGGTGGGCGCCGACGCGGTGGCGGCGGTTGGCTCCGCCGGTATGTACACCTGGTTTTCTCAGGGCGTCAGCAATCTGGCAAAAATGGGCGGCCAGGTGAAGGTGGCCCACGCCCTTGGCAGAGGGAGTGAGAAAGAGGCGGCTGAGTACGCCCAGGGCGCTATACAGATCGGGAT
>DVFQ01000093.1 GCA_018713185.1 Candidatus Copromonas avistercoris (nom. illeg.) | reverse complement strand
AAGACGGCGGATGGATTTTTTGAAGAGTCGTTTTTAAGAGGTTCCGCCGCAATCACAGAGAAGAGGACTAAAATTATGAGCAGTGAAGAGAAGATCGCACCGGAGGAATTCGACAGGGAACTGGAACAGCTGATGAGCGGCGGCCAAGGAGGAAAAAAGAAAAAGGGCAGAAAGAAAAAGATCGTTATGATCGCGGCGGCGGTACTGGTTTTGGGCGCCGCCGGTTTCAACGCGTTAGCCGGGGCCGGGCAGACGGCGCTTACGGTAGGCGTTGTAAATCCGGTCCGGAAGGATGTGGAAAACCGTCTCGCGGTCAGCGGGCCGGTGGCGGGGACCGACAGTGTAGACGTGGTTTCCAATCTCCACGCGGAGGTGTTGGATCTTCTGGTGAAAGAGGGAGACGAGGTAACGGCCGGACAGCTGCTGGCGGTTTTGGATGATACGGATCTGAAAAAAGAAGTGGATATCGCAAAAAACAGCTATGACCTGGCGGTGGCGGCCTTAAACGAGCAGAACCGGGACGCCAAGTCCGGATACGAAAAGGCGGTTCAGGATTTTAATACGGCGCAGGCCAGCTATGACCGGACAAAAGCGCTTTATGACAGCGGAAGCCTTTCTTATGTGGAATTGGAGACGGCTCAGAACGCGTTGAACGACGCCCGGCGGCAGAAGGATTCCTACCGGCTGCAGAATGGCGCGGCGATCGCCGACGAATCCTACAGCCTGCAGGTGGAAAAGGCGAAATTTGATTATGAAAAGGCAGTGGAGCAGTTAGCGGATACCCAGATCAAAAGTCCCATCGACGGAACGGTGGTGCGGGTCAATACAAAGGTAGGGCGGTTTGCCGACAAAACGGAAAATGATGAGCCGATTTTTATTATCGAGAACCTTGAGGTGCTGGAGATGGAAATCCCGGTCAGCGAGTATTCCATTGGAAAGGTGGCCGTGGGACAGCCGGCGGATATTACCGCGGATATTCTGGATGGGGAAACGGTAGAAGGTCAGGTGGTGTCCATTTCTCCGACGGGAGAGGAGCGGGGCGGCGGCTCTACGGAGCGGGTGATCCCTACGACGATCCGGATCACGGACTCGGATACAAAGTTAATTGCCGGGATCACGGCCAGGGCGGAGATCCTTCTGGAAACGGCCAAGGACGCCCTTTCTGTTCCGGCCTCCGCCATCTTTTCAAACGGCGGCGGGGACTATGTGCAGGTGGTTGAAAATGGAGCGGTCCACTGGGTCCCGGTGACTACCGGTGTGGAGGGCAACGTGGATATCCAGGTGACTCCCGCTGAAGGAGAGCATTTGGACGAGTCCTCTCAGGTGGTGGCGGCTCCCAACGCTTCCTACGCGGAAGGAATGGCGGCTGTGCCGCTTATGCAGTAGGGAGGCGGGAGCATGTGGAAAATCAGGTCAGGAGCAGAATCGGGAGGTCTGCCGCAGAAAAAATCGGAGGAACTGATCCGTTTGGAGAATCTGGTCAAGATTTACGATACGGGGGCCATTAAGGTTCTGGGCCTAAAAAAGATCGATCTGACCATCCGCCGCGGGGAGTTTGTGGCGATCATGGGCCATTCGGGCTCTGGAAAATCGACTTTGATGAATATTTTGGGCTGTCTGGACCGGCCGACGCTGGGCCATTATTATCTGGACGGAGTGGATACCGCCGGGCTTTCTTCTAATGAGCTTTCTTTTATCCGAAATCAGAAGATCGGATTCGTTTTTCAGTCCTTTAATCTGATTTCCCGGACGACGGCGCTAAAAAACGTAGAGCTTCCCATGACCTACGCCCGGATTTCCAAGAAAAAGCGAACCGAGCGGGCGATGGAGCTTTTGGAGTGCGTGGGCCTTTCCAAGCGGGCTTACCATATGCCGAACGAGCTTTCCGGCGGACAAAGACAGCGGGTCGCCATTGCCAGGGCGTTAGCCAATGAGCCGCCGCTTATCTTGGCGGACGAGCCTACGGGAAATCTGGATACGGCGGCTTCGATCGAGATCATGGAGATCTTTTCCGAGCTGCATAAAGCCGGGGCCACCGTGGTGGTGGTCACCCATGAGGAAAATATCGCGGCCTTTACGGACCGGATCATCCGCTTTTCCGACGGCCAGATCCTGGAGGATCGGATCAATGAAAATCCGACTCCTGTAAGCGGGAGAATCCATACAAAGGGACTTTACCGGAACCGGCAAAACAAGGAGGAAGCGGTATGCTGATCGAAAATATGGTGATGGCGTTTTATGCCATCCGGGCCAATAAAATGCGCGCCTTTCTGACGATGCTGGGAATTATTATCGGAATCGGCTCCGTAATTTCCATCGTATCCATCGGCGATACCATGCGGGGGCTGTTTTCTGATCTGTATAAAGATGTGGGAATTACCCAGGCGTATATCAGCATCGGGTACTGGGTCGAGGATGTGCGGACCAGCGATTATTTTACGCTGGACGATCTGGATCGGATTAAGAAGGTATTCGGAGATGAGATCGCCTACATTGACAGCTCCGCGAGTATTTCCACGGATGTTCACGCCGGACGCACGACGATGAAATTCGACTTCTCCGGCGTCGATTATCCGTATCAGGAGGTGCAGCCGGTAACGATCCTTTACGGGCGGTATTTGAACGAGGGCGACGTTCTGGGCCGGAAAAAGAATGTGGTCATGGAAAAGAAGAGCGCCGAAAAGCTGTTCGGGACGGAAAACGCGGTGGGAAAGACCTTCCGCACGACGTTTTATGGAAATACCGATGAATATACGGTGGTGGGCGTTTACGAAAAGGAGATGAACGCGTTCCAGGCGCTGATGATGGGGACCGGCGGGGATACGGGAGCGGCCTTTCTTCCTTATACGATTTTAACCTGGCCCAACGATAATTTCTATGCCTGCCGTCTGTTCGCGGCGGAAGGGACGGATATGCCGGATTTCATGAACCGGCTGATGACCTTTATCGCGAAAATGAAGGGGAGAAATCCGGAAGACTTTTCTGCCCAGACCGCCGTTGAGGAGATGGGAACGGTGGACGGTGTCATGGGAGCCTTGTCCGCGGCGGTCGGCGGAATCGCGGCGATCTCTCTTTTAGTCGGCGGAATCGGGATTATGAATATCATGCTGGTATCGGTGACGGAGCGGACCAGAGAGATCGGGATTCGGAAGGCGTTAGGAGCAAGGACCAGGGACGTGATGATCCAGTTCCTTACGGAGTCGGCGATTCTCGCGGCCTGCGGGGGAGCCATCGGCGTCATTCTTGCGGTTTCCATTGTAACGGTGGGCGGCGCCGCGCTAGGCCTCCCGGTGGTGATTAAGCCAGGGGTGATTTTATTAGCGGTTTCTTTTTCTGCCGTGGTGGGGATTTTCTTTGGAATTTATCCTGCCTCCAAGGCGGCGAAGGCCGACCCGATTGACGCTTTGCGGTACGAATAATCGAAAAAGGACCGCTGCGCTGTTTGATTTACAGCGCGGCGGTCCTGTACTGTTCTGGGGACCAATGATTCAGAGATTTATCCTGTGCGGCAGGAGTATTACTGCACCCAAGCGCCGTTCCCGTCTACTTCATAGCCGTCGGGAGTGATCGTATCGGCGTACATCATGCCCTTGAAGCCGTCGCTTCTTTCATTGAAATAGTACCATTTTCCATCGATCTGCTGCCAGCCGGTTACCATGGAGCCGGTCGCGGGATTCAGATAGAAGTAGTTTCCGCCGTCCTTTAACCAGCCGGTGGACATGACTCCCTGCATGTTAAAGTAGTACCACTGACCGTCAATTTCCAGCCAGCAGTTGACGGCTTTCGTTCCGTCGCTGTACAGATAGCTGTAGCTTCCGTTTACCAGTTTCCAGCTTCCGCCTGCCGGATTCTTGGGCGGTTTTACCGTGGCTGCCTTGGCTCCGCCGCCGGAGGAGGAACTGGGTCTGCTGGGCTGGGATTTGCTTCCCCGGATGGAGAAATCGCCCAGGTGGCTGACATAGAACCGCAGCATACCGTCCTCATAGGTCAGATCTTCCTTGCTTCCGCCCGGCATAACGATGGAATCGTTCTCATCAGCGATCTCATCGTATCCCTCGGGGGCATCCATGTAAATAAGAAGCGGGGTTTTTAAGCTTCCGTCTAGTTCGATTTCCTTGCCATCCTTGGTCAGGATCAAGGCGGATAAATGGAAGCTTGCTTTTTCAGCGGCGTTGCTGCTGGTAGCTACTTCGATCTCGTCAGCAAGGAAGGCTGTTCCGATCGCCTTCCCTTTTCCGCAGACATAAGCCAGAAGATGAAGGCCGATTACATCAAAATCCGCGCCCTCATAGCTAACCTCGACTTGATAATACTCTCCAAAAAGAGCGTCCAGCTTCACAAGAAGCTCTTCGTCAATGTCGCCTGCTTTGGCGTCGCCTTCGATAAGGGCTTCGCCCAGCTTCGCCACGCTTAAGCCGATGGCTTCATAATCTTCATCATTCAGATCATCCGCCTTTGGAAGCGCGTCGGCCAGGGCCTTAAATTCCTCCGCGTTGGAGGGCGTCTGTACCTTCGCATAGTCGATTCCTTCCTCCGCGAGAACGAAGGTACTGAAGCTGGTAACGGTAAAGGAAGCGGTTCTGTTTGCCTCGTCGATTTCCATATCCGGGTAAAGGAACTCTTCTACTTTGCCATTTTCCAGGTAATGAAGGACGCAGAAGAATTCCGGATTGATGGACTCCGGGATCGGAACGGTGATGCGGACCGGAACCTTTAACGGGCCGGGGTCAATTCCTTCCAGATGGAAATCCAGCTGGATGGCATTTATTATACTCCTGATACGGTCAATGTGGCAAGTAAAAAATTGATGGATCAAAAGATGGGAATTCCTATTGTAAAGGAAAATCCTCTATGGTAAACTTGGAAGTTGGGAGACCAGGAAAAACAGAGAAGAAAGAACGGAGGCGTTCGTGTGAAGTATAAATGTTTGATTTTTGATCTGGATGGGACGTTGGTGAATTCCATCCACGCGCTTACCTATTGTACCAATCAGGCTTTGGCCCGGTTCGGCCTCGGCCCTCTTACGGAGGAGCAGATGAAGACCATCGTTGGGGACGGCTACCGGATGCAGATGCGCCGCTCCCTTTTGGCCTGCGGCGACCGGGAGCTTACCCATTATGAGGCAATCCTGCCGGTTTATATGGAAATTTTCGGAAGAGACTGCAACTATAAGATGCATGCCTATGATGGGATTTCGGAGCTTTTAAAGGAGGCGAGGAAAAAAGGCCTTAAGCTGGCGGTGGTGTCCAATAAGCCATACGCCCAGGCGGTGGCGACGGTGGAGCATGTGTTCGGGAAGGGCTGTTTCGATCAGGTGATCGGAGAACGGGAAGGGATCCCAAAAAAGCCGGATCCGACGGGAGCGCTTACGGCCGCGGCCGCCATGGGTGCAAAGCCTTCGGAGTGCCTGTATTTTGGCGATACCAATACGGATATGCAGACCGGAAAGAATGCGAAAATGACCACCGTCGGGGTTTTGTGGGGCTTTAGGGGGCGGGAAGAGCTGGCCGCCTTCCATCCGGAATACCTGATCGAGAAGCCGGAGGAAATCCTGTGCGTGCTGGAGGAGGCGGACTAAGGCAAGGGGTATGCCGCCCCGCGCAGCCGGAGGCGGACGCCGGCGGGACTGCGGCCGGTGCAGACGCTGGCCGGCGCCGGGCGCGGGCATTGGAAAAAGGCTGGGAGCTTCCGGGGGCGCCGCTTCCGGGAGCGCCGTCGGGACTTGACTTTGTGGGAAATTGTGCTAAAGTTAGTAACAGGCAACGGGAGATATTTGTCCCGGCAGTATGGAAGGAAGGGTGTCAGAATGACAAAGATTGATATTATTTCCGGGTTCTTAGGAGCAGGAAAGACGACGTTTATTAAGAAGCTTCTGGAGGAAGCCATCGCGGGAGAAAAGGTGGTTTTGATCGAAAACGAATTCGGCGAGATCGGGATCGATGGCGGTTTTTTACAGGATTCCGGCATTGAGATCCGGGAAATGAATTCCGGCTGCATCTGCTGTTCCCTGGTGGGCGACTTCGGCCGTTCCTTAAATGAGGTGCTGACGAAATACGCGCCGGACCGGGTGATCATCGAACCGTCGGGCGTAGGAAAGCTTTCGGATGTAATGAAAGCGGTCTGCGACGTGGCGGGAGAGATCGACGTGACCTTAAACGGTTCCGTAACTGTAGTAGACGCGCAGAAATGCAAAATGTATATGAAGAATTTCGGCGAGTTTTTCAATAACCAGATTGAAAGCGCCGGAACTATTGTTTTAAGCCGGACGGATGTGGCGGACGCCGATAAGGTAGCCCAGTGCGTGGAGCTTCTTCGGGAGAAGAACCCCAAGGCGGCCATCGTGACCACTCCGATCAAAACCCTGACGGGCGCCCAGCTTTTGGAGATCATCGAGAAGCCTGCCGACGATATGGCGGCTGAACTCTTGGAAGAAGTGCGCCATCATCACCATCACCATGACGAGGATGAGGAATGCGGGTGCGGCCATGAGCATCACCATCACCATGACGAGGACGAGGAGTGCAGGTGCGGCCACGAGCATCACCATCACCATCATGACGAGGATGAAGAGTGCGGGTGCGGCCATGAGCATCACCACCACCATCATGACGAGGATGAAGAATGCGGCTGCGGTCACGAGCATCATCATCACCATGATGAAGAGTGCGGGTGCGGCCACGAACATCACCACCATCATCACCATGGTCATGACGCGGACGAAGTGTTTACCAGCTGGGGTCTGGAAACCAGCCGGAAGATTTCCAGAGAAAAGCTGGAATCGATCCTGCATGAGCTGGCGAATACGGACCGGTACGGCCAGGTGCTGCGGGCGAAGGGAATGCTTCCGGATGAGGAAGGAACCTGGCATTATTTTGACCTGGTGCCGGAGGAAACCGAGATCCGGACCGGAGCGCCGATTTATACTGGCAAGGTGTGCGTGATCGGTTCCAATCTGAAAGAAGATGCTTTGAAAGCGGCTTTTGAGCAGTAGGATTTGGGGGATAGACAAATGGTGATCAATCAAGAGGACAGGCTCCCGGTATTTGTGATCAACGGTTTTTTGGAAGCGGGAAAGACTCAGTTCATTTCCTATACGCTGCAGCAGGATTATTTCCAGTCGGACGGGATCACGGTTTTGGTTCTCTGCGAAGAGGGTGATACGGAGTACGATAAAGAGCTTTTAAAGCGGACGCGGACGAAGCTGATCATGGTGGAGGACGCGTCGGAACTGGACGGCGACTTTTTCGGCCGTCTGGACGCGCTGTACCATCCGGACCGGGTTTTAATCGAGTGGAACGGCATGTGGCCCCAGGATCAGCTGCGGCTTCCGCCGGAGTGCCAGCTGTTCCAGCAGATCACGATTATCGATGGATCCACTTTTGAGCTTTATCTGAATAATATGAAGCCGCTGCTGGCGCTTTTGGTTCGGAATTCCGAGCTGATTATCATGAACCGGTGCGACGAGGTCAGCGATGAGAATATTACCCGATACCGCCGGGGACTGAAGGCGCTGAATCCTCAGGCAGATATGATTTTTGAGAATGCGGAGGGAGAGATTCCCCAGGAGCTTTTGGAGGAGGATCTGCCCTACGACATGACGGCGGACGTGGTCGAGATCACGCCGGAAAATTATGGGATCTGGTATATCGACGCCCTGGATAATAAGGAGCGCTATGAGGGGAAGGTTGTGGAATTTACGGCCATGGTGCTAAAATCTCCGGAGTTCCCGAAAAACTATTTTGTCCCGGGGCGGATGGCGATGACGTGCTGCGAGGCGGATATGACCTTTTTGGGCTTTATCTGCAAGGCAAGGGAGGCCCGGACGCTGGATACAGGCAAATGGGTGAAGGTTCGCGCCAAGATCGCTTATGAATACTGGCAGGACTATGACGGAGTCGGTCCGGTCCTGTACGCGGAAGCGGTAGAACCGGCGGAGGAGATCAAAGAAATCGTACAATTTTAAGATTGGAAAATGCAGAAAGAGACTGGAACAGCGGTAAGGCTGATCCAGTCTCTTTTTGTTGCCTGGGTGGACAGGTACCATATTGTTGAAGTTGATAGCCCCCCATTCGCCGCCTTTAATCT
>DVFQ01000092.1 GCA_018713185.1 Candidatus Copromonas avistercoris (nom. illeg.) | reverse complement strand
TATCATATCATAACGGGTGGCTGTTTTTTTATAAAACAAAAGACGCCTTGCGAAGCAAGACGTCTTTAGGAATCCCCAAAAGCCATTGACGTGATTCGAACACGCGACCCCTTCATTACGAGTGAAGTGCTCTACCGGCTGAGCTACAATGGCATATCTGAAATTTTCTGATTAAAAAACTGCCGCGTCCGCAGCAGCGAGTGACCTGTCCGGGAATCGAACCCGGGTTTACGCCGTGAGAGGGCGTCGTCTTGACCGCTTGACCAACAGGCCGTGTACCAAATCGAGGCGACAAGATTCGAACTTGCGACCTCTGCGTCCCGAACGCAGCGCTCTACCAAACTGAGCCACGCCTCGATTACGGTAGGTAGTATAATATAAAACCGAGGAAATGTCAATGATATTTTTTGAATTTCACGAATCAATTTGAAAATTATCCGGGGAGCCGTTGGAAGCCTCCCCGCAGGCGCGGCAAAGCCGGATCAAAAAGCCGGATCAAAACCGGATCTTTTGAAGGCCGCCGCCGGGAAGCAGCGCGTAATAGCCGTCAAAGCCGCAGCTTACCGCCAGCCGCGCCGCCGTCTCAAATTGCCAGCCGATGGTATCGGTCCGATGGCTGTCGGAATTGATCATGATGGTTCCGCCCATCCGGTTTAACTCCCGCAAAAGCAGGGCCGACGGATAAGGCTCCTTTCGGAAGCCTCTGGACATGGCTCCCGTATTGATCTCAAAGGGAATATGAGCTTTATTTAATTCCCGCATGGCGTCCAGGGCCGGTTCCAGGTAAGCGTCTAAGCTTTCGTCAAAGTGCCGGTAATCCTGATTGAACTTGGTGATCAGGTCGAAGTGGCCGATGAAATCGCATTCCGTAAGCTCTGCGATCTGTTTCTCCTGACGGTAATAATCGGCCGTCATAGCGTACCAGTCTCCCTTCCAGAGCCGGTTTACGGCGTCGGCGAGGATCTCCTCCGATTCATCCACCATGACGTACGCTCCGTTCTTGAAAAGCTGGTGGGAAGAGCCGATCACATAGTCCGCCTCCTGCTTCGGCCCCATTCCGTCCCGCTCCACGCCGGTATAGATCCGGATCCGGTTCCGGTACTTTTCCTTAAGCGCCTCCATCTCCTCCCGGTACCGCGAAAACGCGGCTTCATCCATCCCGAAGGTCCCGGTTTCCGAATAGGCGTAATGGTCTAAAAATCCATGCTCGGAAATCCCGAAATCTGTAAATCCCAAGGCGCAGGCCGCCTGGATCATTTCCTCCGGCGTATTCCGCCCATCCCCGTAGATGGTATGGGAATGAAAGTCACAGCAAATCCTCATTGTGTTCTCCTTAAAGGGCCGGCCGTCTCCAAAAAACTGTTCCAAAAACAGAACCGTTCCACCTCATTCCTTATAGGAACAGCGCGTTGGTCCAAGCCTTTCTGCCCTGCTTATCAATGCATTCGATCCGGATATAGGTTTCATCGCCCCGCAGCACATGAGCGCCTCCGGTCAGCGGATTCGTATGGGCCAAAAGCGTTTCGCTTCTTCCGATGGGCCCTCCGGCGATGAAGTTGATCCGTTCCGTCTCCGAGCATACCACAAACACCCGCCCGTCTTCAATCCCCCACTGGAAGATGGAGGGGCCTGCGGAAAAATAATAGTCTCCCGCAAGAAGATGGTTCACAATGGCTTCATGGGTCAGCTCCTCGGACCGCACCATCACATAGCCGCCGAAGCTGTCAAAGAATTTGGGAGGATTATGGTTGTCGTCGGAAGCAAAGCCGTGGATCCTTACGCCCTTTCGCAGCATGGCATCCCAGAACACGCTGTCAAACCCTTCGCCGCACTCCACTTCCGTCCCGTAATTATACACCTCAACGGCCCAGGCATTGCGGATCCCAACCACGTCCCCCGTCTCCACCCGGGACCAGGCCGGATGATTGTAGGTGGTAAAGCAGCCCCTGGAATTCAGCTGGTCGATCATGTCCTGAGCCGCCTTAAGGCCGTCCCACTGCTCTAAATAGACCGGCGGAGTCAGCCGCTCCCCGTGTTTTAAAAGCCGCTCTCCCGCCGCTTTCTGCATGGCCTGATTTCCCAGGATCCCGTGGATATGATGAGTCTTGATCACGTGAGTCCGGTCCCGGTCCATTAAAACCACGGACGCTTCCACGCCTGGAAGCAGGATAAAATCCTCACCGTCAAACTGCTCCCGCAGATCCGTATAATAGTCGTGCTCGCTGAAGCACACGAAATGATAGCCGTAATTTTTATAAAAGGCTGCCGCCTCCTCCGGACGGAGCCTTCCGTCGGAATTTGTGGTATGGGAATGAAGATTCCCTTTATACCAGTTGCCATTTTCAGAAAACATTTCTTTTCTCATAACCGTCTCCCTAGTCAGTGTTTTACGCGGACTTTTTTTCTTCCGCGGCCGTATGATACCCCGTCCGCTTCGCCGCCTTATCGGCCACTGCCAGGCAGTTTCGCTTCTCCACCGACAGCCATACCTTCTCCTGATCCTCAAAGATCGAGAAGCTTCTAAACAGCGTATCCGCAAAAATCTGGATCCCGTTTACGTCGATGGTATAGCGGAGCACGTTTCCTCTGGAACGGCTTTCCAGAACGGTTCCCTGCCACTCGTAGGCGTTGGCACGGTTGGGCTTCTCCCTGGAAATGGCGATGGTCTCCGGACGGATCGCCACCGAATCCTCATCGTCCAGTTTCACGCCGGTGAGCCAGGAGAAGGCGGAAGGATCCAGCACGTTATAGTTGCCGATAAATCCGGCGGCAAACTTAGTCTTGGGCTCCGTATAGATGTCGATGGGTTTGCCCAGCTGCTCGATCTCGCCCTCGTTTAAGAGGCAGATCCGGTCGGACATGATCATGGCCTCGTCCTGGTCATGGGTGACAAAGATCGTCGTAATGTTCAGCTCCTTCTGGATCCGGCGGATCTCGATCTGGAGGTTCTTTCTAAGCTTGGCGTCGATGGCGCTTAAGGGCTCGTCAAGAAGCAGCACCTTGGGCTTGGTGACGATGGCTCTTGCTAAGGCCACCCGCTGCTGCTGCCCGCCGGAAAGCTGGTTCGGATAGGAGTTGCGTTTATCTTCCATGCCGATCATCTTTAGCGCCTTGGTGATCTCCTCTTTCATTTCCTCTTTGGACAGCTTCTGGATCTTTAAGCCGAAAGCCAGATTCTGCTCCACCGTCATATTGGGGAACAGGCTGTACTGCTGGAAGACCATGCCGATCTGGCGCAGTCTCGCGTCCAGGTTTGTGATATCCTGATCCTCCAAGAAGATCTGTCCCTCCTGCACCTCCTCCAGGCCGGCAAGACAGCGTAAAAGCGTGCTCTTTCCGCAGCCGGAGGGGCCAAGGAGCGTTAAAAGCTCGCCCTTTTCCACTTCCAGGTTGATCCCCTTTAACACATGAAGGGAACCGAAGGATTTATTGATATTTTTAAAGGTGATATATGCCATTATTTTTCCCTGCTTTCTTTCTGTTTGTTCTGGCTCTTATGTACCGCGTAGTTGATCCCCAGGGTAATAAGAAGCAGAATGACAACGGATGCGCTTAGCTCCTGAGTGTCCGCCGCCCGGTTCCGGTACAGGAAGGCCTGGGCCGTTTCAAACTGGGAGGAAGCGATGATCTTGATGATCGCGAAATCTCCGAACAAGGCGGCAAAGCCCATCAGCGCGGAGGCCGCCAGTCCCGGAAGGATGGACGGGATGATCACCGTCACATAGCTGTGGAATTTCCGGTAGCCCAGCATCTCGGCCGCCTCTAAAAGCCCCTTCATATTGACGGCGTAAAGGCTGTTGCGGATTCCCTGGTAGGTCACCGGCATGACGAATACGCAGTAGATGCAGGCCAGCATGACGATCCGGTTGGCCAGGATCGTTCCCGACCCGGCATACATGGAAAGGACCGAGGTGGCGACGATGATGCCGTTGATGGTGGTGGGGATCAGGCAGAAGATCTGAACCACCTTTTCCATATCCGGCAGATATACCATGACGACATACAAAGCCAAAAGCACGCTGATGTTGGTAATGATGACCGGGATGGCTGATATGATGATGCCCCGGACAATGCCCATCAAAAACGCCGGATTGGTCAGGATCGAAATATAGTAGCTGATTGTAAAGCCCTCCGGCAGGATGGAGATCCAGCGGTCCGCCAGAGAATAAATGAACATGACGACAAGCGGCGTCAGCAGAAACACTGCCGCGACGATCTTGATCGCCAGCATGGCCCCTTTGTGTTCCTTCATGATCTTGTTCCTTTCTCAAAATGCTTCTTGCAGAGGTTCGTTAAGCCGATCTCAATGAGAACGATGGCAAGGAGCGTGATCGACAGGGCGCTCCCCAGCTCCGGCCTTTGCCGGACGTCTCCCACAAACATATCGACCACTTTGATGGGAAGGAGCGGAATGTTGTTGTTCACCAGAAGGTAGGGCGTCGCGTAGGCCGCCACCGCGTTGGAAAACAGCATGTTAAAGGTGCCGAGGATCCCCGGCATCATCACCGGGATCCCGATCTTAAGCCAGAACTGGGCGCTTCCGGCGTTCATCAGCCTGGCCGCCTCCTTCCACTCCTTCCGCACCTTTTCAAAGGTCGGGATCAAAAGAAGCGTCCCCATGGGAATCTGGAAGTACAGGTAAACGATGAACATGCCCTTCATGGTGTATAAGTTGTAATTCGCCAACGGGGCGAAGCCAATCTCCTGCGCCGCCAGGACGAATACGCCCGCCGTTCCCAGGATCGTGATAAACGCGATGGACAAAGGGAGGCCGCTGAAGGAGGAGGTGAGATTTAAGATCGACAGATACAGCGCTTTCCCTCTTCCCTTGCTGCGGCTTAAGGCCATGGCAAGAAAGAAATCGATCACAAGGCCCACAATGGTACAGGTCATGGTGACCCAAAGGCTGTTTAATACCGCCGTCTGATAAACCGGCTTTTCAATGATTTCCCTAAAATAATCAAGGGTAAATCCGCCGTCTCCGCCGAAGGCCTTGGTGACCATTCCGAATAACGGCACACATTCAAATAATAGTACAATCAAGCCCAAAGGCAGGAAGAAAAGCATCCTGCCTCCGGTTTTCTTTAAATTTTTCATGTTATCCTCCGGCGGCCCGCAGGCCGCCATAGCTTGCAAATACGTTCCTGCTTCTTATTAACCGATCAGCGGGATGACTTCCTCTTCCCAGCGGGTCGCGATCTCGGTGCAGATCTCCGATACGGCTTCATTATCCGTAAGCGGGATCGTATCCTCGTACTCGGAATTATCGATCATCGTCTCCTGGAGCTCTGCCGGGATCTCAACATCCTCACGGATGGGACGGGCATATCCTCTGGCCCGGTCGATCTGGCCTTCATCGCTTAACAGATACTCCACCGCAAGAGCCGCCGCATGGGGATGGGGCGCGTATTTGTTGATCAGCAGGCAGTAGCCGGACTGGATCGGGCCGTCCTGCATGATATGGCACTCCAGGTTGGCGTCCGGATTGATCTCATTTACCAGGTCGCGGTACCGTAAGGTCTGATAATCCCAGTGAAGGTACAGATCCACCTCGCCTCTGGCCATTCTCTCCTGACTGTAATCCGCCGCGTCCAGCCGTCCCTCTTCCGCCAGTCCCTTAAAGAACTCGATGGCCGGATCGATGTTGTCGATGCCGCCGCCAAGGGCGTAGGCGCAGGATAAAACCGCCATCTGGGAGGAAGCGCCGCGGACCACGTCGCCGATGGTCACGAGACAGTCGCTGTCCGCCAATTCCTGCCAGGTGGTAATGGGAGCGCCGATATTGTCAATATTCTGCAAGCTGCTCATGGTGCCTAAATAGCTGATGGTCCACTTTCCGTCCGGATCCTTGGCCCAGTCCGGAATGGAATCCCAGGTGCTGGCCTTATAGGGCTGCACAACGTCCATCTCCACCGCCATGGGGCCGAAGGCCTGGCCCACGTCTCCGATATCTTTTGTGGGAGCGTCCTTCTCATTTTCAAAGGTGGAAAGCTCTTCCGCGGAGCTCATGTCGCTGTCGGTGTGGCTGATGCCGTATTGATCGGACAGCGCCTGCCAGCTTCCGGCCCAGTTGGCCCAGTCGTCCGGCATTCCTACGGAAGCGATCTCGCCCTCCTCCTTGGCGCCCTCGATGATTTCATCCAATGTCAGGCTGGTTAAATCCACCGCTTCCTTCGTTTCTCCAGAACTGCATGCCGTAAGCAGCGCTGCCATCGATAATACACTGGCTGCCGTAATAAGCAGTTTCTTTTTC
>DVFQ01000091.1 GCA_018713185.1 Candidatus Copromonas avistercoris (nom. illeg.) | reverse complement strand
TTGGAACCTTGCTTTATCATTTTGCCTCTACCAAAAAGAATTTGGAACAGCTGTTCCAAACCGAATATTTTTACAATCCCTACAGTGTAAAACCTTCCTGGATTGAAAAATACTATGAATCCGCCCATCTTGGCGATTTTCCGAAAGCAGTCTATTCCAGCATCCAATGCAACTATACAAAATGCAGCATCAGCCGCACGCTGGAACAGATCAATAATAGTATTTATATTCTTACCGGCGAAGAAAAAGCCAACGCGCAGGGAATCGTCAAGGAATATCTGGAATGCAATCCCGCCATTGAATCGGGAACCATTCCAAAAACCAGACACCTCCCCCAGCTGGAAAAGCCGGAAGAGGTCTGCAGAATTATTGATATGTTCTTTGGATAAGCGATCACAAATCTTAGGTTTTTAACGGCGCCAAATAGCAGAATTATGAAATCGGATCCCTGGAGGGCGTTCCCGCCTTCCGGGGATATTTTTTCGGCGTCGCGAAAACTTTTTTAATCAGCACAAACGCCCGCTCCGCCTCAGAATTTGGAAGCGTTTCAAAAACCGTTCCTTCCATTTTTCCGCCCAAATGGAGAACCGCTCCTTCCGCCTCAGAGATTTCCTCCTGACTTTTTCCGGATTTGTACGGAATAAAAAATCCGCCTGTCTTTACAAAAGGAATACAGTATTCGGACAAAGTCGATAGGTTCGCCACCGCCCGGGAAACACAAAAATCGAACTGCTCCCGGTATTCCCGGTTTTTCCCGAGATCTTCCGCTCTTCCATGAACAGCGCGGATCCCGGATAAACCGATTTCCGAAATCACTTCATTTAAAAATCCCACTCTTTTATTTAAAGAATCCAGCAGGACCATAGAAAGCTCCGGAAACAGGATCTTTAAAGGAATCCCCGGAAAACCGGCTCCCGTTCCCACATCGATACAGGTCCCTTTTGAAAACCGTTCTTTTATCGGTTCCGCCTTTCCAGAATTTTCATTCATTTGATCCAGAACGCGAACAAGCAGAAGACTGTCCACAAAATGCTTCTCGATCACTTCTTTTTCTTCGGTGATCGCCGTCAGATTCATTACCTTATTTGTCTCCAGCAGCAATTCATAGTAGCGGAAAAATTGGAACAGCTGCCGGTCAGAAAGGATGATATTTAATTTTTTACAGCCGTTTTCCAATTCCTCTTTAAACTGATTCGTCATACGGTTTCCCCCTGATTCTGCTGCTTTCTGCTTTTATAATGCTCTAAAAAAACGGTCAAGACAGAAATATCCGCCGGAGATACGCCGGAAATCCGGGAGGCCTGGCCAATATTCAGCGGCTTATATAAATTCAGCTTTTGAACGGCTTCCTGCCGCAGGCTTTTTACCGTCGAATAGTCCAGATCCGCCGGGAGCTTCCTTCCCTCCAGCTTTTTAAACTGAGCGACTTGCTGCTTCTGCCGCCGGATATAGCCGTCATATTTTAAATTAATATTGACCTGCTCCTGTACGTCTAACGGAAGCTTCGGCCGGTTCGGATCCAGCTCCTTTAATGTCCAGTAATCCAGCTCCGGACGTTTGATCAGCTCCGCGAGAGTAATTCCGGATTTTAAAAGCGTGCTTTGGTGCGCGGCAAGAAATCCCTGTACGGCCTCCCCGGCTCCGACCGTCGCCCGTTCCAGCCGCCGGATTTCCGTGTCAATGGCCTCTTCCTTCCATAAAACGTACCGGTACTGCTCTTCTGACACTAATCCAATCTCATATCCGATCTTTCTTAACCGCAGATCCGCGTTGTCCTGCCGGAGCAAAAGCCGGTATTCGGCTCTGGATGTCATCATCCGGTACGGCTCATGATTTTCTTTTGTTACCAGATCATCGATCAAAACCCCAATATATGCCTGGGAGCGGTCCAGGATCACCGCTTCTTTCCCTTGAAGCTTTCTCGCCGCATTGACTCCGGCAATAAAACCTTGAACCGCCGCCTCCTCATATCCGGAGCTTCCGTTAAACTGGCCGCCGGAAAAAAGGCCCTTGATTCGTTTAAATTCCAAAGACGCATCCAGCTGGCGCGGATTGATGCAGTCATATTCAATGGCATAGGCGTTCCTTACGATCTTTACATGCTCCAGTCCCGGCACCGTGCGGTACATGGCAAATTGAACGTCCTCGGGAAGAGAACTGGACATGCCCCCCAGATACATCTCATTGGTATAAAGCCCCTCCGGCTCTACAAATACCTGATGGCGCTCTTTTTCCGGAAATTTTACTACCTTGTCCTCGATGGACGGACAATATCTGGGGCCTGTTCCCTCGATCGCGCCGGAAAACAAGGGAGAACGATCCAAATTAGCGCGGATGATCTCATGGGTTTTCTCGTTGGTATAAGTCAGCCAGCAGGAAACCTGTTCCTTCTGAATGGATTCCGGATCCGTTGAAAACGAAAAAGGAACGATCCGTTGATCTCCGCGCTGCTCTTCCATTTTAGAAAAATCAATGCTGCGCCGGTCAACTCTGGCCGGTGTTCCCGTTTTAAACCGGAACAATTCGATCCCATTTTCCCTTAAAGAATCCGTCAGATGGTTTGCCGCCTGCAGGCCATTGGGGCCCGTCGGCTGCACCACGTCTCCGTACACACAATGGGCCCTAAGATAAACGCCGGTGGCCAAAACCACCGCTTTTCCGCGATAAACCGCTCCGGAAATCGTCTTTACGCCGGTTACTCGCCGGAGCTTGCTTTTTCCGCCCCCCGCTGATTCTAATGAAGGTTCCGCCAGTTCTGATGGGAGCTTCATCGATTCTGATGGAAGTTTTGCCGGCTCTGATAAAAGTTCCGCATCCGGTTCCACCGGCTCCGTCAATAGTTCCGTTACTTCCGCCTGCCGGATCGTCAGATGCTCCGTATTTTCCAGCACTTGCCGCATAGAAGCGGTATAATCCTGTTTATCTGCCTGCGCGCGCAGGGAATGAACCGCCGGGCCTTTGGATTCATTGAGCATTTTGGACTGGATAAAGGTTTTATCAATATTTTTTCCCATTTCTCCACCCAAAGCGTCCAGCTCTCGCACCAGATGGCCTTTGGAGCTGCCTCCGATATTAGGATTGCAGGGCATTAAGGCAATGCTGTCCACGCTGACCGTAAACATAATGGTCTCAAATCCCAAACGCGCCGCCGCCAGCGCCGCCTCGCATCCGGCATGCCCGGCGCCGACCACGATAATATCATAGGTTTCTTCCACAAACGGCATATTCGTTCCTCTTTCTATTTTCCCATACAAAATTTACTAAAAATTTCATTGACCAGATCATCTTCGACGGCTTCCCCGATAATCCGGCCCAAATTTTCATAAGCGTTCATTAAATCGATGGAATAAAAATCTTCCGGCATTTGGTTTTCAATACTTTGCTCCACCAGCCTCATGCTTTCTAAGGAACGCTCCAGCGCGTGAAGATGGCGGACATTGGTGATCAAAAGCTGATCATTAAAGTCGATGGCTCCGTGATAAAACAGATTTTTAATTTCTTCCTCCAAAAGCTCGATCCCCGTCTGCTCCTTCGCGGAAATGGAAATAACCTTATGGCCGCTTTTGGCTTCTACCTCTTTTGCGGAAACCACCGGAGGCAGATCATTTTTATTTAACAGGACGATTGCCTTCCGATCCCGGATCAATTCCATGATCTGAACATCATTTTCATCTAACGGCGCCGAGGAATCAACGACATAAATGATCAGATCCGCATCCTTGGCGGCGGCCATGGCTCTGGAAACGCCGATTTTTTCCACCACGTCCTCCGTATCGTGGATCCCGGCCGTATCTATGACATTTAAACTGATCCCTTGAAGAGAAATATGCTCCTCTAAAATATCTCTGGTGGTTCCGGCCACCTCAGTCACAATGGCCCGATCCTCTCCTACCAGCACGTTCATCAATGAAGATTTCCCAGCGTTGGGCTTTCCCAGGATAACCGTTTGAATGCCCTCGGAAACTACTTTTCCCGTCGATGCACTATGGATCAAAGATTCCAGCTCTTTTTCCACAAAAAGAACCGTATTTTTCAACTTTTCCCCATACCCGTCCAAAGAAATATGCTCCGGATCATCCAGCGCCGATTCAATAAAAGCGATTTCGTAAAGGATCGCTTCCCGAAGCTCCTTGATTTTTTTCGATACGCTTCCCCGAAGCTGCCCCACAGAAGATTTTAGGGCATATTCGTTTTTTGACTGGATCACGTCGATCACCGCTTCCGCCTGGGACAGATCGATCCTTCCATTTAAAAAGGCTCGCTTCGTAAATTCTCCCGGTTCCGCTAACCTTGCTCCCGCCTTTAAGACTGCTTCCAGGATCCGCCTGGTTACCAGCATTCCGCCGTGGCAGTCGATCTCCACCGTATCCTCCGCCGTATAGCTTTTCGGCCCCTTCATCAACAGAACCAAAACTTCGTCTAGTACCTCATCGCCGTCATAAATATAGCCGTAATGGATCGTATGGCTTTTTTCATCCTTTAAGCTTCTGGTTCCATTTTTCCTTTTAAAAATACGGTCCGCCGTCAAAACCGCGTGTTCGCCGCTGATGCGGATAATACTGATCCCGGAATTTCCCGGCGCCGTCGCGATGGCCGCAATTGTATCTGATTCCCCAAAAAACATGAATGCTCCTCCAGTAAAATCATCATAGCATACAGGGGCTGCCATCGGCAACCCCTGCGTGCGTTCTGTTTTATGATTCCTTTTGCTTATCGTTCATTCTGTCTTATGCTTCGTCCTGTCTGGTTTCCGGCCGCTCTTGGAACTCTCTGGGTCTCCGGTCCGTACGCGGCCGCCGCTCTCTGCGTTCTTCTTTCTTTAAAGCGACTACCACATGACGGAAGGGCTCTTCTCCCTCGCTTCTTGTAAATACAAACTTATCATTCTGGAGCGTTGAATGGATGATCCGTCTTTCATAGGGATTCATCGGCTCCAGCGAAACGGAGCGTCTGGTCCTCTTTACCTTATAGGCAATATTCTTCGCCAGCGTCTCTAACGTCTCCTTGCGTCTCTCCCGGTAGTTTTCCGTATCCAGCTTCACGCGGAGATAATTTTCCGTTTCCTTATTTACGACCAGGCTTACCAGATACTGAAGGGAATCCAGGGTCTGTCCTCTCTTTCCGATCAAAATTCCCATTTCGTCTCCGGAAAGATTAATGGAAAGCTCCCGCTCTTCTTCATCCAGCTTCGCGTCGATGGTTACCATGATCCCCATCGCGTCAAACACGGAGGTTAAAAACTCCGCCGCTTTTTCATCGATGGATTCCACTTTTTTCGCACGGATGACCGCCGGCTTGGCACCGATCAATCCTCCAAGGAGTCCGGCGCTGCCTTTTTCAACCACTTCATATTGGATTTTGTCGCTGCTTACGCCAAGCTGCATAGACGCCTGCGTAATCGCATCTTCGACTGTTTTCGCAGTTACCGTAATCATTTCCATTATAGACCCCCCTTAATTATTTGCGCTTTTCATGAGCTTCATTGTATTTCTGTACCATGGCCGCCTTGGCCGCGATGCTGCCCGGCTTGGCGTCGGTATTATAAAGCTTATTGGATTCTTCGATCTGCTTTGCGATCCGCTCCTTCTTCGCCTCCTCAGCAGCCTTCTCCTTTTCCTCCTCCTCTTTCAGAGTCTTTAAAGAAGCGGTGGCATTCTGAGTGATCTTTGCCGGCGGAAGACCTTTTTTCGCCCTCTTCTTATTGGCCTTTTCCAGATTCTTCTTCACCATCTCATCGATATCAACCTTATCCATATAAGAATTGATCGCAAGCTGCTGAAGAATCGTCACAACGCTGGTAGCAATCCAGTAAATACCGATACCGCAGGGAAGGGTCACACAGATAAAGGCTGAAAAGATCGGCATGGTGACGTTCATGGTTTTCATGGACTGCGCCATGGGATTGTCGCTGTCGGAAGCGGACTGCGCCTGACGGCCGCTCATTAATTTCGCGCTAAGCCACTGGGTCAAAGCAGAAAGGATCGGAATGATCCAGGCAAAGGAAGGCACCCAGCCCGGCGCCTCCGCCATGTTCAGACCCAGGAAGCTGTTCATCTGTTCTACAACAGCCGCATTCTCCGCGATCACACCAGAAATACTGGGGAACAAAGCTTCTAACTCGCCCCACTGAGCGGTGGTAAACTTATAAAGCATGTCCACCAGCTTGTTGGCGTTTGCAAAATCATAATTTTCAATAGCAGTTCCGCCCAACGCCGACGTCAGATTGGTAATTCCCGAAAGCAGGGACGCATAATCCGGCTGCTGCATCAAAGGAGTTACCACATTGTCAAAGTAAACGCGGACGGACGGTACATAGGCCGGGATATTATAAATAACCCGGTACAAAGCAAACAAAATCGGCAGCTGGATCAGCATCGGCAAGCATCCGCTGGTCATGCTGGTTCCATACTTATCATAAACCGCCTGGATCTCTACATTTTGCTTCTGCTGGGAAGCCGTATCCGTTTTTCCCTTATATTTTCGCTGGATCGCCTGTACCTCAGGACTGATCACCGCCATCAGCTTCGTTGTTTTCTGCTGTTTGATCGTAAGAGGAAGCATTAACATCTTCATTACAATCGTAAAGAGAATAATGCACAGACCCACGTTCATGATTCCGAAGGTGTCTGTGAACCGGAAAAGAATGTCCATGATATAACCAAGGACAGTCGCAATGGGTCCAAGGATCGACCCTGCCTTTGTCAAAACCATACCTTACCTCCTGGTCGTTTTACGGAACTGGATCATAACCGCCCTTTGCAAACGGATGACATCGAAGGATCCGCCTGCAAGCAAGATAAGTCCCCTTTATAGCGCCGTACTTTTCCAGTGCTTCCATGGCGTACTGGGAGCACGTCGGCGTATAAATACAGTGAGGGCCCAAACAGGGGGAAATAAATCTCCTGTAAAATTTAATCAGACCAATCAAGATTCGTTTCATGAAACCGCTCACTTCGATTCTTTTAAAATGTTATGCAGCCCGCAAAGATGCAAAAAAGCACGCTCAATTCTGTCAAAACTTTTATCCTTCGCCGCCGCGCGCGCAACGACTATGATGTCTCTTCCGCTTTTCAATCTGTCCCGATTCAAACGGAAACTTTCCCGGACCAGCCTTGTAAACCGATGCCGGACTACGCTGTTTCCTACCCGTTTGCTGACGGAAATTCCGATTCGGATATCGTCTCCGTCCGTCTCCAATACATACATGACAAGATACTTGTTGGCATATGATATTCCGTTTTTGTAAACCTTCTGATAATCGCTGTTTTTCTTTATAGAATGAAACCGTTTCATTTAATTACTCCTGAAAGACAACGGATTAAAAAAAGAGTATCCAAAAGTTTTCCTAACTTCCGGATACTCTCTTGGTTCATTAAGCTGATAATCTTGCTCTACCTTTTGCTCTTCTGGCAGCTAAAACTTTTCTTCCGCCT
>DVFQ01000090.1 GCA_018713185.1 Candidatus Copromonas avistercoris (nom. illeg.) | reverse complement strand
AACCATCAATTAAATAAATGCTTAATTGTTCATGAAAGCAAGATTTGAAAGGAGAGGCAATGATGAAGAAAACGTATAAGATTGATGTGGACTGCGCTAACTGTGCCAACAAGATGGAGCAGGCGGCTAAGAATACGGCTGGAGTAAAGGACGCGGTGGTGAACTTTATGACCTTAAAGATGAACGTGGAATTCGAGGAGGGCCAGGATCCCAAGGCGGTTATGGCGGAGGTCCTTAAGAACTGCAAAAAGGTCGAGAGCGACTGCGAAATTTTCTTATAAGAGAAGTTTGGATGAAATGGCGCCGGGAACGCTGGAAAGCAGCAGATTCCGGCGCCAAATATCAGCGCTTCGGGAGGTCTCGGGATGAACAAAAAACAGAAAAAAATGCTGATGCGGATTTTAGCCGCAGCTGTTCTTTTAATCGCGGTCAGCCTGGCGCCGTCAGAGGGGGGTCTCCGTTTTGCCCTTTATATGGTGCCTTACCTGATTATTGGTTATGATATTTTACTGAAGGCTGGAAAGGGAATCAAAAACCGACAGGTCTTTGATGAAAATTTTCTGATGGCGGTTGCTACAGTGGGCGCGATCGTTCTTGCGGTAACGGGAGACGGGGATTATACGGAGGCCATCGCCGTTATGCTGTTTTACCAGGTGGGAGAGTGGTTCCAAAGCTACGCGGTTGGAAAAAGCCGCAGGAACATCAGCGAGCTTATGGATATCCGGCCGGATTATGCCAATGTGGAGCGTGAAGGAAAGCTTTGGCGGGTGGATCCGGACGAGGTGGAGATTGGGACGATTATCGTCGTGCAGCCTGGGGAAAAGGTGCCCATTGACGGAATCGTCGAGGAAGGAAGCTCCAGTTTGAATACCAGTGCGCTGACAGGCGAGAGCGTTCCCAGGGATATAAAGCCGGGGGACGAGATTATTAGCGGCTGCATCAATATGACTGGTGTTTTAAAGATCCGCACAACGAAGGAGTTTGGGGAATCGACGGTTTCCAAGATCCTGGATCTTGTGGAAAACGCCAGCTCCAGAAAGTCCCGTTCCGAGGCATTTATCTCCAAATTTGCCAGGATTTATACGCCTGCGGTCTGTTACAGCGCCCTGGCGCTGGCGATCCTCCCGCCGGTTTTTCGGATGCTGTTTTTGGACCTTCCTGCCGATTGGGGCATGTGGATTTACCGGGCGCTGACCTTCCTTGTAATCAGCTGTCCCTGTGCCCTTGTAATCAGCATTCCCTTAAGCTTTTTTGCCGGAATCGGCGGCGCCAGCAAGGAAGGAATTTTGGTAAAGGGTTCCAATTACCTGGAGACCCTTTCTCAGACCAAGTGCGTTGTATTCGATAAGACGGGAACCTTAACGGAGGGCGTGTTTGAGGTCAGCGGGATCCACCACAGCACCATGGAAAACGAGAAGCTCCTGGAATATGCCGCGTTGGCGGAGAGCGCCTCTTCCCATCCCATCAGCCGGAGCCTGCAGCGTGCCTACGGGAAGGAACTGGACCGTGCCAGAGTTACGGATATTGAAGAATTAAGCGGAAACGGGATCGTGGCGAAGGTGGATGGAAGAGAAGTGGCGGTAGGAAACGGAAAGCTGATGGACCGGCTGAAGATTTCCTATATCCCCTGCCATCAGGTAGGAACCATCATTCACGTTGCTGTTGATGGAGCCTATGCCGGTCATGTCGTAATTTCCGATCGGATCAAGCCCAATGCCGGAAAGGCCATCGCCGCGTTAAAGACGGCCGGTGTGGAGAAGATTGTTATGCTGACCGGGGACATCAAGTCCGTTGCCGATCAGGTGGCCAAGGACTTGGGAATCGACGAGGTGTTCAGCGAGCTGCTGCCCGGGGACAAGGTAGAAAAAGTGGACGGTCTTCTTGCAGGCAAGAGAGAGAAGGCGAAGCTGGCCTTTGTCGGGGACGGGATCAACGACGCCCCGGTTTTGTCCCGGGCGGATATTGGAATCGCCATGGGCGCCATGGGTTCGGACGCGGCCATTGAGGCGGCGGACGTGGTATTAATGGACGACGATCCCATGAAGATCGCCAAGGCCATTAAAATTTCCCGGAAATGCCTGGGAATCGTTTACCAGAATATCGTGTTCGCCATCGGCGTCAAGCTGATCTGTTTACTGTTAGGCGCGCTGGGAATCGCCAATATGTGGCTTGCTATTTTCGCGGACGTAGGCGTTATGATCATCGCCGTATTGAACGCGATCCGGGCGCTGTTCGTGAAAAAACTGTAAAGAATGTTAAGAAATGCCGGTTCTATGAAATCTGCTTCAGGAACGCTTGTATAGAGAAATCTGGGGATTTATACGTCGATCCCCAGATTTTTTGCGTATTCTGTGTATTCCTCATACCATTGATTGTAGAGATCCTGCTCCAGAACTTCGTCGATGATCTCGTTGATCCGTTCCGTAAGCTCGTCTTCTCCCTTGGGGATCCCGATCCTGGTTCCCTGGGTGTTTGGATCGACGGAGAAATAAAAATCAGGAAGGATCATCAGCTTGCTGTTCGGATTGGAATCCAGGTACAGCTGCGCCATTTTTAAGTGAGCGGCCGCGGCGTCCGCCCGTCCGGCCTCTACTAAAAGGAAGCCGTCGTTGGTGGAGGAGACGGGCTGCCGGTTTTTACATTCTGGAAGCTGTTCTTCCACCAGCTGTTCCTGGAGAGAGCCGTTTTGAAACGTGATGATCTTGTCCGCAAGATCCGCCGCGGACTGGATCTGATCCGCGTCCTCCTTGCGGATCAAAAGGCCGTAGGCGGTCTGAGGATCCTCGCTTCCGTAGTAATAGCCCTTTGAAAGGTCCATCGCTTCCGCCCGCTCCGGAGTATATGCAAGGGCGGAAATGGCAAGGTCGTATTTTCCGGTGGTGATGCTGCCGAGAACGGTGGTAAAATCCATGGGCTTTAAACGAAGCTCGACGCCTAAGCGTTCGGCAATATAGTTTGCCAGCTCGATATCAGCCCCTACGTATTGATCATCGCCGGTTTTGGTGGGATCGATAAATTCATTGGGTGCGAAAGCCGGTTCCGTCGCGACCTCGATATAGCCCCGCTCTAAAATATCCTCCAGCCGGTTGGAGGCGGAGGCTTCGCCGGTTTCCATGGCGGTTTCTTCCGCTGATTCTGTGCTGGTTCCACCGGCCGGTTCTGTGCTGGTTTCTCCGGCGGGATCAATAAGGCTGGATTCGGTGCGCGGGGCGGCCTGTGCGCCCGGAATCGTGCAGCCGGAGAGCAGATAGGATGAAAGGGAAAGGGACGCGCCAATGGCTAGAAGCAAGGATGTTTTTTTCATAAGGGTATTCCTCCTGTTTGGTTCGGCCGGTTTATAGACTCCTGTAAATGTAAAAGGGGGAGTTGCCTGCTGCTTTCGGCCTCTTTCATTAAGTTTCAAATAAATATGTTTTAATAAATTAGTAATTTATCATGGTAAATTGCTACCATGGAAAAGAGTATATCGGACAAAAAGAAAACTGTCAAGCAGAAATTTTCCTTTTGGGCAACTTTTTTTAGCTGCCCAATGGAAAGCTTAAATCTGCCGACAGTTTTCTTTTTATGTATCCGTCGAAGCGGTCTGTTCTAAAACGGCTTTATTCAGAGCTGTTTTAACTGCATTCATAAGTGCCGTCGAGGTGTACTGGGAACCGGCCGGATATTCCAGGCCCTCCAGGGACTGATTTGCGACAATCTGCTCCGATAACGAATCCATGGCCGGCTGCATTAAGGGATACATGGTGGCGATGGAATCGCTTAAAGGCACAAGGGACACGGAAGTGATCTGATCGGAGCTTACGGTTACTTCGACGTTTACATTCTGGCTTCCGAGAACGATGGGGGAGGAATAAAGCCCCGGATTATAGAGCGGAGAAGAAACATCGGAGGCTCCGGCCGAGGCCGCGCCGCCGGAGGAAACCGGGGTTTCCGCAGCCGGTTCGGAAAGAGACGGCGTCTCCTTTTTGGGACAGAACATGATAAAGAACAGCAGGATTAAAAGAAGGGCAAAGCCGATAAAAATGGCCGTGTAGATGATTTCCTTCATTCGCAGGACGACGATTTTCGTTTTGGCGCTCATGGATGGATCCTTTGGGTCGTTTTGGTACAGTTTATGTGCGGGGAAGAAGGAAAATGACCATGTTTTTGAAAACTCCGGGGAAAGGAAAGACGCGCCGCGTTCCCTTTTCCTGGAATCGTTAGCAGATTTTATGCCGCGGAGGCGGCGAATTGGAGGGGATGATTTACTCTATATACTACCGAGGGGTATTGCCTGGGGAGACTGTCCGAAAACTAAGATGAATGTTCATCGAAA
>DVFQ01000089.1 GCA_018713185.1 Candidatus Copromonas avistercoris (nom. illeg.) | reverse complement strand
TATTCGCGAATTTGATCATAACCGGCGGAAATCCTCTTCCGCTTCTTTAAAACCTTTTTAGAATCGTTCCGTCTCCGGATTATTCCTCAGTCTTGATGATCTCTCTCTTGTTGTAGCTGCCGCAGGATTTGCATACTCTGTGGGGCAGGGTCAAAGCGCCGCATTTGCTGCACTTGATCAGGTTTACAGCACCCATCTTCCAGTTCGCACGGCGGCTGTCTCTTCTTGCTTTTGAAGACTTATTCTTAGGACAGATAGACATGGTTACACCTCCTTAAACTGTTTGAAAATATCCTGGATCGCTGCCATTCTTGGATCAAGTGACGTTCGGTCACAGTCACAGGTCTTGTAATTTAAGTTTGTCCCGCACCGGCTGCAGATCCCCTTGCAGTCTTCCCTGCAGAGAACGCGCATCGGCAGATTCAGAGACAATTCGTTACAGACCAGCATGTCTGCATCCAGATGATAACCACATAAATAAGATTGTTCATCCAAGTCCTTCACTCTGTCCTCGTCAGAAACATTCATGTCAAGTTCCTGGTCAAATTCCAGACTGCAGGGATACTGCACCGGCTCCAGACATCTGGCGCAGGGAATCTCAAGCGTCACCGCCGCGCTTCCCGTAAGGGAAAGCTTGCGGTTTCCCAGATTCTTCACCGTGATCCGAACCGGCTCAGAGGACACCACCGGATACACACCGTCTCCGCCGCGGTACTCCTTCTGCTCAAAGGGAACTTCCCAGGTTTTTTCTTTTCCTTCCAGAGTAAAAACTTCAGATAAATTAATCAGCATATTTTGGTTCTCCTAATACGCACCTAAACATTATACTTACAGCACCTGGATTTGTCAACACAATTTTTCAGATTTCTTTATCAGATTTCTTTGTCCGACTTTTAAATTTCCTTCTGCCGGTTTCCCTGGCACTTTCCAACGAACCAACGGAATAAAGGCGTCGTATCCGGCCCCATCGGCGGCTCCGGAATATCTCCCCGCATCCGCTCCGGATGGAACTGGGTCGCCCAGATGGGGAGCGTCTCATGCTCTACCGCCTCGATGATCCCATCCGGCGACCAGGCCGTCGCCTTAAATCCCGGCGCCAAGTCCTCAATGGCGTTGTTATGGCGGCTGTTGACGTAAAACTCCGCTCCGAACAGCTCATGAAGAACGGAACCCGGTTCCGTACGGATCAAATGGGAGGTCATCATGTGCTCGACGCCGTCCTTATATTTAAAATTAATGCTCACGGTTCCGCCCAGGAAAAGATTCATGATCTGCTGCCCCAGACAGATTCCAAAAATCGGTTTTCCCGCCTCTTTAAAGGCCCAGAAAAGCTTTTTGTCAAACTCCACTCTTGCCGGCTGGCCCACACGCTCCAGACGGTCCTTTAATTCCAGCCGCGGGCAGTAGGAAAAGCTTCCTGTCAGGATCAGCCCGTCGCAGACATCGGCATAATCCTCGGCGCTGTCCTCTCCCGAGCATAAAACCGGCGCTCCGCCGGCGGCGCCTACGGCGTGTACATAGGTTTTATTAATGCCCCAGCTGTTTCCTTCAAATGTTTTATCGAACGCCGGGCCTCCATTGATCAAAATTACTGGCTTTCTCATGCTCTTCCCTCCCCGGCTGCCATGATCAACATCCGATACACGGATAAATCCCTCTGAAATCCGTCGCTTGCATGCTCCGGATGCCACTGGACGCCAAAAAGCGGCCGTTCCCGGTGTTCAAAGGCTTCTATGATCCCATCCTCGCTGTACGCCGAAGGGATCAGCCCCTCTCCCAGCTTATCGGGCGCCTGATGGTGGAAGCTGTTGACAACCGCCTCCGTTCCCATGGACGCGGCCAGACGGGAGCCCGCCTCCAGCCGGATCTTATGTACCCCGTTTTTATGGGTAAAAACGCCTGGCGTGCCGTCTAAAACCGCATACGTATTTCCCAGATGGCCAGTAACATGACAGTCCGCCGTCAAATGGGGACCAATATTCCGGATCAGGGTTCCTCCCAGCGCCACATTTAAAACCTGAGCGCCTCTCCCAATTCCCAGGATCGGCTTTCCCGCCTTTAAAAACGCCTCGCAAAGAGCGAAATCAAAATCGTCCCTGGTGTTGCTGAAAGACGCGATCTCCGCCGAGTCCGTAAAATACTGGCCGTAGCGGGCCATATGGATATCCGGACCGCCAGGGATCAAAAGCGCGTCCCCGAAATCCGCGTAATCCGCCGCGGCCCGGTAGTCGCCGGCGCCCATGGGGATCCCGCCTGCCTCCCGGATACAGTCGCCGTACTCCTTATTCATAATAAATACAATGCCGAACGCGTCGTTGACGTCCTCCGGCGCGATCACAATCACCGGCTTTTTTCCCATTCCTTACCTCCTCCATCATTTTTTCGCAGTTGATTTTTCCGCAGTTCGTTTCTCCACAGTTGATTTCTCCGCAGATAATATCTCCGCAGTTGAGTTGATTTCTTCGCAGATAATATCTCCGCCGCGAAAACGCCTGCATCAACACGAAAACCGGGAGCTCCAGCCGGAACTCCCGTAAGCTTTCTGCCCTGCAAACCGCTAAAACAGCGGCCGTTTATTTGGCGTTCGCCGCCTTCAGGGCCTTTAATTCGTCAAAGATCACATCATTTAATACTTTAATGTAGGTTCCCTTCATACCGGAAGAACGGGATTCGATCACTCCCGCGCTTTCAAATTTCCGAAGAGCGTTTACGATCACTGAACGGGTAATGCCCACACGGTCCGCGATCTTGCTGGCAACCAGGATTCCCTCATTTCCATCCAGCTCGTCGAAGATATGCGTGATCGCTTCCAGCTCCGAGAACGATAAGGTGCTGATCGCGGATTTTACGATCTGAACCTTCCTGGTTTCCTCTGCGTTTTCCTCATTAACCGAACGCATCATTTCCAGACCGACTACCGTCGTCCCATACTCGCACAGGATAATATCGTCGATATCATACTGCTCGTCGGATTTATAAATAAACAAGGTTCCGAGACGCTCGCCTGCAATATCGATCGGCGCAATGATCGCCTGATATTTTTTTACATTTTCCTCTGCAAACCCAAGTGTGGCAAGATTCACATTCTCCTTTGTAGAAAGGACGCTTAAGAGGCGCTCGTTTAACATTTTGTCGATATAGCCGCCTACCTTGTCCTCGATCAGCTCATGAATCTCTTCCACTCCCGGACAGATACTTACCCCCAGGACCTTCCCCTTTTTGCTGATTACCAAAATATTTGATAACAGAATTTCGCTGAGCACTTTGCAGATATCGTTAAATACAACTTTGTGCGAATTGTTATTATGGAGAAGCTTATTGATTTTCCTGGTCTTATCCAATAATTCCACACTCATTTCCCGAAACCTCCTTCTTTTCTATTAGTATCGTTCTGCAAAAATCTTCTGTCAACAGAATTGTATCACGATATTTCCAGAATAGCAAGACTTTTCGGGACATTCAAGAAAAATTTACAATTTCTTGTTCTTTATTTGGAATTGCAAATACTTTGCACATCAGCCTTCCTTGCTCATCACGTACCCGCACTGGGCATTGGAGCAAACCAGCTTATTTCCTTTTTCTACCATATAGCTGCCGCATTCCGGACATTTCTTTGCCGAAGGCTTCAGCCAGGACATGAAATCACACTCGGGGTTCGCTTCGCAGCCGTAGTATTTTCTGCCCTTCTTGGTTTTCTTGATCACGATCTCTTTTCCGCATTTCGGACACGGAATCCCCGTTTTCTCAAAATACGGCTTCGTATTCTTGCATTCCGGGAATCCGGGACAGGCCAAAAATTTTCCAAAGGGCCCGTACTTGATCACCATGCGCCTTCCGCACATTTCGCAGATCTCGTCCGATTCCTCCTCGGCGATATGGACCGTCTCCAGCGACTGCTTGGCGGCCTCCACTGATTCCATTAAATCCGGATAAAAGTTGCGGACCACCGTTTTCCAGTTGGTATGTCCCTCTCCAATGCTGTCCAAAAGATATTCCAGATTTGCCGTAAAGGAAATATCCACAATGCTGGGGAACCACTGCTTCATGATCCGGTTGACCACCTCGCCCAGCTCCGTCATATAAAGGTTTTTATTTTCCTTTACAATATACCTTCTCGCAAGGATCGTCGTGATCGTCGGCGCGTAGGTACTGGGCCGGCCGATCCCCTTCTCCTCCAGCGCCTTAACTAAGGACGCCTCTGTATAATGGGCCGGCGGCTGCGTAAAATGCTGGGCGCTTTCCATCTTTTGAAGCTCCAGCACGTCTCCCTTTTTAAGCGCGCCAAGAAGCTGGTTCTTCTCTTCCTTTTCCTCCTCCGCGGAATACACCGACAAAAAGCCGTCGAATTTCAGCCGGGAGGCCGTCATGGAAAATTCATTCCCGCCGGCCGCGATCTTCACGGACGTCGTCTCATAAACGGCGCCTGACATGCGGCTGGCCGTAAACCCCTTCCAGATCAGCTGATACAGTCGGAACTGGTCTCTGGATAAGGAATCCTTTACCATCGCCGGCGTAAGGGAAATATCCGTGGGGCGGATCGCTTCATGAGCGTCCTGGATCTTAGCCCCGTTTTTCTTCGCTCCCTCGCCGTTAAGGACGTACGCCTGGCCGTACTGGCTGCCGATATACGTCTTCGCCATTTGCTCCGCCTCGTCGGAGATCCGGGTAGAATCCGTACGCAGGTACGTGATCAGGCCAATGGTGCCGTGCCCCTTCACATCGACGCCCTCATACAGCTGCTGTGCAAGCCGCATGGTTTTCTGTGTGGAGAAGTTTAAAACCTTGGAGGCTTCCTGCTGCATGGTGCTGGTGGTAAAGGGAAGCGGCGGCTTTTTAGCCCGTTCGCCGTTTCTCACATCCGCAACCGTAAATTCCGCTCCCTCCAGAGAGGAAAGCAATAAGTCCAGCTCCTCTTTATTGGAAATCTCCGTCTTTCCCGCTTTATCCCTGGCGAATTTTGCCGTCAGCGGCTTCTTGGCGTCCGGGGCCTTTAACACCGCCTCCAGGCTCCAGTATTCCTCCGGAATAAAGGCGGATATTTCTTCCTCCCGGTCTCCGATCATCCGCAGCGCCACCGACTGTACGCGCCCGGCGGACAATCCCCGTTTTACCTTCTCCCAAAGAATGGGGCTGATGCTGTAGCCCACCATACGGTCCAGGATCCTTCTGGTCTGCTGCGCGTCCACCAGATTCATATCAATATCCCGGGGAGCCTTTAAAGAGGCCTTGACCGCGTTTTTCGTGATCTCGTTGAAGCTGATCCGGTAAACCTTTTTATCCTTCAGCTCGTCTAACTTAAGCGCTTTCGACAGATGCCAGGAGATCGCCTCTCCCTCCCGGTCCGGGTCGGTCGCCAGATAGATCCGGTCCGCCTTCTTCACTTCCTTGCGCAGCTTTGCCAGGATTTCTCCCTTTCCGCGGATCGTAATATATTTTGGCTCATAGTCGTGCTCTATATCAATTCCAAGCTGACTTTTGGGCAGATCTCTCACATGCCCGTTGGAAGCGTCTACCTCATAGCTGCTTCCCAGGAATTTTTTAATTGTCTTCACCTTTGCGGGAGACTCCACGATCACAAGGCTGTTCGCCATACCACCCTCACATCTTTCTGCTATAATATTGATTTCCTGTTTTATTAACGATCCCGGCCAATTCCAGCCGGAACAAGCTTTCCATACACTCTGCCATCGAAAGCCCGCAGGCCGAAACAATGGCGTCGAAATGCTTTGGACGTGAATCCAGGAAACTATACACCAAATTTTCGTTCTTGGCAAGCCTCTTTTCGGTATTTTTATAATCTGTTAACTTTTTTTCATACTTAAGGCCAAGAAAATCCAATACGTCTGACGGGCTTAGGAGAACAGCCGCGCCGGTCTGAAGAAGGCGGTTGCACCCGCCGCTTAAGGGATCTGTAATACGCCCCGGAAGCGCGAACACCTCCTTTCCCTGCTCCAGGGCATAGTCGGCGGTAATCAGGGAACCGCTTTTTTCTCTGGCTTCTATTATAATAACCGCGTCCGCCAAAGCGCTGATGATCCGGTTTCTCATGGGAAAATTCATGGAGGACGGCCGCGTGCCCAAAGGAAATTCCGTCATGATCCCGCCTTTTTCCTCCATTTCGCAGAACAGCCCGTAATTTTCCTTTGGGTAACAGACATTGATCCCGCAGCCAAGGACGGCGAAGGTTCGGCCGCCCGCCGCAAGGGCTCCTCGGTGGGCCGCTCCGTCCACGCCCAGCGCCAGTCCGCTGATGATCTGCACATTCTCCTTCGCGAGGCTGGAGGCAAAAAATCCCGCCGCCTCTTTTCCGTATTCCGTACATCCCCGGGCTCCCACGATCGCAACGGACGGAAGCCCGTCCTTTGGGAACGCGCCCTTTAAATAAAGAGCCGCAGGCCGGTCCCGGTAAGGACGGAGCCTTTGGGGATACGCTTCCTCCCAATAAGCCGTAAAGCGGATCCCCCGTCCCTCAAGCGCTTCGTACTCCCTTTGGAAAGCGCTCTCCTGCTTTCGTCCCTCCAAAAGCTTGGAAAGCCTTCTTTCTGTCAGGATATTCGCCTTCCTTAAAAATCTTTCCTCTGCATTCCATATTTCCCGGAAGCCGCCAAAAAATTCCCGAAGGCGGAAAATGGAAATCGCTCCGATTCCGGGGATCTGGCATAAAAAATACAAATATTCCTTCTCCGGCACGTTTCCTCTCCTCCTTTACTCCTGCCTGCCCCAGAACTGCTCCTTGGCGCTCACAAAGGACAACGCCTCGTACAAATGGGCGCAACGGATCCGCTCCTCGTTTTCCAAATCCGCGATCGTCCGCGCCACCTTTAGGATCCGGTCATACGTCCGCGCCGACATCCCTTTTTTCTGGTACACCTCCTCCAAGAGCCGTTCGCTCTCCGTGTCCAAGACGCAGAACCGGCGGATCATCGCCCCCGTCATTTCCGCGTTGCAGCGAATCCCCCGCCCGCGAAACCGGCGCGCCTGGAGCTTTCTGGCCCGCTCCACCCGGCTGCGGATCGAAGCGGAGGACTCGCCGCCTTTATTTACGCGGATCTCATCATAGGAAACCGGCGCCGCCTCCACGCAGATATCAATACGGTCCAGAAGCGGACCGGAAATCCGCCCCAGATATTTCCGGATCTGGGCCGGCGTGCAGCTGCACCGGCTCCGGTCCGGAAAATGCCCGCAGGGACAGGGATTCATGGCCGCCACCAATTGAAAATTGGCGGGATAGGTAACCGCTCCCTGCAGTCTGGTAATGGTCACGCACCGCTCCTCCAACGGCTGGCGCAGCGTCTCCAGCGCCTCCCGTCCCATCTCGGGCAGCTCGTCCAAAAACAGGATACCTCCGGACGCCAGGGAAATTTCTCCCGGCCTTGGACGTCCTCCGCCGCCCGCAAGCGCCTGGGGAGAAACGGTATGGTGCGGATTGCGGAAGGGCCGCTTTAAGATCAGCGGCTCCTGATCCGACAAAAGGCGGCTGACGCTGTAAATCTTGGATATTTCAATACATTCCTCCAGATCCATCGCCGGCATGATCGTCGGCATCCGCCTTGCCACCATGGTCTTTCCGGTTCCGGCCGGCCCGATCATCAGCATATTGTGCATCCCGGCCGCCGCCGTTTCCGCCGCCTTCCTTAAAAGGAGCTGTCCGCTTACCTCAGAAAAATCCACATCATAACAGTTCATTTTATCAAGATCACGAACGCAGGTTTCCTGGCTGGCAGCAACCGGAGCCTTTCCGGTCATCATATCCGCGAAATGGCGAAGGCTCTTTACCGCGATCAGGCGGAGCCCCTGGATCACCGACGCTTCTCTTACGTTTTCCTCCGGAAGAAACAGGCTTTCATAGCCCCGCTCCTTTGCAAAAGCCGCGATGGCCAGCGCCCCGGAAACTCCCTTCATACTGCCGTCAAGCCCCAGTTCTCCAAGAAGAACCGAATTTTTAAGCCGTCCGGCCGGAAAACACCCATAGCCAGCCAAAACCGCCGCGCCGATCGCCAAGTCGAACCCGGTTCCTTCCTTTCTAAAACCCGCGGGAGATAGATTGATGGTGATCCGTTTGGGCGGCAATTTCAAATTCAGATTTCGGATCGCCGTCCGGACCCGGTCTCCGCCCTCCCGGACTTCAGAAGCCAGATATCCCACTAAATTATAGCCAGGCAGGCCGTCGCTTACATCCGCTTCAACCGTTACCTCCTGCCCCTCGATCCCGCGCAGATAAATACAATGCATCTTGCTGAACAAACGCCGATCGCCCCTTTCCTATGGCCAATAAGACAATTAACAAAAACCAATCAGCAGAAACCAATTAATATAAGACCATTAGAAAAAAACATGAATCCTTGCAGAAACTGCAGAATCAGAATAAAAAGAAACTCAGAACAAAAAGAAACTCAGAATGAAAAGAAGGCAGAAACAAAAAAGAACATCAGAAAATAAAAATACGGTCCCGCCGGGCTTGGGCTTTCACTCACCTGTCCCGAAAGAAAAAGCCCAAGCCCGCAAAGCATTACATATGGTTTTTGAGCCACTCCAGCGCGTCTTCGTAAACTTCGCCCCGGTTGATCTCGTTTAAAACCTCATGACGGGCGCCTTTATAAAATCCAAGAGTCAAATCCTTGGCGCCGGCTTTGTCATACCAGCGAAAGACCCGACGGACTCCCTTGGTCCGCTCGCCCACCGGATCCATGGTCCCGGAAAGAAAAAGAACCGGAATCTTAACAGGAATCCGGCCGGCCCTCTCCTGCCTTTGTGTAAGAAGGATTGTCCGGAAAAAATCCCGATATGCCCCAGCCGTAAAGACAAAGGAGCATTTCTCATCCTCCTCAAAGGCCCGGACGGCGGCCTCGTCTCTCGAAAGCCAGTCGCTGGAAGTTTTTACGGGAGCGAACCGCCGGTTATAATTTCCCAGGGACAGCTCATAGAGGAGCCTCGCCCGAAACCTCGGCCCTCTCCACCGGCAAAATGCCGAAGCCAGAAGCCACCCGGCCGTTACCGCTAACGCCGGCGGAGCCCCGGTTCCCGATAGGATCACGCCGTCGGGGCCGTCCTCGTAAACCGTAAGGTACCGGCGCAGAAGGAAGGATCCCATACTGTGCCCCAGGATGAAATGAGGGACATTGGGATACCGGCTCGTTCCCCAGAGCCAAACCCGGCGCATATCCCGGATCAAAAAGACTCCCCCGTCCCGTTCTCCGAAAAAGCCCCTCTCTTCTTTTTTCCCTGCGGTTTCGCCATGACCCAGGTGGTCGTGCCCGTAAACGAAAATCCCATTGGAAGCCAAAAAGGCGGCGAATTTCTCATACCGGCTCACATGCTCCGTCATTCCGTGTACGATCTGAACCGAAGCAGTCACCGGCCCGTCCGGGATCCACTGGACGCAGTGAAGCCGCGACCGCCCGTCGCTGGACGGAAGGTAAAATTCTTTTTTCTCCATAATAACCTCCAATCTCATCCGGAATCCCGAGTCGGGAATTCCGTCATATACTTTCGGTATCGAAGCGGCAGATGGGTTCTCTGGCACTGAGGATTTTTTCGTTCCTCAATGGAAATCGTTTCAAAAAAGGTTTTCCAGAGATCCACATAAACGTCCTTTCTTTGGCATTCTCCAGTCCTTTTTAAGAAGGCCTCCTCCACGCCGGTCCGGATCTGCCACGCTCCGGTCCTTCCATCATGGAAAGCCGCTTTTTTCCTGTTTTCATCAAAAATAACCCAATCCATATCCGGAAAACGATCGGAAAAATGCGGGGCTAAAAGCTCCAGCACATCGTTTTCCGGCCCCACTTGTCCGTAAAAAATCCCAGAATCCAGCCGTTCAAACCGGAGAAATTCCGTCAAAAGATGGGCTTCATTCCCCACACAACGGTCGATCCGGAAGATCTCATAAACCGCTTCCTCCTGCATCATCGAAAGGATCCGGCGGCCATAGGTAAGCCCCAGGCGGATAAACCGGAAAATCCATTCCGCCCGTTTGGGTTCCTTGGAAAGGGACGCCCGGTAAACCGCGAGGCAAGCCCGTTCGGATATCCGGCTTTTCAGCTTGTTCATAACCTTAAGCGCCTTTTCCTGGGAAACACCGGCCGTCCGGTACTGGCAGAACAGCTCCGGCTCATACGCATCCTCAAGTTCCAACCCGCATTCCGAGATCGGAAGCCTGCTTGCATAAATATCATAAACCCCGGTTAAAATCCCGTCAAGGCCGCTATTGCACAAAAAAACCGTCCTCAATTTTACACCTCCCCCGCGCGGCGACTACAATTCCCCGAATACCGCCTGTTTCCGGTCCAGAACCGACGGTTCTGCCGAAAGACCGAAATCATCAAACAGCGACAGCTGCCGGAACGCCGTGGAATTTTCGATCTCCCAGTTTTTCTTCTGCTCCGTTCCGATCAGCTGACTGGTAATAAAGTTCTCCTCCATCCGCACCGGAGCCATCATCTGTCCGCCGCAGGTAAGAAAATACATCGCTCTTTTCAGTACGACCCCGAACCGTTTTAGATCGGCAAAGCTTAACCGGCCCATTCTTCTGGCCGCTATGATCCGCCGCGCGGAACGGACGCCCAGACCGGGAACCCGAAGAAGGGTTCCATAATCCGCCGTCATCGCCTCCACCGGAAACCATTCCAGATGGCGCACCGCCCAGTCGCATTTTGGGTCCAGGAAAATATTAAAATTAGGCCTGTCCTCCGTCAGCAGCTCCTTTGCCTGAAAGCCGTAAAACCGGAGCAGCCAGTCCGCCTGATATAACCGGTGTTCCCTAAGAAGCGGCGGGCCTCCGGGCGGCGCCGGAAGCGTCTCGTCCGCCATTGTGGAAATAAAGGCGGAATAGAAAACCCGCTTCAGCCGGTACCGCTCATAAAGTGCCTCCGCCACGGTGATCATCTGAAGATCGCTTTCCGGCGTCGCGCCAACGATCATCTGCGTGCTCTGCCCGGCTGGGACAAAGCGGGGCGCGGCCTTATAAACCGCCAGCTCATTGCGGTTTTTTGCGATCCCGTTCCGGATCCCGCCCATCGGCAGAAGGATCTTTTCCCTGGTCTTCCCCGGGCAAAGACGGCTCAAGGCGTCTGCCGTCGGAAGCTCCAGATTAATGCTCATCCTATCGGCGAGAAAGCCCATCCGCTCGATCAGCTCAAAGGACGCGCCGGGAATCGCCTTTACATGGATATAGCCGCGGAAGCGGTGCAGATTCCGCAGCTTCCAAACCGCCTCGTACATCTGCTCCATGGTATAGTCGGCGTTCAAAAGAACGCCGGAGCTTAGAAAAAGGCCCTCAATATAGTTTCGCTTGTAAAACTCCATGGTCAGGCTGCAGATCTCGTCAGGCGTAAAAGCGGTGCGCAAAACATCGCTGGAACTGCGGTTGACGCAATATTTGCAGTCGTAGATACACTGATTCGTAAACAGGATCTTCAACAAGGAGATACAACGGCCGTCAGCAGAAAAGCTGTGGCAGATTCCCGGCGCAGAGGTATTCCCAACAAAGCCCTTTTTTCCGCCGCGGTCTACGCCGCTGGAGGTACAGGCAACGTCATATTTGGCCGCGTCCGAAAGAATCTCCAGTTTTTTCTTTAAATCCAGCTGCATCTGAACAACCATTGTATCACCGCCTGCATCGAAACTGTCTTTTTTCACCCCATCGGATCCCTGCATTCATTGGAATGCAGAATATCGAACATATGTTCGATATAGCAATAGTCTATCACAGTCCAAAGCAAAACGCAAGCGAATTCTAATAAACCGTCCTGTCCGTCTATTCCCATTCTACAAAAAGCCCGCCTTCAGCTTTTCGATCGCCCGTTTTTCGATTCGGGAAACATAGGAACGGGAAATCCCCATCTCGTCGGCGATTTCCCTCTGGGTGTGCTCCCTGGAGCCGAAAAGTCCGTACCGCATCCGGATCACCGTCTTTTCCGTATCCTTAAGGTTCTGTTCATATGCCTCATACAGCATCCGGATATCCTGCTTTAGGATCACCTGCTCCAGCGCTTCCTTTCCTTCTGCCTCCAAAATATCCAGAAGGCTCACCGTCTCTCCGTCCTTATCCGTTCCGATGGGATCGTAAATCGAAACCTCCCTGGAAAACTTTTTTCCCGCGCGGAACAGCATCAAGATCTCATTCTCCACACACTTGGCCGCATACGTGGCAAGCCTGGAGCCCTTATTGGGATCGAAGGTATTGACGGCCTTGATCAGGCCGATGGTGCCGACGGACAGCAGATCTTCCATCTCATAATCCGGCGACTGATATTTCTTTATAACATGAGCGACCAGGCGCATATTCCGGTTAATTAGAATTTCTCGTGCTTCCTGGTCGCCCTCTTTGTATCGTTTCAGGCACTCTCTTTCTTCTCGCGCAGATAACGGTTGCAGAAATGTTTTCAAAGAAAGCCACCTTAAAGCATTCATTAGTCTAATGTATGCTCCGGCGGCTTTCCAAGTGCTTTTACAAAAATATTCTTCTAATCGTTGCGGATCGCCGCAAGCGGGGACAGCTTCATCGCCCTCAGCGCCGGGAAAAGACCGGCCAGCATGCCGATGATCACCGCGAAAACGACGGCGGCTCCCGAAAGCCAAAGAGGGATCCTGGAAATGTCCCCGGTTCCCGTCCCCATGCCCAAAAGACCGGCTCCTAAAAACCGGTTTACTAAATAGGAGACGCCGTAACTTAAGCCCAGTCCCAGCGTGCCTCCCATAAAGCCGATAAATCCGGCCTCCATCAAAAACATGGTGCGGATATCCCCGAGGGCGCAGCCCAAAACCTTTAAAACGCCGATCTCCTTGGTCCGCTCATAGATGGACATCATCATCGTATTCGCGATTCCGATGGCCGCTACGAATAAGGAAACCGCGCCGATGCCGCCAAGGACCGCCTGGATCATATCCGTCTGCTCCTGGGCCTGCTCCAGCCACTCCATGCTGCTGTTGGTCTGGTAGCCCAGGTTATTGATCGCCTCCTGGACCTCCGTTACATGATCCATATCGTCCACATAGACGTACATGGAATCATACACAAAATAGCTGTAGGGCTTTCCCTTGCTGTTGGTGGGCTGCCCGGGGATCGGGTTCTTCCGGTACACCCTTCTTAGCTGTTCCTTTAAAAGCTCAATATCCGTATAGATCCCGTAGCTGTATTCGCCGTATCCGGTCTCCCCGCCGTCCACCATGGCGCAGACCGGGAAAATGTATTTCTTCTGCGGCGTCTCCTCCATGCTCATGGACTGAAATGTTACAAAAAACGGATCATTCCACAGATCCACATCCGGCATCTCATTGGTATCCCAGTAGCCGCTTCCCGTCTTGGAATTATAGAAATCCCTGGCGACCATATTTCCGACGATCAGCTCCATGGTCGAAGCGTTGGCGTCGGGAAGCCGTCCCTGGGCCAGGGGAATATCCTTTAGGGCCTCCCTGCTCAATCCCACCAGGTTGGTGGAACCGGTATAGATCCCCTGGCGCATATTAATATACGTGCTTAACTGCGGAGAAACCGCCTCCACGTGGGGAATCTGCTGAAACAGGAGAACCGTGTCGTCCACCAGGAACGAATCCTCCGTCTGTTCCCCGCCCATTCCGTAGGACTGGTAAACCTGGATCCTGGTAAGGCTTCCATAGGAAGCATACTGCTCCACCGTCATCTCCTTAAGGCCGATTCCCAGCGAGACCATCACGACGATCGAAGCCGTCCCGATCACAACGCCTAAGACCGTGAGCCCGGTCCGCAGCTTTCTTCTCCGCAGGTTATTGACGCTCATTATAAGCAGATCAAAGAACCTCATCGTCCATTCCCGCTTTCTTCTTTTTCCGCCTTATGATTACAATAACAACGATCAGAAGGACGGCTCCCGCGGCGCCGGGGATCAGGTACTTTTGGTAGGGGGGCTCCTCCGGCTCCATCATCCCGATATCGTCCATATTTCCGACGTCCGTCATATCTTCCATAGGAACCGGCTCCGTCACATACAGCTGGATCTCCTTCTCGACAGAGGATACCGCTCCGGCTTCATCCTCATATGTAATCGTAAGCTTTACTTTTCCATCGTCCATGGTCGGCGCCGTTCCAGCCACCATCACGTCCACATTTCCGCTCTTTCCCGGCTCCACGTTTCCGACGTAGGCCTCGGTCCTCTGGATCGAGTCGGCTTCAAAAATCGCCGTTACGTTGTAAAGCATCACCTTTCCGGTGTTGTTGATGGGGAACATGATGTTGGTCTCGCCGCCCACCTCGATGGATTCCGGCATGATCTCGATCGTACCCGTATTGAGTCTGGCCTGCTGCTTTAAGCCAAGGGCAATCTTCACGCTTTCCTTCGCGTTCTTAAACTCCGGGCTATCGTACTGCTCATTGATCGTGATCGTATAGGAACGCTGTTCCGCGCTGGGGCTGGAGGAAAAATTCATGGTCAAAACCTCCGTCGCTCCCGGCGGGAGGCTGTTGACGACCACGGAGTTGGAACCGTTGGCGGTCGTAAACACGGGACTGTTGTCCACGGTCTCCGGTTCGATGGTAAACAGGATATTTTCCGCCGTGATATTGCTGGACGCGTTTTTCATCTTCAGTTTCAGCGTAAACTCGTCCCCGGCATACACCACCGCCGGCTCCGTTTCAAACCCGTCCACAATGATCCTGGCTTTCGTTCTCTCGTTTTCACCGGCGTCCGCGGAGAGCTCGTCCTCGTCCTCCTTGCCCGTCACCCGGACATAGAAAATATCCTCAATGGGTGCCGCGAAGTCCCCGTTTTCCTGTTCCCGGTAGCGGATCTTAAATTTGATAGGGAAGTAGCCCGATTTCACATCCTCCCGGATCGCCATACTGTAGGGGATCTCCACGGTCTGGTCCGGATTGATATTCCCCATCCAGCGGTCATAGTTCCCATCGTTGATCTCAAAAGGAAACTTCGTAATATCCTCCGAAAGCTCCATTTCCACC
>DVFQ01000088.1 GCA_018713185.1 Candidatus Copromonas avistercoris (nom. illeg.) | reverse complement strand
AAAGCTTCTCACCAAATAATTCAGAGCTTCGACCAGTTTTCGGAGGTCCGGTCTTATGGGGCCGGGCCTCTTTTTCAGTCAGGAGGAAAATATATGTCTTTAAACAAAAAATCAGTGGACGATATCAATGTAAAAGGCCTGCGGGTCCTGGTCCGCTGCGATTTCAACGTACCGTTAAAGGAAGGAAAGATCACGGATGAAAACCGTCTTGTGGCGGCGCTTCCGACCATCAAGAAGCTGATCAATGACGGCGGAAAGGTGATCCTTTGCTCCCACCTTGGAAAACCCAAGGGAGAACCGAAGCCGGAGCTTTCCCTGGCGCCGGTGGCAAAACGGCTTTCGGAGCTTCTTGGAAAAGAAGTAAAGTTTGCTGCGGATCCTGAGGTGGTGGGGCCCAACGCGAAGGCGGCTGTGGCGGCCATGAAGGACGGCGACGTGGTGCTTTTGGAAAACACCCGCTACCGCGCCGAGGAGACGAAAAACGGAGAGGCCTTCAGCAAGGATCTGGCTTCCCTCTGCGACGTGTTTGTTGACGACGCGTTCGGCACGGCTCACCGGGCTCACTGCTCCAACGTCGGCGTGACCCAGTTCGTAAAGACCTCTGTGGTGGGATATCTGATGCAGAAAGAGATCGACTTCCTGGGCAAGGCGGTGGAAGAGCCGGTACGTCCTTTCGTAGCCATCCTCGGCGGCGCCAAGGTCGCCGATAAGCTGAATGTGATCGCCAACCTTCTGGAAAAGTGCGATACGCTGATCATTGGCGGCGGTATGGCTTATACCTTCTTAAAGGCGCAGGGAAAAGAGATCGGAACCTCGTTGGTAGATGAAACCAAGCTGGACTACTGCAAGGAGATGATGGATAAGGCAAAAGCCTTAGGAAAGACTCTCCTGCTTCCGGTGGATACGGCCGTGGTTTCCGAATTCCCCAATCCCATCGACGCTCCGGTTGAAGCGGAATACGTATCCGTTGACGCGATTCCGGCCAATAAGATGGGCGTGGATATCGGACCGGAAACCTGCCGGTTATATTCCGAGGCCGTAAAGAACGCGAAGACGGTTGTCTGGAACGGGCCCATGGGAATCTTTGAGAACCCGACGCTGGCGGCTGGAACAATCGCGGTGGCAAAGGCTCTTGCGGAAACCGACGCGACAACGGTGATCGGCGGCGGAGATTCGGCCGCGGCTGTCAATCAGCTGGGCTTCGGGGATAAGATGACCCATATTTCCACCGGCGGCGGCGCTTCCCTTGAGTTCTTAGAGGGAAAAGAGCTTCCCGGCGTTGCGGCAGCTAATGACCGTTAAGTTTTTAAATAAGTAAGAGGAAAATGCGATGTCAAGAAGAAAGATTATTGCGGGCAACTGGAAGATGAACATGACGCCTTCCGAGGCGGTTGCCCTTGTGGAAACATTAAAGCCGTTGGTTCAGACCGACGAGGCGGACGTTGTGTTCTGCGTTCCGGCGATCGATCTGATCCCTGTGATCGAGGCCGTAAAGGGAACTAATATTGAAGTGGGCGCGGAGAATATGTACTATGAAGAAAAGGGCGCCTTTACCGGAGAGATCTCTCCCAACATGCTGACGGACGCAGGCGTAAAGTATGTGATCATCGGACATTCCGAGAGAAGAGAATACTTTGCCGAGACGGATGAGACGGTGAATAAGAAGGTATTAAAGGCTTTCGAGCATGGCCTGACTCCGATCATCTGCTGCGGCGAGACCCTGACCCAGAGAGAGCAGGGGATCACCCTGGATTGGATCCGGATGCAGGTTAAGATCGCGTTCCAGAACGTAACGGCCGAGCAGGCAAAGCAGGCGGTGATCGCTTACGAGCCGATCTGGGCCATTGGAACCGGAAAGACGGCAACCACCGAGCAGGCGGAAGAGGTCTGCGCGGCGATCCGCGCCTGCATCGGCGAGGTTTACGATGAGGCCACCGCAAACGCGATCCGGATCCAGTACGGCGGATCCGTGAACGCGGCAAACGCGGCGGAGCTGTTCGCCCAGCCGGATATCGACGGCGGCCTGGTGGGCGGCGCTTCTTTAAAAGCGGACTTTGGAAAAATTGTAAATTATAAATAGGCTGTGCGTTCCCCTTTGGGACAATGCGGGTTTTGCCCGGTCTGCCCGGCGTCGGATAAGACGCTGGGCGGTCCGGGTAATTTTTATAGCTGTAATCTTTCTATGCAAGAAAGATGGCAAGAAAGATCGCGCCAGGTATTGACGGAGCGGCTTTCGGATGTTACATTTATTAGATACGATATTTGAAAACCGGCGAAAATATGGGACGCGGCAGACTGAAAGCCGGAGGCCGGAAGGAAAACGGAGTGGATTATGAAACGGACGGGGATCGTGACGGACAGTCACAGCGGAATTGAGAAAGAGGAGGCGGACCGGCTTGGAATCTATGTTCTTCCAATGCCGTTTTATATTGATGGAAGCTGTTACTATGAGGGAGTGACCATTGGCCGGGAGGAATTTTTCCAAAAGCTTGAGGCGGGAGCGCAGGTTCAGACCTCACAGCCGTCTCCGGCCGAGGTGATGGGCGTGTGGGATCAGGCGCTTTCGGAATATGAAGAAATCCTCTATATGCCCATCAGCAGCGGACTCAGCGGGTCCTATGGGACGGCCAGAGTCCTGGCGGAAGAAGAGCCGTATCAAGGACGCGTTTATCCGGTGGATCATGGCCAGGTGGCGACTCCGCTGCATCAGATGATCTTAGACGCCCTGGAAATGATCAAAAAGGGTTATTCCGCGGTAAAGATCCGGGAAATCCTGGAAAAGGCCAGAGACCGGATGATGATCTTTATCTGTGTGGAAACCCTGGAATATTTAAAGCGGGGAGGCCGGATCACGCCGGCTGCCGCGGCTTTGGGAACAGTTCTCCAGATCAAGCCGGTTTTGAAGCTGGAAGTGGGAAAACTGGATTCCTATAAAAAATGCCACGGCTTTTTAAAGGCACGCCGGACGGCGATCGAGGCGATGAAGCAGCTGATCGAAACGAAATTTCAGGCGGCCTATCAGGCGGGAGCCCTTCGCCTGTTTGCCGCCTCCAGCGCCGATGAAGAGGAAACAGAGGGCTGGATCGCAGAAATTAAAAGGATTTTCCCGGGCATGGAAGTGATGTGCGACAATCTGTCCCTAGGCGTTTCCTGCCATACGGGGCCGGGCGCTTTGGGGATCGGCTGTTCCGTCTGCCCGGAATTTGAGGACGCAGAAGAATAAATTGCCAGGAGATGAGCTTAAAAGGAGGGATGCCGGATGGGAGAACTTCCGGGATTTTTGGAAGAAAAGCTGAAAAACCAGTATGGTGCAGACGGGTTTGAGAAAATCCTCGATGGCTTTTGCGCCAGGCGGCCGGTGACCCTTCGGGTAAATCCTTTGAAAACAGATAAGCGATTGGTTTGTTCTGCCCTATGCGCGGCGGGGATCCGTTTCCGGGAGGTTTCCTGGTACGGGGACGCTCTGATCCTTGAGGATGTGAGGGAGGACCGGATCCGGGAGCTGGAATGCTACCGGGAGGGCGGCGTGTATCTTCAGAGCCTTTCTTCGATGCTGCCGCCTTTGCTTTTAAATCCCGAGCCGGGAGAGAGTATTCTGGATATGGCGGCGGCCCCGGGCGGGAAAACGACGCAGATGGCGGCGCTGACCGGCGGCAGGGCGCAGATTACGGCCTGCGAAAAGAATAAGATCCGGGCGGACCGGCTTTCCTTCAATCTTAACCGCCAGGGAGCGTCCAATGTTTACGTGATGGTAGAGGACGCCAGAAAGCTGGATGATTTTTTCTCGTTTGATAAGATCCTTTTGGACGCGCCCTGTAGCGGGAGCGGAACCGTCGTTATCCGCGGCGGCGTCTGTAAGACGGAGATTTCGGAGGAACTGGTGCGCCGTTCTGTCCGAACCCAGGAGCAGCTATTAAAAAAGGCGCTCCGGCTATTAAAACCGGGTCATGAAATGGTATATTCCACCTGTTCGATCCTGGCAGAGGAAAACGAGGAACTATTAAAGCGCGTCGTCGGCCCGGCGGGGGGCGAGGTGGTTCCGGCAGAAGAAGGATGGCTTTCGGAGCTTGCGCTTCTTCCCTCCAAGCTTCCAGGAACCGTGGTGGTGGCGCCCAATGAATTGTATGAAGGTTTTTTTGCAGCGAAAATCCGGAAAAAACCGGGAAAGAAATAAATGATCATCAGAGAGGAGAATGGTAAAAATGGAATACCGCAGATTTGGCAATAAGATCGTTGTTCGGATCGATATGGGCGAGGACATGTTCGCGGCGTTAAAAACATTAGCGGAACAGGAGAAGATCCTGCTGGCCGAGGTGGGCGGACTGGGAACCTTCAGCCATATGAACGTAGGCGTTTATGATCTGAATGAGAGGCGGTTTAAAGGCAACGACTTTGACGGCATGTTCGAGATCGTATCGCTGACGGGAACCATCAACACGATGAACGGAGAATATTATGCTCATCTTCACGCGTCGGCGGCGGACGCGGCGGGCAATGTATTCGGCGGCCACTTAAGCGAGGGGATCGTCGGAGCGACCATGGAGTTGGTGATCACGGTGATCGACGGGACGGTAGACCGGGTGAAGGACGATAAGACCGGCTTAAATATTTTTCATTTTTAATGAAGCGCTGCTTCAAGTGGGACAGGTTTCTTGACAAGAGATAGTCTTCACGCTATAATGGTGAACGTCGGCGGAGCGGGCGGCTTCTTTTGGTGTCCGCAGACGATGAAAAAGAGACGGCATTTTCCGCCTTTGCCAAGAGTGGGATGCAGGTCCGATAAAGAAAGAAAGGTAAGACGTCATGGCAGATAAGAAGCATATTTTGACTTATGCAGGATTAAAAAAATATGAGGATGAGCTTCAGGATTTGAAGGTAAACCGTCGTAGAGAGATTGCCCAAAAGATCAAGGAGGCAAGAGAACAGGGCGACTTATCGGAGAATGCGGAGTATGATGCCGCAAAGGATGAACAGCGGGACATTGAGGCAAGAATCGAGGAGCTGGAAAAGCTGTTAAAGAACGCCGAGGTTGTTGTCGAGGACGAGATCAACCTGGATAAGATCAGCGTAGGCTGCGTGGTTCGGGTTTACGATATGGAATTTGACGAGGAGATGGAGTTTAAGCTGGTGGGTTCCACAGAGGCCAACAGCCTGCAGAACAAGATTTCCAATGAGTCCCCGGTCGGCCACGCGCTGCTCGGAAAGAAGGTCGGCGATATCGTGGATGTGGAGACGCAGGCAGGCGTGATCCAGTATAAGGTTTTGGATATCAAGAGAGTAGACTAAAATAGACGAAAAGAAAGCAGACGTTAGGAGAAGTGAGGGAAAAAAAGTGGCAGAACAGCAGAATCAGAATCAGAAGGCGGCCGGAAAGGAGCCGGATCTGCATCAGCTTTTAAAGGTGCGCCGGGAGAAGCTTGCGGAGCTGCAGGCCGAGGGAAAGGATCCGTTTCGGATCACCAGTTATGATGTGACCGTCCACAGCACGGACGTAAAGGAACAGTATGGAGAATATGAGGGGAAGGAAGTTTCCATCGCCGGAAGAATGATGTCCAAGCGGGTGATGGGAAAGGCCTCCTTCTGTGATGTTCAAGATTTAAAGGGACATATTCAGTGCTATGTATCGCGGGACGATCTGGGCGAAGATGCATACAAAGATTTTAAGAAGCTGGATATCGGCGACCTGATCGGCGTAAAGGGAATCGTATTTACGACAAAAATGGGCGAGATTTCGATCCATGCCCATTCCGTTACCCTTTTATCCAAGAGCCTGCAGGTCCTGCCGGAGAAATATCATGGCCTGACCAATACGGATCTCCGTTACCGTCAGAGATATACGGATCTGATCATGAACGAGGACGTAAGAAAAACCTTCGTTATGCGTTCCCATATTATCAGCAGTATCCGCCGTTATCTGGACGGACTTGGATTCCTTGAGGTGGAGACGCCGATGCTGGTGGCCAATGCCGGCGGCGCGGCGGCCAGACCCTTCGAGACCCATTATAATGCCTTGGATGAGGATGTGAAGCTGAGAATCTCCCTGGAGCTTTATTTAAAGCGCCTGATCGTCGGCGGCATGGAGCGGGTCTATGAAATCGGCCGGGTATTCCGCAACGAGGGATTGGATACGCGCCATAATCCGGAGTTTACCTTGATGGAGCTTTATCAGGCATATACGGATTATAAGGGCATGATGGATCTGACGGAAAATATGTTCCGACATGTGGCCAACGAGGTATGCGGAACCACGCTGATCCCTTACGCGGACGCCGAGATCGATCTTGGAAAGCCCTTCGCCAGGATTCCGATGATCGAGGCGATCAAGCAGTACACAGGAATCGATTTTGATGAGATCAAGACGACGGAGGAAGCGAAAAAGCTGGCGGATGAGAAGGGCGTCGCTTATGAAAAGCGCCATGTCCGCGGCGATATCATCAACCTTTTCTTTGAGGAGTTTGTTGAGGAGAACCTGATCCAGCCGACCTTTATTATGGACTACCCGGTGGAGGTTTCCCCGCTTACCAAGAGAAAACCGGATAAGCCGGAGCTTGTGGAGCGGTTCGAGCTGTTTATTTACGGCCGTGAGATGTGCAACGCGTACTCCGAGTTAAATGATCCGGTGGATCAGAGAGAGCGGTTTAAGGCCCAGGAGGCGGCGCTGGCGGCAGGAGACGAGGAAGCCAATACGACGGATGAGGACTTCATGAACGCGCTGGAAATCGGAATGCCTCCCACGGGCGGCATCGGCTACGGCATCGACCGCCTGGTGATGCTGCTTACTAACTCGCCTGCGATCCGTGACGTTTTGTTGTTCCCCACGATGAAGTCATTGGACTCCAAGAAGGTTGATCCGGAGCAGGCGAAAGCCTCCAGAGAAGTTTCTGAAGGGATTTCCAGCACATCGGCAGCGGCCTCCAGCGTGCCCGTCCCCAGCGTACATCTTGACCTTTCCAAGGTGAAGGTGGAGCCGTTATTTGAAGAGTATGTGGACTTCGAGACATTCGCAAAGTCCGACTTCCGCGTGGTAAAGGTGGAGGCCTGCGAGGCGGTCCACAAGTCCAAGAAGCTTTTAAAGTTCATTTTGAACGACGGAACCGACCGGAAGCGTACCATTTTAAGCGGCATTCACGAGTATTATGAGCCGGAGATGCTGGTAGGAAAGACCTGCGTGGCCATTACCAACCTGCCGACAAGAATGATGATGGGGATTCCGTCCGAGGGAATGCTGATCTCCGCTGTGTACGAGTATGACGGACACGAGGGATTGAACCTTTTGATGCTGGATGACGAGATCCCGGCGGGCGCGAAGCTGTATTAAAGCAGGCGAAAATCGAACTTTTTATACTACAAAAGGAAGGCGTACGACAAGAGTACGACAAATTTAAGTTGCTTAGTGGGTAACAATAAGCGATTTTAAATTAAATTCAGAACAAAATCAAACTGTATTCAGGATGAAATAGGACACTTTTCTAAAAAACTTTTAGAGAGGTGTCCTTTTTTTGCCTCTATC
>DVFQ01000087.1 GCA_018713185.1 Candidatus Copromonas avistercoris (nom. illeg.) | reverse complement strand
AAAAGATCGATTCCCGGCTGCAGAATCGTCCCCCCTCGACCTTTTACTTGCACCCTCCCAGCTATTTCTTCCGGGGCCAAGTATCCTGCATCATACGCCCACTGGGAGGGAAATAAAAGGTTCTTTCCTGGCAATCATTTTCGGCGGCAGAAACTCAGACACCCCATCTCTTACCTGCGGGATCCCAATAATATCCTCCGGAGCCAATTGACTTCCTAAAAGTGATATACAGGGAAGGCCTACTGCTTCAGCAAACTGCTCTACCAGCGAAGATTACCCGATTCCCGGAGCGCCCCAGATGAACACCGGCCGAATCGGAGCCACGTTTAATAAGACCTCCGTCAATTCTTTCGGGGTCACATTTAACGGTAAATTCATATATTCAGTTTTTCCTTTCTTTAAAAATGGGTACAAAAAAACATCCCCTAAAACAGAGATGAAAAGAATTGCTCTTTGATATATAAAATAAATAAGAAGCGATAAAAGAAGCCGTTTCCTCCTGGAAAATGGTCTAATTTCTGTTCTCTGTTTCATATACTCCTCCTTTCAGATGCATTGGCCGATAGTTTCACTGACTTAAGTGTAATCTTGATCGTTTCGTCTGTCAAGAAAAACAACAGGGAGGGCAAAATTACCCTCCCCAATTCGCATTTCGATACGGATCACACGATATTCAATTGTATAAGAATGGGGTCTAGCTTCTTCAAACTGGATCTCGTCATGATGTCCATTGTGATCCTCTGCCTCGTCTCCGCCCTGCTTTATCAGGCGGTCGCCCTGCTGGAAAAACAATACGGAAAACGGTAACTCGTTTCCCCAGAGTCCCTCCAGGACGCAGCGCCGGACACGATCTTAGCTGCTTAAACTTAGCTGCTTAAGCCCTTCTGCTTTCGCTTAGTTGCCCCAGCTGAGCTGCTCGTAATACGTCGTTCCAGCCGCGTTGCAGTTAAAGCCCTGGAGCGCCGAATTATACGCCCGGGTATTGTTGCTCATATAGAGCGGCACCTGGGGGCAAAGTTCGTTGATCGCCTTGGAAAATTCCGTAACCAGCGCTTCTCTTTCCGCCGGATCCAGCGCCGCCTGGATCCCCTCGATCATCGCGTCGATCTCCGGATCATTCGTCCGGGTCTTATTGGAAGCGTTGATGGAATCGGAATGATATACGCCCATGGCATAAGCCAGAAGGTCGCTGGCCTGATAGCCGCCCATGGCCGCCTCATAATCGCCGGATGCGGTCCGATCCAGATACGTGGCCAGATCCATGGACTCCAGCTGGATATCGATTCCAAGATTTTCCTTTAAGGAGCTCTGGATCACCTGGCCCGCGCGAAGCTTGGTATCGTCCGAGCAGATCAGCGTAAATCCGCACTCCTCGGGAGCCAGTCCGGAGGCCTCCAGATATGCCTTAGCCGCTTCCGGATCATAGGTCGGAGCCCCCTCCGCCGTGGTTCCCGGGAAGCAATCCGGCACCATCGCGTCTGTAACCGTCGCATTGCCGTTTACCGCAACATGGACAATGGCCTCTTTATCAATGGCGGAAGCAATGGCTTTTCTAAAATCAATGTTGTTAAACGGAGCAATTTCGTTATTGATCATCATAAAGTTGTGGGCGGTTGCCGCTTCACTGAACAGGGAAACCCCCTCTGTCTCGGAAAGACGGGTCAGATCCGCCGTCTCTACCTCAATGATCATGTCCACTTCTCCGGCCTCCAGAGCCATCGTCCGGGAGGAGCCTTCCGGAATGATCTTCCAGATGATCTGCTTGATCGGAGCCGCGCCGCCGAAATAATCCTCAAAGGCCTCAAATTCAAGGCTTTCGCCCCGGTTCCAGGCCACCAGCTTATAGGGGCCGGTTCCGATGGGCTCTTTGTTAAAATCATGTCCGCTTTCGATCAGATCCGCGGGCAGAATAAAGTTGCCGTGATGGGTCAGGTTGGAAAGAAGGCCGGACTGTGGGCCATCCGTCGTAACTTTTACTGTATAATCATCCACAACCTCCACCGACTGGGTCGCCGCGCCGTACTGGGAAACCTCGGGAGATTCCTTGCAGAGCTCAAGAGAGGCCTTTACATCCTTGGCCGTCATCTCTTCTCCATTATGGAACAAAACGCCCTGCTTTAAATGGAACACCCATTCCGTATCGCTGGTATTTTCATAGCTCTCCACCAGATCCGGAACCGGCGTCAGCGTATCGTCCATCTTAAAAAGACCGTTATAGGTCAGCTGGTTCATATAGTTGCCGGCCACCGCGTTATGCTCATTGGTGGTCACGCTGGGCGTCTCGTTGGCCGTCGCGATGATCAGGCTGTCCTTTGCGGCCGTCTCCGATCCTCCCTCCGTACTTTCCGCTTCTGTGCTGGTTTCCTGTGCGCTGGTGCTGGATGCGCTGGTACCGGATGCACTGGTGCCGGAAGCGCTTCCGTCTGCGGAGCAGCCCGCCGTCATCCCCATGGCAAATGCTACGGCCATAGCCGGAAACAGGCCCCGAATCCATTTCTTCTTCATTTTGTTTCACCTCAGATGTTTTATTCGCATGTCATTTTCAAACATACTGCCGTTTATTATAACGCATATATTATTTCAATAAAATATGCAATATATATTTTTCACATTTTTCTTGTTTTATTAAGCAAATCAACGTATTAGCATAATAAAGCAAATCATTTTCCTTTTATTCTTC
>DVFQ01000086.1 GCA_018713185.1 Candidatus Copromonas avistercoris (nom. illeg.) | reverse complement strand
GTCCTTGAAGGATGGAGAGTTATTATGGGGAAATTTCGTAATGTTTTTTTCGGCGGATACCAGAAGGCGGAGGTAGATGAGTATGTGGAAGGCCTTCTGTCCGAATTGGAGCGCGCAAAAAGCGGGGAAGGAAAAGAAGGCGCGCAGAAGGAAAAAGAATTAGAGGAAGCCAAGGCGAATCTGCAGAGGGAACAGGAAGAAAAAAACCAGCTTTTAAAGCAGCTTAGCGAGATGAAGGCGAAGCTTGAGAGCAGCCAAACGGATAAGAACAAGGAGCTGCGGGAAGTAAAAGAACAGCTGAATGAATACCAGAATAAATATAGCTACGATGTTTTTGCTGATATGCTGTCCTCTGCGAAAAAAGACGCGGATCAGCTGATAAACAGCGCGAGAGAGAATGCGGAGCAGCTAACTAGTACGGCGAAAGAGAACGCGGAGCAGATCTTAAACGAGGCCCGCGAGAACGCGGATAGGATTACAATGGACGCTCAGGTGGACGCGAGGATCTACCGGCAGAAGGTTGAAAAGGAACTGAAAGCGCAGGAGGAAGAAAACGGGAAAAAGTTCATGGTGGCAAAGTACCGGCTGATGGAATATCTGGAGGCGTTAAACCGGTCTCAGAGCCAGTTGATAAAAACGTATAATGAGCTGGGGGAAATTGTAAAGAAAATGCCGGTTCAAATGGAAGACGCTTTGGAAACGCAAAAGGGCGATCCTCTGGAAAAAACGCCGGAGGACAATGAATAAAATAGGAACAGCAGAAGGGACTGACGCGCGAATTATGATATGCTCATTATTTCGTGCGGCGGTCCCTTTTTTGATAAAATGAAGGGTGAAACGGAGGCCCGGGCGGAAAACGGAGCCGCGGGACGAAATCCGGTTCCCTTAATGGGCATTGTCTGGTATAATTACAATGTGCCATTTGACAGGCGGCGAACATGATAATCAGCAGGGAGTGACATCCATGGATTTATACCGGATTATCCTCGTGGACGACGAGGAGGAAGTACGAAAGAGTATTATCCGCAAAATCGACTGGACGGCGGTGGGCTTTACCGTGGTAGGCGACGCGGAAAACGGCGAGGACGCCTTGGAAAAAATTGAGAATCTGGAGCCGGATGTGGTATTGACGGATATCCGGATGCCTTATATGGACGGGCTTACGCTGGCGGAGCGGATCCGCCAGAAATACCCGTCCATGAAAATCGTGATCTTTTCCGGATACGATGATTTTGAATATGCGAAGCAGGCCATCAAGCTGAACGTGACCGAGTATATTTTAAAACCGGTAAACGTGGAGGAGCTGACGGCGATCTTAAAGCGGATTAAAACGAACCTGGACGAGGAGATCGAGCAGAAGCGGAATGTGAATCTTCTACGGGAGAACTATAAGAGGAGCCTGCCGATCCTCAGGGAGCAGTTCCTAAAGGATCTGATCAGCCGGCCCATGGACGGGGAAACGGTGCAGACGTTATTGCGGGAATATGATATCCCGTTAGCGGGGGCGAAAAAGTGGATCGCCATTGCCGTTGAGCTGGAGCTGGAGCTGGAGCTGACGCAGGAGGAGGCGCCGCTGCCGCTCCATGAGGAAAAGAATTTGATCCCGATTTCCGTGATGCAGATTTTGTCGGAGAATTTAAAGCCCAGCTACCGGTTTTCTCTGCTGTCCTTTTCCGGATCGGCGGACGCAAAGATTGCCGGGATTGCCGCGATCGACGAAAATAATTCCCAGACGGAGCTGATCAATATTCTGGGGGATATCTGCAAGGAGATCCGAAAGACACTGAAGGTTCCGGTGACCATCGGCATCGGCCACAGCGCCCAGAAGCTGGAAAATATTTCCCGCTCCTTTCAGTCGGCGCTGGACGCGCTGGGCTACCGGTCGGTGGTGGGAACGGGAAGCACGATCTATATTAACGATGTGGAGCCGGGAATCGGCGGCAAGCTCCAGTTTGGCAGTGAGGAGGAGTCGGCGCTGATCCAGGCCATTAAGTTCGGTCCGGAGGAGAAGATCCGGGAGACGGTCCGGGGGATCGTGGACCGGATGAACGAGGCCAGGGTCCATGCCAGACAGCAGCAGGCCTATATTTTGAGCGTGGCCAACTGTATGATCCAGCTGATCCAGCAGTACGATCTGAACATGGAGGAGATCTTCGCCGAGGATCCGCTGGGACCGGATCCCTTTACGGTGATCCAGAGTATGCTGAACCGGGAGAATTTCTCCCGCTGGCTGTATCAGACGGCGTTAAAAATTAATAATGCCTTAAGCCGGGAGCGGGATTACGCGGCCGGGCAGGTGATTGAAAAGGCAAAGCAGTATATCATGGATAATTATCAGGATCCGGGCTTGTCGGTGGAGCAGATCTGCCGGTATCTGCACATGAGCCCCGCCTATTTTTCTACGATGTTTAAAAAGGCGACGGGGCAGACCTATATCGCCTATCTGACGGAGGTCCGGCTGAACAAGGCGGTGGAGCTTTTAAATATGACCGATGAAAAGACGTATGTCATCGCTTCTCAGGTGGGATATCAGGAGCAGAATTATTTCAGCTATGTATTTAAAAAGCGGTTTGGGGTTTCTCCGACAAAGTTCAGGGGAAGCCGGTAGGCCGCGGGGGAGGAAGCATGGTGTTTGGCAGACTGAGGGAGCTTTTCCGGCGGATCAGCATCCGCTACAGTATTTTCATATACTTTACGGTGACGGCTCTGGCGGCCAGCGTTCTCATCGGGGTTTCCCTGTATATCCGGATGTCGGACCAGATTTCGGATACCCTGGAGGAGGAAAACCAGATCCTGGTGAACCAGCTGAACCGATCGGTGGATTCCTGGCTCCGCAATATCATGAAGCTTTCCGACTCTCTTTATTATGGAGTGATCAAAAACGCGGATCTGTCGGAGGAGAGCATCGCCGGAGAGATGACGCTGCTTTATGACAATGGAAAGGATTATGTGGAGAACCTTGCCCTTTTTTCCCGGGAAGGCGAGCTTTTGGAGGCGGTGCCGGCGGCCCGGCTGAAACCGACGGCCGATGTAACCGGGGAACGGTGGTTTGAAGAGGCCTTGGAGCGTACGGAGAACCAGCATTTTTCCGATCCCCATGTCCAGTATGTGTTTGACGCGGGGGAGAATACGTACCGGTGGGTGATTTCTGTGACCCGGGCGGTGGAGCTGACCCAGGGGGCCGACACCCATCAGGGCGTCCTTTTGATCGACGTCCGCTATGACAGCCTGGAACAGCTGTTTAACGGGGTGAGCTTAGGAAACGGCGGGTACGTTTATCTGATCGGAAACGACGGGGAAATTATTTACCATCCCGACGCCCAGCTGATCTATTCGGGCCATGAAGAAGAAAACCATCAGGCGGCCGCCGGACGCAGGGACGGAAGCTATAAAGAGGAATTCCAGGGGGAGGAACGGCTGATCACGGTGAAAACCGTCGGATATACGGGCTGGAAGATCATCGGCGTTACGCCTATGGGCGGAATGAATTTTGACGCGGTAAAAACCAGGCTTTTGATCGTCTTTGTGGTCCTGTTCGTTGTGTTTTTGCTGGCCATTATCAACTCCTATATTTCCACCAAGATCACGACGCCCATCGAACAGCTGGAGCGGTCGGTGAATGAGATCGAGGAGGGGAAGCTGGAGACGGAGGTTTCCATCGGAGGCTCCTACGAGATCCGCCATTTAGGGGCTTCCATCCAGAACATGGCCCGCCAGATCCGCCGCTTGATGGAGGATATCGTGGCGGAGCATGAATCCAAGCGGAAAAATGAGTTTGATGTGCTTCAGTCGCAGATTAATCCCCATTTCCTCTACAACACGCTGGACATCATCGTCTGGATGATCGAAAACGAGAAGCAGTCAGAGGCGGTGCGGGTGGTGACGGCCCTGGCCCGGTTTTTTAGGATCAGCTTAAGCAAGGGAAAGAGCATTATCCCTGTAAAGGACGAGCTGGAGCATGTGAGAAGCTATCTGATGATCCAGCATATGCGGTTTAAGAACCGTTTTACCTACAGCATCGAAGCCGACGATTCGGTTCTTGATTACGCCAGTCTGAAGCTGATTTTGCAGCCGCTGGTGGAGAACGCCATTTATCACGGGATGGAGTTCATGGACGGGGACGGCGAGATCCGGGTCCGGGTATCGGAAAAGGACGGGGATCTGATCATGACCGTATCCGATAACGGGCTGGGGATGACGAAAGAACAAGTGGAACGGATGCTTTCGGACACGGGCCATGTACCCTCGAAACGGGGTTCGGGCATCGGCGTCCGCAATGTAAACGAACGGATCAAGCTGTATTTTGGAAAGGAATACGGCTTGTCCATCGAGTCGGAGCTGGATGTGGGGACGACGGTAACGATCCGTCTTCGGGCGGTTCCCTATGAAAAGGCGGAAAAGGAGGGGCTGAATGTCAAGTAAAGAAAAGGCCGCCTGGTGCGGCTATGCCCTGATCCTGGTATTTTTATTCCTTTTATCTTCGACCAACCTGATCTTAAAGGAAAAGGAGCAGGAAATTTATCCGGTGTCGGTCATCATTGACGACATCAATGATGAATATTACGCCAATTTCCGTACGGGCATGGATATGGCGGCGGAAAACTATCATGTGGACGTTAATTTCATTACCCTTTATGCGGACAATGACCAGGAGCAGCAGCTGGAGCTGCTTCGCAGGGAGGTCCGGGACGGGGCCCGGGCGGTGGTCCTTGCGCCTGTCAACGAAAGCAGCGCAGTGATGGCGCTGGAGGAGCTTCCCTCCGGATGCCCGATCGTGCTGCTGGGGTCTTCCACCGGAAACAGCTCGGTTGCCTGTTCCATTTCTCCGGATATGCAGGCGCTGGGAAAACAGCTGGCCGGGCAGATCGTTCTAAAGGAAAATCCGCAGGTTCCCGTCTGCCTGCTGACGGAGGGGCTGGCGTACTCGGGAAACCGGGAGCTATACGACGGACTTTCCATGGTTTTGGAAGAGCATGGATTTTTGATCCGACTGGTGCAGAAAGCGGATGAGGATACGTATCGGAGGGTAATTGAAGAAACCGTTTATCCGGAAAGCAGCCGGATCCTTTTGGTCGCCATGGACCCGGAAGCGCTTCATGACGCAGCGGATATTATTTCCGGAAGCAGCGTTTACCGGGAGCATGTGGAGGCACTGTACGGCGTGGGCAGTACGGTTGCCATTTTGAACCGCCTGGACGAGGGCGTCATCGACGGGCTGATCACCTACAATCAGTTTGACGAAGGATACCTGGGGATCGAGCGGGCCGTCGAGGCGATCCAGGGCACGGCGCCCGGAAGGCGGGAGGAAATGGAAGCTTATTATATAGAAGCGGAGGATCTGCAGGAGGGTACTTACGAAAAGCTTCTATATCCGATGCAGTAAAAAAGAACGGAATAAGGAAGGAAGCAGACCATGAAAAAGGGGATATGTCTCAAGGCGGGCGCCGCGGCCCTTGTGCTGGCGGTGTTCGGCGGCGCGCTGTTTTATCTTGACCGGGAGGAACAGGAAACGCCCAAGACCTCCATGCGCATCGGCGTTCTTTTATACCGGGGCGACGACACGTTTATCGGGACGCTGCGGGGCGCCATCGAGGAGGAAGCAAAAGAATATGAAATGGAAACCGGGATCAAGGTCACGCTGGATATCATGGACGCCAAAGGCAGTCAAATGACCCAGAACAGCCAGGTGGAGCGGCTGATCTCCCTGGGCTGCGACGCGCTCTGCGTCAATATGGTGGACCGTTCCGCGGCTTCGGGCGTGATCGATAAGGCCATGGCCGAGGATATTCCCATTGTATTTTTTAATCGGGAGCCGGTGGAGGAAGACATGAACCGGTGGGACAAGCTGTACTATGTGGGCGTGGATCCGAAGGAATCGGCGGTCCTCCAAGGGCAGATCCTGGTGGACGCTTACAAGGAAAATCCCAAGATCCTGGATGAAAACGGGGACGGTACGGTCAGCTATGTGCTGCTTGAGGGGGAGAGCAGTCATCAGGATTCCCTGATCCGCACCGAATGGTCGATCCAGACCTTAAAGGACGGAGGCGTGCCCATCGAGCGGATCACCGGAGGCATTGCCAACTGGGAGCGGAGCCAGGCCTCCGCTTTGATGGAGCAGTGGCTTAACGAATATCCGGGGGAAATCGAGCTTGTGATCGCCAATAACGACGATATGGCGCTGGGGGCCATCGACGCCATGGGACGCGCCGGCGTTACGGCCGGTACGATCCAGTTTGTGGGCATCGACGGAACGCCGGCCGGGCTGGAGGCGATCCGGAACGGGACGCTTTTAGGAACGGTGGAGTCGGATCGGAGGGCGTATGCCGAAGCCATTTTTGAAACGGCCAGACAGCTGGTAATGGGGGAAGAGGTCACCCGGGAAAAGTATTCCTGGAGCCCGCAGCAGATCGTCAAAAATTGATGGGAATGTGTAATAATCTATAATGCAGGTAAAGATTTTTTAAAGAAATCAAAGAAATTTCATAAATCATCGTAAAAAATAGTATGGAATTATGCACAAAGTATCGTTATAATGGGGTTGCTGTTAAGGGAAAATGCCGAAGACAGCAGGTAAAAAATTTTGAATGGGAGGATTCAAAACAATGAGAATGACAAAGAAAGCAGCAGCTGTTGCGCTGGCTTCCATGATGGCCCTTTCTCTGGCCGGATGCTCCAGCAGCACAGAAGAGACGACTGCGGCAGCGGAGACCACTGCGGCAGAGACAGAAGCAGAGACCACTGAGGCAGCGGCAGAGGAAGAGACCACTGCGGCTGAGGCAGCTGAAGAGGCAGCGGAGACCGCGGCGGCAGCTGTAGGCGATGTTGATCTTTCCGATAAGAAAGTCGGCATCAGCATTTATCAGTTCAACGATAACTTCATGACTCTTTACAGAGAAGAACTGGTTCGTTACCTGACCGAGGATCTTGGATTCGCAGCGGAGAATGTTGTTGTTCAGGATGGTAAGGGCGATCAGGCTGAGCAGACCAACCAGATCCAGAACTTCATCACTCAGCAGTATGACGTTCTGATCCTGAACCTGGTACAGGCCTCTTCCGCACCGGATGTTACCGATATGTGCCATGCGGCAGGAATCCCGGTTGTGTACATCAACCGTGAGCCGGATGTCGCTGAGGAAGAGAGATGGGCTGCTGAGGGTATCGCTGCTACCTATGTAGGATGCGACGCAAGACAGTCCGGTACCTACCAGGGCGAAGAGATCCTTGAGACCGCTACCAAGGGCGATATCAACGGAGACGGCGTTGTTTCTTATATCATGATCCAGGGCGACCCGGAGAATGTTGACGCTCAGTACAGAACCGAGTTCTCTGTTAAGGCTCTTACCGACGCAGGCATGGAAGTTGAAGAGCTTCTGATCCAGCGTGGTGACTGGGATCAGGCGAAGGCTCAGCAGATCGCTCAGGACGCTCTGACTCAGTTCGGCGATCAGATCGAAGTTGTATTCTGCAACAACGACGCGATGGCTCTTGGCGCTCTGCAGGCGATCGAGGCAGCTGGCCGCACCGTTAACGAGGATATCTATCTGGTAGGCGTTGACGCTCTGACCGAGGCTGTTCAGAACGTAATCGATGGCAAGCAGACCGGTACCGTATTCAACGATCACTTCTCTCAGGCTCAGTCCGCTGGCGATATCGCCGTTCAGATGCTGGCTGGCGAAGCAGTTGATACCGTAAATATGGTTGACTACATCAAGGTTACTCAGGACAACGCTCAGGAAATCCTGGATATGCTGAACTAGTTTTTATGACGAATTGAACCGGGTGTGTCTGCGGACACATCCGGTTTATCCTTCTATGGGAGGATCTCCTGGCTTTTCCCATAAAAGGATAAACAAGTGAGTAAAGAGGAAAGGAGTTTGGGGATGGCAGAGCAGCAGTACAGACTCGAAATGAGAGGAATTAAAAAGTCCTTCCCTGGCGTAAAGGCACTGGATGGCGTAAACTTAAAGGTACGTCCCGGTACGGTCCACGCGCTGATGGGAGAAAACGGCGCCGGAAAATCGACTCTGATGAAATGTCTGTTTGGCATTTACAAGATGGATGAGGGAGAGGTTTACATTGACGGCGTAAAAACGGTGATCGAGAATCCGGATGACGCGCTCCATAAGGGACTGGCCATGGTGCATCAGGAATTGCAGCCGATTCCGGCCCGTTCCATCGCTGAGAACATGTATCTTGGCAGATATCCGATTAAGAAGTACGGTCCCATCAAGGTGGTGGATCATGCGAAGATGAACAGCGAGGCGGAAAAGTGGCTGAAGGATGTAAAAATGAACTTCAACCCCAAGGCCAGACTGGGCACGCTGTCCATCGGCCAGATGCAGTCGGTGGAAATCGCCAAGGCCGTCAGCCAGAGCGCTAATCTGGTGATCCTGGATGAGCCCACCTCGTCCCTTACGGATAACGAGGTTGAGGCGCTGTTCCGGATCATCCGGGATTTAAAGTCCCGCGGCGTTTCCATGATCTACATCAGCCATAAAATGGCGGAGATCCGTCAGATTTCCGATGACGTTACGATCATGCGGGATGGAACATATGTAGGAACCTGGGCGATCAACGATATTACCGACGAGGAGATCGTACGGCAGATGGTAGGCCGTGAGCTTACCAACGCGTATCCGCCCAAGGATGATTACAGGACGGATGAGACGGTCTTAAAAGTCAGCCATCTGTCCAGTATCCATAAGAACTCGTTCCAGGACTGCTCCTTTGAATTAAAGAGGGGCGAGATCTTGGGCTTCGGCGGCCTGGTAGGCGCCCAGAGAACGGAGCTGATGGAAGCGATCTTCGGTATGCGCCATGTGGCCAGCGGCGAGGTGGAGATCCTTGGAAAGCCGGCTCATATCAAGCGGCCCCAGGACGCGATCAATCATTCAGTAGGAATGATCACTGAGGACCGGCGCGGAAACGGTATTTTCGGATGTTTGAGCATCGACGACAATACGGCCGTCTCTTCTTACAAAAATTATACCCATATGGGAACCATCAACCAGGGTCAGGTTGATAAAGTCGTAAAGGACAGCATCGCAAAGCTGAATATTAAAACACCCAGCGGAAAAACGCTGATCCAGTCGCTGTCCGGCGGAAACCAGCAGAAGGTTATTATTGCCAGGTGGCTGGCCAATAACCCGGATATCCTGATCATGGATGAGCCGACCCGAGGAATTGACGTCGGCGCGAAATACGAGATCTATCAGATCATGATCGATCTGGTAAAGCAGGGAAAATCCATTATCATGATCTCTTCTGAAATGCCTGAGCTTTTAGGCATGTCCAACCGGGTGATCGTTATGTGCAACGGCCATATTACCGGAGAGCTGGAAGGAAAGGATGCAACTCAGGAGAAAGTAATGGCATTCGCGACAAAGTTTGATTTGAGCGGAGCCGCCAATTAGTTAACCATATGGAGGTTCAGTCATGACAGCGAAAAATTTCAATTTAAAAGATTTCCTTATCAATAATGGAATTATCGTCGTACTGGTAGTGCTGGCGGTTTACACCAGTATTATGCAACCGACGTTCTTCACCTTCGGAAACTTCAGCAACATCGCATTAAACGTCGCGCCCCGTTTCATTATCGCCTGCGGCGTTTCCGGATGCTTGATCACAAAGGGTACCGACCTTTCCGCCGGACGTCAGGTAGGACTTGCGGCTTGTCTGGCAGGTACGCTTTTACAGAGACCGGATTACAGCGGAAGGATCTATGAAGGACTTCCGGATTTTGGGAACATGTGGTGGGCATGGTGCCTGGCAGTGCTTCTGATCTGCGTTTTAGTCTGCAGCATTTTTGGTTTGATCAACGGCGTAGTGATCTCTTACCTTCAGGTTCCCGCCTTCATCGGAACCCTGGGTATGCAGCTGATCGTTTACGGCGTCTGCCTGGTTTATACCAACGCGACTCCCATCGGCGGATATCATGAAGCTTATACGGCGGTTGCCCGTGAGCGTTTGTTCGGCGTTGTTCCGTATCTGTTCCTGATCGCCCTGGCGGTAGGCCTGGTGATGTGGTTTATTTACAACAAGACTCCTCATGGTAAATACATGTACGCCATCGGCGGCAACGAGCAGGCAGCCGAGGTTTCCGGCGTAAACACCAAGAGAACCAAGATCATTATTTACGTAATGGCGGCTGCTCTGTACGCTCTGGGCGGCTATCTGGTAGGAGCGAAGTCCGGCGGCGCTTCCGTTAACATGGGTAACGGCTGGGAGCTGGAAGCGATCGCGGCTTGTACCATCGGCGGCGTTTCCGTAAATGGTGGTATCGGACGGATTTCCGGCGTTCTCATCGGTGTTCTGGTATTCGAGATCTTAAAGACCTGTCTGCAGTATCTGGGCGTAAACACCAACTACCAGTACATTGCACAGGGTATCGTTATCGTAGTAGCAATTGCTCTTGATATCAGAAAGTACATCGCGAAGAAGTAATGATGGAAGAGAACCAGAAAGATCGGCAGGAAACGGAATTGAAAACAGACAGCCAGACGCCGGAGGACGGCGCCAGGGAAGCGATGGAACAGCTGCAGGAAATGAACCGGAAGCTGAGGGAGGAGAACGAGCGTTTACGGTCCCTTCCCTTAAAGGAGCGGCTGTACGAAAAGATCCACGTTTCCGTTCGCACGCTGGATATTTTTATCGGATGTATGTGCGTGCTGTTTGTGATCGTCGTGATCCTGGGGATGATGAATTCGTGATGCTGTGCGGAGAACTTCCGGCGCCGGATTTTCCGGTGCGGAGGTTCTTTGCATTTTGCGCGGTTCGATATCCTGGAAAAAAATAAGTAAAAAGAATAAGTAT
>DVFQ01000085.1 GCA_018713185.1 Candidatus Copromonas avistercoris (nom. illeg.) | reverse complement strand
GATGCTGCTAAAGGGCGTGATCGACTGTCCGGATCTTCCGTTAAACGTATCCAGAAGCGCGCTGCAGAACGACGGCTTTGTTAAAAAGATCTCCGACTACATTACGAAAAAGGTGGCGGACAAGCTGTCCGGCATGTGCAAGACCGAGCGGGAAACCTATGAGAAATACTGGGATGATATCAATCCCTTTATCAAGTTCGGCTGCTTAAAGGATGAGAAATTCGCGGAGAAGATGAACGATTACATTCTCTTTAAGAACCTGGAGGGCAAATACCTGACCTTGAAGGACTGCCTGGAGGAGAATAAAGAGAAGCATGAGAACCAGGTCTTCTACGTAACCGACGAGAAGGAACAGAGCCAGTATATCAATATGTTTAAGGAAGCCGGACTGGACGCGGTGATCCTTCCCCATGCCATCGACGCTCCCTTTATCAGCCATTTGGAGCAGAAGAACGAAGGCGTCAAGTTCCTGCGGATCGACGCGGACGTAAACGATACCTTTAAGGATGGCGGCGAACTGGACGAGGCGGCCAAGGAGCAGGAGAAAAAGGACGCGGAAACGCTTTCCGAGGTCTTTAAGAAGGCGGTCGGAAACGATAAGCTGGAAGTAAAGGTGGAGCGTTTAAAGAACGAGGAGCTTGCTTCTATGATCACGGTTTCCGAGGAAAGCCGCAGAATGCAGGATATGATGAAGATGTACAGCGTTTACGGCGGAGGCGCCGACTTGTTCCCGGCTTCGGAGACGCTGGTATTAAACGCCAACAACAGCTTGGTAAAATATGTGCTGGCAAATAAGGACGGCGAAAAGACGGCAGTTCTCTGCGAACAGCTTTACGACCTTGCGAAGCTGGCCCACGGCAGCCTGTCTCCCGAGCGGATGACGAAGTTTATCGCCAGAAGCAGCGAGTTAATGAAGGAAGAATATGGAGCTTAATAAAAGGACATATTTATCGGCGTTTACAATATTGGGGCTGGCCATGTGCCTGTACTCAGGACTGCAGCTTGTGGGGGCGTACGTTTATGTCCTGGCAAGCGATTGGATTTCGGGCCTGGAGGCCGGCGGTTTTCGCTGGCTTTCCGGCCTTTTTGCGTCTCCCCTTACGAGGGTTCCCGTCCAGTATTTGTTTGTTTTGGGGATCCCGTCTCTTTTGGTTTATCTCTCGGTGTGCTGGCTTCCGGCTTCAGGGGGTACGCGAAAAAAGGTGCCGGCTTCGGCGATTGCCGCCGCTCTCGTGATGGCCATGGGCTTTGGCTATGTGTTTAATTTTACGGGAACGATTATCAATTTTGGGATTTCCCTGGCGACGGGAAAGTCTGCCCTTGAGATGAACCCGGTTACGGAAATGCTTTCCATGCTGGAGCCGGGAATGATCCTTTATGTCTGCCTGATCGGGCCGTTTATGGAGGAAGTGATGTTCCGCGGCGTTTTTTTAAGGCGGGCCAGAAGGTTCGGCGATCGGACGGCCATCCTCTACACCGCGGTTTTATTCGGCATGATGCATGGAAATCTGACCCAGTTTTTGTACGCGACGGCCATCGGGCTGATCTTAGGGTATCTGGCGGTAAGCTCCAACGGGATCCGTTACTGCGTGCTGGTTCATGTTTTGATTAATTCTTATTCCACCTACTTAACTCTCTGGAGTCTGTTCCTGGAGAACATGGGAACCTCCTTATTTACGGCCTTGTTTTCTTTTGGGGTTTTGGCGGCGGTGGCTCTTTTTATTGCAGGGGCGGTCTGGTTTTTTGTGTCCCAGGGCGTTTTCTGGTGGAGAGAGCTGCGGGCGCGGGAGAGGACCTTCGGGCCTGGTTTCCGCTATGTCTGGAAGAATCCCGGCTTCTTTCTTTTCGCGGTCATCAGCCTTTTAGAAATGGTCAGCTATTTTCTGTAAGCCGTTCTGGACGGTTTCCGTCCCGGACGGCTTTCTTCGCAACTTTCCACAAAATTTTTTTGTAAAAAACCCAAAAAATACCTGTTGGATTTTTGTTTTTCATTAATATATAATGGAGACATCCAAAATCCAAATGAATTTGTACAGATTCAACAAACTTTTTGTTTGGCCTTGTTTCAGGAAACGCGATCGCCAACTGTTCCACGGTAGGAGCCATTACGGTTCCGTGGATGAAGGACAGCGGCTGGCCGAAGCCGGTTGCCGCTACAATGAATGCCGGAAACGCCGGCGTGGGACAGTCGATGCCTTCCTGTTCGGCACTGTATCTGTTGGTTGGTCTGGCGGAGGTTTCCGCCGTTGTCAGTATAGGAGACGCGTATGTTGCCTGTCTGTGCGCCGGCGCGTGGACCTTCGGCTACCGGCTATTGAGAGTATGGCTGTATGCGAGAAAGTATGATGTAAAGCCGGTTCCGGCGGATCAGATCAAGCCGTTGGGCCAGTCCTTCCATGATAACTGGACGTCTCTTTTAATGCTTTTAGGAATTGCGATCCCGCTTCTGATCACCATCGGCCCCGGCGCCGAGGCGCTGAAGGCGGCCGCAAGCTTTGGCGAGGCGGGCGTAGGCGCGATCAATATCGTACTTTGGGTACCGATCGTCGTATGCTTGATCTGCTTTATCGTGGGAAGAAAGAACCTTCCCAAAAACGCAGGCGGATGGGTAGATCTTTTAAAGAGCTGCCATTCCAGCTTCTGCACCGTCGGCGGCGTTCTCTTGTTTGCCCTGGCGGCCAGCAATGTATTAAATGCCGTTGGATTCGATCAGGATTTGGCTCTGATCCTGCAGTCCCTGTCCCTGCCGGGCGTTCTGATGGTGATCTTAACCTGTATCATGATCGCTCTGGTGGCAGGCCCCTTAAGCGCGGTCGCGACGACGGCGGCTGTCGGCCAGGTGGCGTATTCTGTTTTTGTAGATGCGGGAATCGCTCCCATCTGCGCGGTAGTAGCCTTTATGATCTGTATTTCCACAGAGGGCGCTTCTCCGCCAAGCTCTTCGCCGATCTTTATTTCCTGTGGATTGGCTGAGGTAAAGGATCCAAAGGTGATCTTTAGGCCGTTGATTACGGACTATGTGCTTCCCCTTTTGGGAGTGGCGGTTTTAGTGGCTTACGGAATTCTGCCGGTAATCCGCTGATTGATTGGATGAGAGGAGTAGGATCGATATGAAATCAATCGAAAAGCTGATCGAAACCTTATGCGTA
>DVFQ01000005.1 GCA_018713185.1 Candidatus Copromonas avistercoris (nom. illeg.) | reverse complement strand
GACGGACTATGTTTTTTGCGGGCAGGAAAACACACTACGAAAGGAGCGGCAGATCAAGCGGTTTTCCGACTCCCTGGTTATCTGCAGCAATTTTATCGGCAGGACGGTGGATATGGCGGGAGAGCTGGGGTTTTCCGGGCTTTTGCTTGCCGGCCATATTGGGAAGCTGGGAAAGCTGGGAAACGGGATCATGGACACCCATTCCAGGGAAGGCGACGCAAGGCTGGATACGCTTTTGTCCTGCGCGCTGGAGGCGGGAGCGGACCGGCCTCTGCTGTTAAAGATCCGCTGTTCCAACACGACCGAGGAAGCGATAGAACAGATCGAAGCGGCTGGGTTTTTGCCCGGCACCATGGAGCGGCTGATGGAGCGGATCGGTGAATACCTTGGCCGCCGGGCGCCTTTGGGACTTGAGACGGAAGCCATGGTATTTGACGCTTCGGGGCGGCTTTTGGGAAAAACGAAGGGAGCGGATCGGCTTCTTTCGGAGATCAGAAAGGAGTGTGAGGGAAACAATGAAGGCCAGAATTTTAGTGGATAATGTAACGAAGAGCGATCTGAAGCCGGAGTGGGGCTTATCCGTTTGGATCGAGTATGAGGGTCATTCGATCCTTTTGGATACGGGAGCCTCCGGCCTATTCGCGGAAAACGCCGAAGCCATGGGAATTTCCATTTCCAAGGCGGAGTTTGCCGTTTTGTCCCATGCCCATTATGACCATGGGGACGGGCTGGACTGCTTTTTTGAACGGAACCCTGCGGCAAAAGTTTATCTTCAGAAGGGGATCCAGGAAAACTGCTACAGTCGGAATGACGGTCCCTTTGAAAAATATATCGGTCTGAAAAAAGGACTTCTTTCCCAGTACGCGGACCGGTTCTGCTATGTAGAAGGCGCGTTTTCTCCGGTTCCCGGCGTTACGCTTCTTTCCCATACGACTCCTGGATTGGAAAAAACGGGGGAGCGGGCCGGAATGCTCCGGTGGGAAAACGGCGGCTGGCGGCCGGATGATTTTCGCCATGAGCAGAGCCTGATTTTTGAGACCGGCTCCGGCCTGGTGATCTTCAACAGCTGTTCCCATGCCGGCGTGGACTGCATTATTAAAGAGACTGCGGCGGCGTTCCCAGGAAAGCATATTGAGGCGCTGATCGGAGGCTTTCACCTATTCCGTTCTACGGACGGCGAAGTTCGTTCGCTGGCGGAACGGATCCGCGAAACGGGAATCCGGCGCCTTTATACCGGCCACTGCACGGGGGACCGGGCAATGGAGATTTTAAAGGAAGAATTCGGAGACCAGATTGAGCAGCTTTATACCGGGATGGAAATTGAAATCCCATAGGAAGGGGAAAACATGGTCAATTTTGTAGGCGCCGGCTGCGGCGCGGCGGATCTGATCACGGTCCGGGGGCTTCGGCTGATCAAAGAGGCGGATGTGATCATCTATGCGGGTTCCCTGGTGAATCCCGAGCTTCTTAAAGACGCGAAAAAAGACTGCGCGGTCTATGACAGTGCGAAAATGACGCTGGAACAGGTCCTTGCGGTGATGAAGCAGGCGGAGGCAGAGGGCAAGAAGACGGTGCGGCTCCATACCGGCGACCCTTCTTTATACGGCGCGATCCGGGAGCAGATGGACGCTCTTTCGGAGGCGGGGATTTCTTTTGAAGTCTGCCCCGGGGTCAGCTCCTTTAGCGGGGCTGCCGCCAGCTTGAAGGCAGAGCTTACGCTGCCCGGCGTATCCCAGACGGTGATCCTTACCAGAATGGCGGGGCGTACCTCGGTACCGGAACGGGAATCGTTCCGAAGCCTGGCCGCCCACCATACCACCATGGCGGTTTTCTTAAGCGCGGGGCTTTTAAAGGAAATGGAAGAAGAGCTTTTGACGGCGGGGTATGAGCCGGATACGCCGGCGGCCATTGTTTATAAGGCGACCTGGCCGGAAGAGCGGATATTCCGGTGTACGGTATCTTCCCTTTGGAAGACGGCCGAGGAGGCGGGAATCAAGAAAACGGCGATGATCCTGATCGGCGGCGTACTGGGAGAAAAGGAGATTCCCGGTTTTGAGCGCTCCAGGCTTTATGCGCCGGATTTTTCCACCGGTTTCAGAAAGGGGACAAAGGATTGAACCAGCTTTTTGTTGTGGGGATCGGCCCCGGGGATTATGAATCCATGAGCATCCGCGCGGAGCGGATTTTAAAGAACTGCCAGGTTATTATCGGCTATACGGTTTATGTGGAGCTGATCCAAAAATTTTTTCCAGAGGCAGAATTTTTGACGACGCCGATGAGGAAAGAAAAGGAACGCTGCGAACTGGCCTTTTCCCAGGCGGAAGCCGGAAAAATGACGGCGCTTATCTGCAGCGGCGACGCGGGCGTTTACGGGATGGCGGGACTGGTCCTGTCCATGGCAGAAATGCATCCGCAGACAAAGATCACCATCGTTCCCGGCATTACGGCGGCTTCGTCCGGCGCGGCGGTACTGGGCGCGCCCCTGATGCATGATTTTGCGGTGATCAGCCTGAGCGATCTTTTGACGCCATGGGAGACGATCGAAGCAAGGCTTCGCGCGGCGGCGGAAGGGGACTTTGTGATCTGTTTGTATAATCCGGCCAGCAAAAAAAGGGCGGACTATCTGGAGCGGGCCTGCCGGATCCTTTTAAACTATAAGCCGGAGGATACGGTCTGCGGCCTGGCGAGAAATGTGGGACGGGAAGGAGAGTCCTGTCAGGTCCTTTCTCTGGGAGAGCTTCTTAATACGCCTGCCGATATGTTCACGACCGTTTTTATCGGCAGCAGCCAGACGAAGGCCGTCGCGGCAAACGGGGAGATCAGAATGGAAACGCCGCGGGGCTATGAAAAAAAGAGAAAGACGCCGGAAACGCCTTAGGGAAAGAAGCGGCGGAGATTGAAAAGGAAAGGAGCGGACGGGATGGAAGCAGCGCCGGAAACGATAAGCGGTTTTGAGAAAAAGGCGGAACGGATCGGCCTGTTCGCGGGAACCACCGAAGGGCGGCTCTTGGCCTGGCATCTTCGGGAGCTGGCCTTGCCCGCTGATGTATTTACCGCAACCGAATATGGAAAAGAAGAGATTGGGGATCCAGGTTCGCTCACCATACATTCCGGACGGCTTGATGAGGACGAGATGGCGGAACAATTTCTTCGCAATGGGGATACGCTGATTTTTGACGCCACCCATCCCTACGCGAGGGAGGTTTCGGAAAACATCCGCCGCGCCTGTAAGAAGGCAGGGATCCGCTGGGTCCGTGTTGTGCGGGATAAGGAGGCGGCACTCTCTGGGGAGGAAGCGTTCTCAGCAGGAATAGTGTCCGCCGGGGAGCAGGCGCGATCCGGGGAGGAAGCAGCCGCCTTGGGAAAAGCGTCCGCTGGGAATCCGGAGTGGATCGAGGCGGATTCCTTAGAGGAAATCGTTACCTTCCTGGATTATACGGAGGGGAATATCCTGGTTACCACAGGCAGCAAGGAGCTTTCCGCTTTCTGCCGTCTTTCGGATTTTGAAACCCGTGTGTACGCGAGGATCCTTCCGGACGGGGAAGTGCTTTCGGGCTGCGCCCGGATGGGGTTTCCCAGGAAGCATTTGATCGCCATGGAAGGGCCGTTTTCCATGGAACTGAATCTGGCGCTTCTTAAAAGTTTTCATATCCGCTGGATGGTCACAAAGGATTCCGGAAAAGCAGGCGGGTTTCCAGAAAAGGCGGAAGCGGCCAGGCAGGCGGGGGTTCGGCTGGCGGTGGTGCGCCGTCCTAGGGAAGAGGGGATTTCCCTTAAGGAGGCGTTGCGCCAGATCGATGGGATGGTAAAAAAAGAGGAGGCGGCACGGGATATTTATCTGGTGGGAACCGGGCCGGGAAATCCGGAGCTTCTTACCAAAGAAGCCCGCAACGTCCTATCCCAGTGCAGCCTGATCGCCGGGTCGGCCCGCTGCCTGCATACCCTTTCCCGTTTCCATCCGGATTTTCAGAAAGAGATGCTGGAGGAATACCGGCCGGAAGGGATTTTCGAGTATTTGAAAAAGCATCCGGAGCATAAAACGGTCGGTGTGGCCCTATCGGGCGATACCGGGTTTTACAGCGGGGCCGCCGCTTTTTTTCAAAAATTGAAAGGGATCCAGGGCGTTTCTGTTCATGCGGTTCCGGGAATTTCTTCGGTCAATTACTTTTTCGCCCGGATTGGAAGGCCCTGGGAACAGACGGCTCTTTTAAGTCTCCATGGCCGGGAGGCGGATGTTTTGGGCGCGCTTAGGAAAAATGGCCAGGTATTTCTTTTGGGAGGCGGAAGAGACGTATTAAAAAAGGTCTGCGGACGTCTTCTTGCGGCCGGATTTTCCGATGTGCGGATCACGGTGGGAGAGAATCTTTCCCTTGAAAACGAGCGGATTTTTTCGGGAACGCCGGAGCAGCTGAGCGATCTGGAAACCGGATCCCTGACGGTGCTCTTTCTGGAATCAGAAAGGGAAACCGGTTTGGAAGGGGAAACCGGCCTGGAAGGGGAAACTGGCCTGGAAACACAAATCAGTTCGGAGGCGACGCCGAAAAACAGCCGGAGTACAAAGAGAGCGGAAATAAATGGCGGATCCCGGATTTTGACTCATGGGCTTTCCGATGATGAATTTTGGCGGGGAACGGTTCCCATGACCAAGCAGGAGGTCCGCGCTGTGGCGCTTGCGAAGCTGCGGCTGACGGAGCATGCGGTTTTCTGGGATGTGGGGGCCGGAACCGGTTCCGTTTCCGTCGAATGCGCCAGATTGTCCGATACGGTCCGGGTGTACGCGGCAGACGAGAATCCGGAGTCTATCCGGCTTCTTTACGAGAACCGGGACCGGTTTGGACTTGAAAATCTTATGATCCTTAGAGGCACCGCGCCGGGGTGTTTAAAGGAGCTGCCGCCGCCGACCCATGTGTTTGTCGGAGGCAGCAAAGGAGGGCTTAAGGAGATCTTGGAAGCGGCCCTTAGGAAAAACCCGCGGGCCAGGTTTGTGGTTACGGCGGTTACCATGGAAACGGCAGCAGCCATGACCGGGATGTTAAATACCCTTCCGGTAAAGGAGGAGGAAACGGTCCTTTTAACGGCGGCGCGGTCGAAGGCGGCCGGAAACAGCCATTTGATGATGGGACAGAATCCGGTTTGGATCTTTACTTTTTCCGGAACCGGGCCGGAAGCCAAGGAAAGCCTGGAGAAGGAGAACATGGAAAAGGGGAGTCCGGAGAAGGAGAATTTGGAGAAAGAGTGCCTGGAGAATGGAGAGTCTGGAAGATGAATCGAGCGGAAAGCGTTCTTCCCCGGATCATGATTGCCGCGGAGGGAAGCGGATGTGGAAAAACGACGGTGGTATGCGCTTTGCTGGAGCTGTTTTTACGGAGAAAGCTTGAGGTACGGGCCTTTAAATGCGGGCCGGATTATATCGATCCCATGTTTCACCGGCAGGTGTTGGGAATCCCTTCCTATAATCTGGACAGTTTTTTTTGCGATGAAAATACGGTCCGTTTTCTTTTGGGCCGTCATGGAAGCCCGATCCAGGGGAAAAAGGGATTTTGGGAGCCGGATTTTGATTTAAAAGAAGAGCAGGCGAAAAACAGCCGGGAGTCTATTGCTATTTTAGAAGGGGTAATGGGATATTACGACGGGCTTGGTGGAACGGACAAGAGAGCCAGCGCATGGGAGATCGCCGGGATAACAAAAACGCCGGTGATCCTTTTAGTGGATTGCGCAAAACGAGGTATTTCGTCGCTGGCGTCTTTAAAGGGCTTCCTTTCTTTCCAGGAGGACAGCCATATCCGGGGCGTTATTTTTAACCGGCTTTCGCCGTGGCTTTATCCGGAGTTTTGCCGGCAGGCAGAGCGGATGGGAATCCGGCCGCTTGGATATATTCCAAAGCTTTCGGACTGTGTTCTTAAAAGCCGCCATCTGGGACTTATGATGCCGGAGGAGATTCCAGAAATTCAAAATAAACTGGATTCCTTGGCAAAAGAGGCCGGGAAGGGGCTGGATTTAGACGGGATTTTAAAGCTAGCCCTGGAAGCTCCGCCCATTGCCATGGAGATAGACGCTGGATGGAAGGACAGAAAAGAAGGAATGATTGGCCGAAAAGAAGACCGTCCAGTCATCGCGGCTGCCAGGGACGAGGCTTTTTGTTTCTACTACGCGGACAATCTGCGGCTTTTGGAATCCATGGGAGCGAGGATTTCTTATTTTTCCCCGCTGCGGGATCAACGGCTGCCGGATGGGGCCGACGCGCTTTATCTGGGCGGCGGTTATCCGGAACTTCACGCAGAAGCGCTTTCAGACAACCGATCGATGCGGGAAGAGATCAGGAGCGCCCTTTTCCAAGGACTGCCGTGTATCGCGGAGTGCGGCGGCTTTTTGTACCTTTTGGACCAGCTGGAGGATGAGACGGGGAAATCTTGGCCGATGGCGGGCGTTATAAAAGGAAGCGGGTCAAAGAGGAAGAGCCTCGGCCGGTTCGGCTACCTGACGATGACGGCGAAGCAGGACGGGCTTCTCTGTAAAAAGGGCGAGAAGCTATTGGCCCATGAATTCCATTACTGGGACAGCGATGCGCCTGGAACGGATTTTCATGGGGAGAAGCCGGTAAGCGGAAGAGAATGGGACTGCGCCTATCAGACAGAATCGATGTACGCCGGATTCCCCCACCTTCATTTTTACGGGAACCGTATGGCGGCGGCCCGCTTTTTTGAGGCCGCGCGGGAATATGCCAAAAGAAGAAGGAGAAGCGGCAGATAGAAAGATGGCAGGGAAGGAGACGGCAGGAAAAGAAATGGCAGAGAGCAGGACGGCAGAAAGAGAGACGGAATATAAGATAAGCGGGGAACTGAAAAAAATCCGGCCGCTGGATCAAGGGGCCATGGAGACGGCGAAGCGCCGGTTTGATTCCATCGCCAAGCCGTTGGGAAGCCTTGGCGTTCTGGAAACGGATCTGATCCGGACGGCTGGGATTTATGAGGACAGCCGGGGGCTGGCGGAGCGCTTGTCGAAAGCGGCTCTGGTGATCATGTGTGCGGATCATGGGGTAGTAGAAGAAGGAGTGACTCAGACGGGGCAGGAGGTTACGCGGATCGTGGCGGAGAATTTCGCCAACGGCAGCGCCTGCGCTTCCATCATGTGCAGGGAGGCGGGAATCGACGTGTTTCCCGTGGATATGGGGATGAACTGCGGGATGGTTGGCGGCCGGAAGCTGGAGCCTTTTTGCTTATACGACAGCAAGGTGGCCCGCGGGAGCCGGAATCTTTCCAAGGAACCGGCCATGAGCCTTTCGGAATGCGAGACGGCGATTTGCGCCGGGATCCGTCTGGCCGGTGCGCTGAAAGAAAAAGGGTATGGAATCCTTTTGGCGGGAGAGATGGGGATCGGGAATACGACGCCGGCCAGCATTTTAGCCAGCCTTTTAGCCGGGCTGCCGTTGGAAAAGGGCATCGGCCGCGGGGCTGGACTTTCAGACGAAGGGCTTGAAAAAAAGAAAAGGGCGGCGGAGCGCGCGGTCAGACGTTTTGCTTCCCGATATCCTAAACTGATGGAAGATCTTGGCGAAGGCAGGAAAATCAGAAAAGAGGCGGGGAAAGAAGCGGCGATTCTTCTGCTTTCGGAGCTTGGAGGCTATGATTTGGCGGGTATGGCGGGACTCTTTTTAGGCGGAGGGATCTACCGCCTTCCTGTGGTGATCGACGGCTCGATTTCCGCGACTGCCGCCCTTTTGGCGGATCGGATGGCCGGGGGGATCGCTGAATTTTTATTTCCCTCCCACATTTCGACGGAACCCAGCGGCTGCGCGGCTTTGGAGGCGCTGGGGGTTCATGCGCCTTTGGATCTGGGGATGCATCTTGGAGAGGGAACCGGCGCGGCGCTTTATATTCCGCTGCTGCGGATGGGGGCTGCCGTTTATGAAAAAATGAGTACGTTCGAGGAGATCTCCGTAACTCCTTACGTGGATTATGAAGGGGAAAAGGAGATAAAACCATGAAGGCGGCGATGATCGCGTTTTCCCTCTATTCCCGGATTCCCATGCCGTCCTTTCCCTGGGAGGACCGGGATCGGAAAAACGCCCTGCACTTTTTTCCGCTGGTGGGATGCGCCGCCGGGATCGTTTTTTTCGCGGCTTTTTCCTTTCTGCAGCAAACCAGTCTCGGCGTAATTCTGCGGTCGGCGCTTTTAACGGCGGTTCCACTCCTTTTTACGGGCGGAATCCACATGGACGGGTTTATGGATACCTGTGACGCCATGGCCTCCTGGGGCAACCGGGAGAAAAAACTGGCGATTTTAAAAGATTCCCATACGGGTGCCTTTGCCGTGATGGCTTGCTCCTTGTACCTTCTCCTCTATACGGCGGGGTGTACGGAGTTTACGGAACGGACGGCCGCGGTGGTTTCCTTTGGGTTCCCCTTATCCAGAAGCCTGTGCGGCCTCCTGATTTCCTCCCTGCCCCAGGCAAGAGAAACGGGAATGCTTTCCGATTTAACAAAAGAAACGGCTTTTTCCAAACTCCGTTTGACTATGACTGGATCTCTCATTGCCTTTGGAGCCTTGTTTTCCATGGCGGCGGGAGCGGGAAGTCTTTGGATTTTTGGGGTCCTTGCTGTCTTTTTTGGTTTCAGCAGGAGACGCTTCCTGCGGGAATTCGGCGGGATTACCGGAGATTTATCCGGATACTTTGTGACCGTAAGCGAGCTTTTGATCCTGATCGGAGCCGCCGTTCTCGTAAGGTGAGGCTGTACGTTTTGGAGTGCAGGATGAAATTATTATTTTTAAGACATGGAAAAACAAGAGGAAACTTTGAGGGCAGATATGTGGGAAGAACCGACGAGCCCCTGGCGCCTGAGACAAGGCGGACGCTCCTTGCCCTTTCGGAAGAAAAAAAGACATGGTTAAAAGAGCAGGCCGGGCGGACGGCAGCGTTCTATATGAGCCCGATGAGGCGCTGTCTGGAAACGGCGGAACTCCTTTTCCCGAAGGCTGATTACCCAGGCGTTCCCAGGAACCAGGTCCCGGATCTTCGGGAATGCGATTTTGGCCGGTTTGAATACAAAACCTGGAAGGAATTGGAAACCGATCCGGACTATCAGCGCTTTTTGGATACCCTTGGAGAAAGCGGATTCCCGGAAGGAGAAACTACTCAGGCCTTTAAAGAACGGGTGATCCGGGCATTTATCGGGATCCTTCAAGAAAACTTTAAAGAGGCTTATGAGCCGCCGGACTCCATTGAGCCGGGAAATAGGGGACAAGCGGAAAAACACTTAGGAGAAAACGAACAAAACAAGGAAAAAACCTTGGTATTCATCGTTCACGGGGGAACCATTATGACGATCTTCGAACGATTCTCCGGGACAAAAAAAGGATATTATGACTGGCAGACAGAAAACCTCTCCGGCTACCTGGCAGATGCGGTCCTAAAAAACAGTCCGCCCCAATCCCTAGAAACCGCCCTGCACCTGGAAAACATTGCACAAGTAAAAAATTTGTAGTATAATGTGCGCGTAAGCAATGAGCAGGGCAGATGCTTTGCGGAAAGAAATTGCATCATGCTTGCATGAATGCGGTTTCTTTTCGTGAAGCATCTGGCGGGCGAATGCCCGCGAGCGAGATGGAGCGAAGCGGAATCGAGCGGCCTGCGGGGAAAGCCGCAACGGCCGGCTGGATAAGGCGGGCGAACGCCCGCGAGCGAGATGGAGCGAAGCGGAATCGAGCGGCCCTGCGGAGAAAGCCGCAACGGCCGGCTGGATAAGACGGGCGAACGCTTACAGACTCGACAGAAGAAAGAAGGAGGGCAGATCATATGATTTTTCTGCTGCTTGCATTGGGAGTAATCTTTATTGGATACGGCGCGCTGGTTGCCAGCGGAAAGCATACGCCGCTCAGCTCGAGGCTGATGGTGGAGGAAGAAAATTTAAAGCCTTGGTGCAAAACCGCAGGAATTTCCAAAATGGTTTGGGGAGTGGTTTTAATTTTTGCCGCTTTCTATTTGATGGAAATGTTCCCCCGGATTCTTTGGGGCGCCTGTTTTGTGGTCTGCGCCGTCTGGAATATTAACTATACGATGAAGAATAACCGGAAATATATGAAATAAGATGGATTGCCGGAACGATAGGAAGGCAGAATTGTATTTTGGACAGAATTGAATTGGCAGCCGCGCTTATTGCTGGATTTATTCTGGATCAGCTTTTGGGCGATCCGCAGATTCCGTTTCATCCGGTCCGGCTGATCGGAAATCTGATCCAGCGCCTGGAGCGTTTTTTTTATCGTTGGCCGCGTGAGGAAAAAAGGCGGCTTTTTTTGGGAGGAGTATTGTTAGCCGTGACAGTCTGCATGGTCACGGCTCTTTTTGTGCTGGGCGTTCTTTGGGTCTCCAGGCGTATTTCCCCGATCCTGCACTTTTTTATGTCGGTTCTTTTTTGCTATTTTTTTTATGCGGTTAAGGATCTGAAAACGGAGAGCATGCGGGTCTATGACGCCTTAAAGGGCGGGAGTTTAAAGGAAGCGAGGACGGCGGTTTCCATGATCGTGGGACGGGATACCCAACGCCTTTCGGAGGCTGGCGTCGTACGGGCCGCGGTGGAAACGGTGGCGGAAAATACATCCGACGGGATCATTGCCCCTTTGTTTTATGCGGCGCTTGGGGGACCGGTTCTGGCGTGGGTGTATAAAGCGGTCAATACCATGGATTCCATGGTGGGATATAAAAATGAAACCTATCTTTATTTTGGCCGGGCGGCGGCTAGGCTGGATGATCTTGTCAATTATATCCCATCGAGGCTTTCCGCGGTCCTTATGATCCTCGCGTCGTTTTTCTGCCGCTTGGATGGGAAACAGGCGGTGAAGATTTACCGGAGGGACCGGAGGAAACACGCCAGTCCCAACTCAGCCCAGACGGAGGCTGTCTGTGCCGGCGCGCTTGGAGTGCAGCTGGCGGGAGACGCCTGGTACTTTGGCGTACTCCATAAGAAACCGGTTATCGGAGACGATCTGCGGCCGGTGGAACCGGAGGATATCCCGAGGGCCAACCGTCTGATGTTTGGGACGTCGGTTCTCGGGCTGCTTCTTGCCGCGGCCTTCCAGTTTTTTATGAGCGGGTTCGGAAGGTAAGAGCGCCTAAGAGGCGGGCAGGAGGAGAATGAAATCGGATGCTTTGACAAAGCGGAACGAAGGAGGAGAGGAACCATGGCCAGACCGATTATGATACAGGGAACAATGTCCAATGCGGGAAAAAGCCTTTTGGCGGCCGGTCTGTGCCGGATTTTTCATCAGGATGGATACCGGACCGCGCCTTTTAAATCCCAGAATATGGCGTTAAATTCCTATATTACGGCTGATGGGTTGGAGATGGGGCGCGCCCAGGCCGTACAGGCTGAGGCGGCGGGAATTCTGCCGGAGACGGCCATGAATCCGATCCTTTTAAAACCGACTTCCCATACGGGATCTCAAGTGATTGTAAACGGACGGGTCCTGGGGAACTATCCGGCTTCCCAGTATTACAAGATGAAGGGACAGCTGATTCCCCATGTCCTCAGGGCGTATGAGTCCCTTGCTTCCCGGTTCGATATTATTGTGATTGAAGGAGCGGGAAGCCCGGCGGAGATCAATCTTAGAGAGAATGATTTTGTGAATATGGGGCTGGCAAAGATGGTGGATGCGCCGGTGCTTTTGGCTGGAGATATCGACCGGGGAGGCGTTTTTGCCCAGCTTTACGGGACGGCGGCTCTGCTTTCAAAGGAGGAGCGGCAGCGGATTCGAGGGTTTATTATCAACAAATTCCGGGGCGATAAGGAGCTTCTGCGTCCGGGGCTTTCCATGCTCTATGAACGGATTCCGATTCCGGTCGCGGGGGTCGTTCCTTATATGGATATTGATCTGGATGATGAGGACAGCCTGGCGGACCGGCTTTCGTCCACCGGAAAGGATTGCCTGGATAGCAATGGAAACCACGCGTTTGCGAAAATCGCGGTACTCCGCCTTCCGAGGATTTCCAACTTTACGGATTTTCATGTGCTGGAGCGGCTTCCGGGGATCGCGCTTCGGTACGCGTCCCGGCCGGAGGAACTTTTAGATGCGGATCTGATCTTGATCCCGGGGACAAAGAATACCATGGGCGATCTGAAATGGATGAGAGAAAACGGACTCGAGGCGGCTGTTTTGCGGAAAGCGGGTCAGATTCCGGTCATGGGAATCTGCGGCGGATATCAGATGCTGGGAGAGACGCTTACAGATCCCGACGGCGTCGAAGAAGGCGGAGAGATGCGCGGCATGGGATTGCTTCCGGTTTCCACCCGGTTTTCCAGAAAAAAGACAAGAAGCCGGGTCATGGGTGCCGCCGAGGTTTTTGGGAGGCCGCCGGTATATGGATATGAGATCCATATGGGAGAAACGGTACGGACGGGGGGACAGGCCTTCTGCCGGATTTGGCCGGAGTTTCCTGCTTCGCATGAGGATCAAGAGTTCCAAACAGCTGGTTTTAAAGGGAACTGTTTGGGAGAAAACGGCCGGGGAGCGTCCGATTTCCGAGAGGACGGCTGTGCTAAGGGACGGGTATTCGGCACGTATCTTCACGGCGTTTTCGATTCTGAGGAAATGCAGGAGGCCTTGTGGAATGCTTTAGCGAGGCAGAAGGGAATCCTGGATCAAAAGGAACAATGGACAGCGGGCGCCGGGCCTTCGTTTTCTTTAAAGGAATATAAGGAAACGCAGTATGAGAAGCTGGCGCAGGTTCTTAGGGAAAACCTGGATATGGAAATGATCTACCGGATTTTGGAACGAAAGGACGGCTAAAATGAAGATGGATGAGCAGAAAGGACTGGACTGGAGAGAACAGCTGGAAATGGAGACGGGAATCCATTTTCGCACCGTAAATCCGGAAGAGATCGAGAAGGAAAGCTTTCTTACAATCAAAAAGGAACTGGGGGAAGTGTTTCTTGCTTCTTATCCGAAGGAGCAGCTTCCGGTTCTTCTGCGAGTGATCCATACGACCGCGGATTTTTCCTACCGGGATTCGCTGGTATTTGCAAATGGAGCGATGGAAGCGGCAAACCAGGCGATTCAAAGGGGACTTCCGATCATCACGGATACGACGATGGCGGCATCCGGAATCAATAAAGGCGCGGCCGCAGCCTTCGGAGTTTTTGTCCACTGCTTTGTCGGGGACGAGGATGTGCGGGAGGAAGCGAAAAGGCGGGGCGTGACCCGTTCGGCCGTAAGCGCGGAAAAGGCGGCGCGGCTGTATCCGGAATGTATCTACGCCGTCGGGAATGCCCCGACTGCTCTGATCCGGCTTTACGAGCTGATCCGGGAGGGGCAGTTTCGGCCGGCGCTGATCATCGGAATGCCGGTAGGGTTTGTAAATGTTGCGGAAGCCAAAGAGCTGATCTTAAAAACCGGGCTTCCGGTGATCGCGGCAATGGGAAGAAAAGGAGGAAGCAACACGGCTGCGGCGGTATGCAACGCGCTGCTTCGGATCGCGGGAGAAAAAAAGAAAAAAGAAGAATAAAAACGGCTGGGCTGCAACTTTTTGCAGCCTATTTTCGTCTAATAGTCAGAAAGGAGGGAGATCCGATTGAAAAACAGGATGGAGGAAGAAACGGAGAAACTTCTGCTGGAGCATTATGACGAGCTTTACCGGCTGGCTTACTGTTATGTAAAAACAGAGACGGACGCTTTGGATATTGTTCAGGAAGCTGCTTACAAGGCATTTAAAAATTGCGGGAAGGTACGGGAACCGGCGTATTTAAAGACTTGGATCTGCCGAATCGTGATCAATACGGCGCTGGATTTTATCAGAAGCCGGGACAGAGAATTTCCGGACGAGGAGGAGATGGCGAGGCAGGCGAGCGCAGAAACAGTTGATTATGATCTTTGCAGCCAGGAAAGC
>DVFQ01000084.1 GCA_018713185.1 Candidatus Copromonas avistercoris (nom. illeg.) | reverse complement strand
GGGTGGTCGTCAATATGCTTTACAGTACGATGATCGCCTGTCTGGTAGAGGTGTTTTTGATCACCAATATCGATCTGGTGGTGAATTATCTGGAGGAAGATGGGAGCTACCCGGCGGCGGTGCGGATCTTCCGCTTGGGAACGGCGACGACGGTCCTTTACGTGGTGATCGGGATCGGGATTTTCGCCCTTTCCTTCCTCCTTCTGCAGCGCCGCTCCATGCGCTATATCGGAAAGATCGCGGCGGCGATCCAGAACATTTCAGAGGGCGATCTTAATACCCAGATCGAGATCCAGGGGGACGATGAATTTGCTGCCATGGCTGCCAACTTGAGCCGGATGGAGGAGGATATCCGGGAGTTAATGGATAAGGAGCGGGAATCGGAGCGGACGAAAAACGAGCTGATCACCAACGTGGCCCATGACCTGCGGACGCCCCTTACGTCGATCATCGGATATCTGGAACTTTTATCCAAGGGCGGGCCGCAGCCGCCGGAGGTTCAGCAGAAATATATTGACATCGCCTACACAAAGGCGAAGCGTCTGGAAAAGCTGATCGAGGAGCTGTTCGGCTTTACCAAGATGAGCTGCGGCAAAGTTTCCATGAATGTGGGAAAGGTGGATATCGTGAAGCTTTTGGGCCAGCTTTTGGAGGAGTTTTACCCCAGCTTTGCCGACCATCATCTGACCTATGAGCTGACGAGCAACGTGCCGGCGCTGACGATCACGGCCGACGGAAATCTGCTGGCCAGGCTCTTTGATAATCTCATTGGAAACGCGATCAAATACGGGGCTCAGGGAAAGAAGGTTCTGGTGAAGATCCTTTCGGAGGGAGAGATCGTTACCGTGTCGGTGATCAATTACGGATACGTGATTCCCGCCGAGGAGCTGCCTTTGATCTTTAATAAATTTTACCGGGTGGAGCAGTCCCGTTCCTTGAATACGGGCGGAACCGGTTTGGGCCTCGCCATCGCGAAAAATATCGTGGATATGCACGGCGGGACGATTTCCGTTTCCAGTGATCTAAACGGGACGGTCTTTACCGTGAAGCTAAAAACGGACTTTGATGTCAGCAGGGAGAATTTTAGGACGATCGAATGAGAAGCATGGGAAAATGGAAGCAGGCGGCTTGGCTTGCCGTGACGGTTTTATTTTTATTAACGGGAATTTTCCCTTACGGATTACGGGGAATGGTTTCTTACGGGGCGGTTTTGCCGGTCAGCATGGAGATCACCCCGGTTTACGGGGAAAATGCCAAATACGGCGCCAGCCTCCCGTTTACGGTCCGGCTTTACGGCCAGACGGAAGCGCCCTTTGAGGGGGCGGTCTGCGCCGCGGTTTTGGAGAGCGGGGCCAGCGAGAGCGAAGAGGTTTATGAATACGCCTGGGAGGTGGAAGTAAAGCCGGCGGAAACCAAGGTCTTAAAGATTCTTGTGCCCTTGGGACAGAAAAACAGCCGGATTGACTTTTCCTTAAAGCAGGCGGACGGAGCCCAACTGGAGCAGCAGAGCGTGGAGTTTTGGATCCCGCGGGATACGGGACGCTTGTTTATCGGGACCCTTTCGGACCGTCAGGAGGGACTTTCTTGGTTTGACGGTCTCAGCCTTGATTACGGAATGGTGGAGACGGTACAGATCCCTTTAGACGAGTCCGTTTTTCCGGAAACGGCCCAGGGCTTAGAGCTTTTGGACATGGTCCTGATCAACGACTATGACGGCTCCCGGCTGAACAGGGAACAGAAAACAGCGCTTCTTCGCTGGGTGGATGGCGGCGGCGTCCTGCTGTTCGGAACGGGAAGAAGGGGCGCGGATTCCTTTCGGGGACTGGTGGAGGAAACGGTCGAGGTTTCTTCCGCGGAGTCCCTCATGCTGTCTGTGGATATGGGCGATGAATTCGCCAGGGAGCGGCCGGGAGACGCCAATCTTTCTTTATATTGTACCAAGCTTTCGATCCCGGAAGGCGAGGTCCGGATGGAGGACGACGGGTTCCCGCTTTTGACCATGGTCCGGGACGGGAACGGATGGATCGGCTTTTTCCCCTTTGATCTGGGGGACGTCTCGGACTTTGCCAAGGAGAATCCCTCCTACGGCGTTCGGCTGTTAACGGCCGCCATGGGCGAGGACGCCATCTACAATCTTTATTTTTACGGCTCCTACGGCGAGGATACGGATTACTGGAATGCCCAGAACCTGGTAACGGGAGGGAACGCGGACCGGATCCCCAATGTGTTTGCCTACGGCGCCGTTATGCTCTGTTATATCGGCGTTGTGGGGCCGGGGCTGTATCTGGTGTTAAGGAAACGTCGGCTGGGAAAATATTATGGGCTTTCGGTGGCGGTAGTTTCTCTGATCTTTTGCGGAGTGGTTTATATGATGGGAACCGGGACCCGGTTTACCACGGCGTTTTCTACGTACGCGACGGTTTTGGATCTTTCGGGTCAAAAGGCGGAGGAGACGACGTATCTGAACATCCGTACGCCGGACGCGCGAAAGTTTACCGCCAAGCTGGAGCCGGAATACGAGGTGCGGGCGCTTACCAGAAGCAGCCGCTACGACCAGGTCCCGGAGGCTGAGTTTGCCGCCGGACGGACGCCTTCCGTAAGCTTCTTTTACGGAGCGGAGGAGACGGCGGTCCAAAGCGACGACAATCGGGCCTTTGAGCCCAGGTTATTCCGTCTGGATCGGGAGATCGCGGTGGATGAGGATCGGGGAATCGTCTCCAGCCTGGAAATTTTTGATGGAAAAATAAGCGGGACCATCGAAAACCGGTTCCCGTTTCCGCTGGAGGACGCGGCCGTTTTTCTATATGGACAGGTTCTTCCCCTGGGAGATCTGGAGGCCGGAGAGATCCGGGAGATCAAAGAAGAGGAGCTGCTGATCTGGCCGGCGGGCTTATCGTATCTGGCTGCCGGAGAGCTGGTGGAACAGGTGGATTCCAAACAGGCTTCCGAGGGTGATGTGATCCGGGCGGTGGAGCGGACCAATTTTTATACCCATTTTCTGAATCAAACCTATTCCCTTTACCGGCTGGATACGCGGCTTCTGGCCTTTGGCCCGGCGGGCGGACTGCGGGAGGAAGGCTCGGAACTTGGCCAGTCGGACGGGATGGTACTCTATACGGCAGTTCTTGACGCGGCCTATGAGAGGGACGGGCTGGTGTACGCATGCGGCCAGAGGATCGAGCCGGTGTTTACCTCCGCGGGCGGAATGACCTACGGAAGCGGTATGATGATCTACGGCGAGGAGCCGGTGACGGCGGAGTATTCCCTGGGAGGGGATCTGGAGATCGAAACGGTTTCCTTCCTGCCGATTTCCGAGTGTTTCCTGGAGGATTCCAGATATTCCTATATCAAACAATTTTCCGGGGAAGCCGAGTTTTATAACCGGATGACGGAGGAATGGGACGCGGTGGATCTTTGGCAGAGGGATTTCACAAAGGAGGCGCTTTCCGATTATCTGACGCCGGAGGGAACCCTCTTAGTAAAGTATATCAGCGGGGAATCCGACACAGCTGGAATCAGCCAGGTTCTTCCCCTGGTGATGGTGACGGGGAGGGAGCGCTGATGCTTAAGATACGGGGATTGAAAAAACGATTTAAAAATTTTCCGGCGCTGGATGGGCTGGATATGGATGTGGAGGAAGGCGCGCTTTACGGCTTTATCGGCCCCAACGGGGCGGGAAAGACGACGGCGATCCGGATCATTACGGGACTTTTGGAGGCTGACGAGGGGACCGTTGAGATCGGAGGAAAGGACGCATTCCTTTACCGGGAGCAGGTAAAAGAGGATTTTGGATACGTTCCGGATGAGTTCGGCATGTATGATAATCTGAAGGTCTGGGAATATATGGAGTTTTTCGCCTCCTGCTACGGACTTTCCGGCCTGGTGGGAAGAAACCGGTGCAGGGAGCTTTTGGAACAGGTTAAGCTTTCCGATAAGGCAGATTTCTTTGTGGACAGCTTGTCCCGGGGCATGAAGCAGCGGCTGTGCCTGGCCAGGGCCATGATCCATGATCCGAAGCTCTTGGTTTTGGACGAACCCACGTCGGGCATGGATCCCAGGGCGAGGATGGAGTTTAAGGAGCTTTTAAAGGAGCTTTGCGCAGAGGGGAAAACCATCCTGGTAAGCTCCCATATTCTTTCGGAGCTGTCGTCGATGTGTACCGACATCGGGATCATCGACGCGGGACGGATTGTATTGTCCGGGAACATGGAAGAGATCCTTAAGAAGGTCAACGACTCCAACCCGTTGAAAATCCGGGTGAACGGAAACCAGGAGCTGGCGTTAAAGCTTCTTTCCGAGGAACGCAATGTGCGTACCGTTTCCGTAAACGGGAGTGAGATCCGGGCCGGGTTCCATGGCGGGAAAGCGGAGGAAGCGAGGCTTCTGCGCCTTCTGGTGGAGGCCGGAGTCCCGGTCAGCGGGTTCTACCGGGACCAGGGCGATCTGGAGAGCATTTTCATGCAGATCACGAGCCATGAAAAAGAAAAGGTGGTGCTGACCAGTGAGGAATAATCCGGTTTATAAACGGGAGATGGCCGTACGGGCCAGAAGCCCCCGGATCCCGGTTTTGATCATGCTGTTTAACGGGATCCTGGCAGCGGCGGCGCTTTTAAATATGTATTCGTCCATTGTCCAGGTGCGGATCTCCAATACGATCCGCTATGAGAGTTTTCTCCAGCTGTACGCCTTTGTCGCGACCCTGGAATTTCTCCTTTTGATGTTTATTATGCCGGCGCTGACGTCGGCCAGCATCAGCGGGGAACGGGAGCGGCATACGCTGGAATTAATGTTTACTACCAGGCTTCGGGCGGCGGACATTGTGGCGGGAAAGCTGATGTCGGCCTTGAGCCAGCTGCTGGTGATGGCGTTTTCCAGCTTCCCAGTGCTGCTTTTGACCTTTGTGTACGGCAGCATGAATTTAAAGGATCTGGCGCTTTTGATGTTCTGCTTTGTGACGGTGGCCCTGTTTTGCGGCAGTCTGGGGATTTTTGCGTCGGCCCTCATGCGCCGCTCCACGTTTTCCAATGTGGTCACCTATGGGACGCTTTTGGCGGCGGTGGCGGGAACGTACCTTTTCAATCAGTTTTTATTGAACGTATCCCAGATGGAGGTCAACTCCATGATCCTGCAGGCGGGGGAGGTCCGGCCCGCGCCAAGCTCCGGATGGGCGGCGTATCTGCTTTTGCTGAATCCGGCCGCGACCTTCGCGGAACTTTTGGAAAGCCAGGTGTCCGGCGGAGGCGGACAGTTTACGGTCCGTTATTTTTTGGGAGCCGCATCCGGAAATTTTATCACGGAGCATTGGGTTTTCGTCAGCGCGGCGATCCAGCTGGCTCTGTCCGCCGTTTTGCTAAGGGGCGCGGTCTGGTTTTTGGAGCCGGTCAGAAGAAAAAGGAAATAGGAGCGGATTTATGTTTTATATTGGATGTCATCTTTCCTCGGCAAAAGGATTTCTTGCGATGGCAAAGGACGCGGAGCGGATCGGAGCGACAACCTTTCAGTTTTTTACCCGGAATCCCCGGGGAGGAAACGCGAAAAAGCCGGATCCGGAGGATATCGCGGCGTTTTTAAGGCGGAAGGAGGAGCTGGGCCTGGGGCCGCTGATCGCCCACGCGCCCTATACGTTAAACGCCGCTTCTGATAAACCGGAGGTCCGGGACTTCGCGTTTCGGGCTATGTCGGAGGATCTGGAACGGCTGGAGCTTGTTCCGGGAAATTATTATAATTTCCATCCCGGCAGCCATGTGGGGCAGGGGAGCGAGGAAGGGATCCGGCTGATCGCCGGGATGCTAAACGAGATTTTGACCCCGAAGCTCCATACGACGGTGCTTTTGGAGACCATGGCAGGAAAGGGAAGCGAGATCGGAGGGCGGTTTGAGGAGCTTTCGGAAATCCTTTCCCGAACGAAGCACCCAGAGTGCATGGGCGTTTGCCTGGATACCTGTCACGTATGGGACGGAGGCTATGATATCAAGGAGCGCTTGGAGGAGGTGCTCTACGAATTTGACCGGATCATCGGCCTTTCTAAGCTGAAGGCGGTCCACTTAAATGACAGCATGAATCCGCTGGGGGCAAGAAAGGACCGCCACGCGAAAATTGGAGAAGGTTTCCTTGGACTTTCCGCCATGGGATCGATCATCAACCATCCGGCGTTAAAGGACCTTCCCTTTTGCCTGGAAACGCCCAACGAGCTTTCCGGCTATGCGGGGGAGATCGCGCTGTTAAAAACCCTTAGGAGGGAGCCGATTTCGGCCGAGGGTCCGAAATAAGAAATGGAAGAAAGAAAAGAGCAGGAGGCAATGCGATGGGAATTTTAAAGGTAGGAGCGGGAGCGGCGGCAAGCGTGCTGGAAGACTCCTGGAGAGAATATTTTTACTGCCCGTCCCTTGAGGCGGATGTATTGGCAAAGAAAGGGGAAAACCGCAGATCGGGCCGGAGCCGGAATACGAAGGGAAGCGAAAACCTGATCTCCAACGGGTCGCTGATCGCCGTCAACGAAGGCCAGTGCATGATGATCGTGGATCAGGGGCAGATCGTGGAATTTTGCTCGGAGCCAGGGGAATATGTGTATGACCAGTCGGCGGAGCCCAGCATTTTCTACGGCGGCTTAAAGAAAGGGATCCTGGACAGCTTCCGTCAGTTTGGAAAGCGGTTTACCATGGGCGGCGATACGGGCCGGGATCAGAGGATCTATTATTTCAATATGAAAGAGATCGTCGGCAATAAGTACGGAACGGCAAATCCGGTGCCTTTCCGCGTCGTGGACGCCAATATCGGGCTGGATATGGATATTTCCATCCGCTGCCACGGGGAATATGCCTACCGGATCGTGGATCCGATTCTTTTTTATAAAAATGTCTGCGGCAACGTGGAGGAGGAATACCGGCGGGACGAGATCGATTCCCAGTTAAAAAGCGAGCTTTTGACCGCCCTGCAGCCGGCCTTTGGAAAAATTTCCTCCATGGGGATCCGCTACAGCGCCCTTCCGTCCCATGCGGACGATCTGGCGGACGCGTTAAACGAGGTCCTGTCGGAACAGTGGGACGGCCATTACGGGATCGCCGTCAGCTCCGTGGGAATTAATTCCGTTACGGCTTCTCCCGAGGACGAGGCGATGATCAAGGAGCTGCAGAGAAGCGCCGTATTCCGGAATCCTGGAATGGCCGCGGCCCGGCTTACGGACGCTCAGGCGCGGGCGATGGAGGAAGCTGCGAAGAATCCCAACGCGGGGCCGATGATGGCCTTCGCCGGAATGAATATGGCCTCCAGAGCCGGAGGAGCCGACGCGGCCGCTTTGTTTGCCATGAACCAGACGATGGGCCAGGCAGCGGCTCCGGCGGCGAATCAGCCGGGAACCTGGACCTGCGCCTGCGGCTCGGTGAATACGGGAAATTTCTGTCCTCAGTGCGGAAAACCGAAGCCGGCGGGCGGAGCCTGGGTCTGTGCCTGCGGGGCGGAGAATACGGGGAATTTCTGCACCCAATGCGGAAAACCCAGACCATAAAACCAGCAGGACTGTAAAACCGGCCGGATCGAAAAACCAGCCGGATCGTAAAACCGGCCAGACTGTAAAACCAGCCAGGTTAAAAATCAGACGGTAGAAAGCTCAGGCCCTAAAGGACCCGGGCTTTCAGAAAAAGGAGCAGAAGAGATCATATGGCATTGGTTAGTTATAAATGCCCCAACTGCGGCGGCGCCCTCACCTTTCATCCGGAGTCGAAAACCTTTCAGTGCGACTACTGCCTTTCGGAATTTACGAAGGAGGAGATCGAGGAAGCGGCCTTAAAGTCGGAGGGGAGCGCCGGGATGCCAGAGGAGGACGCCGGGACGGAGCCGGGAGGATCCCGGATGGTATCTTACATATGCCCCAGCTGCGGGGCGCAGGTTGTGACCGGGGAGACAACGGCGGCGGCGTTCTGCTATTACTGCCATAATCCGGTTGTCCTTTCCGACCAGCTGTCCGGGGAATTCCAGCCGGATTTTGTAATTCCTTTTGCCTTTGATCAAAAGAAGGCGGAGGAAATTTTCCTTGGATGGATCAAAAAGAAGCGCTTTGTGCCCAAGGATTTCTTTTCCAGGGATCAGATCGAAAAGCTTTCGGGCGTTTATTTTCCGTATCTGGTGTACAGCTGCCGGGTTGAGGGAAAGCTCCAGGCGGAGGGCGAGCGCCAGCGCACCTGGAGGGCCGGAAATATCCGCTATACGGAGCATAAGAAATACCGGCTGGAGCGGGGCGGCGAGCTGGATGTTAAGAATATGACCCGGAACGCCTTAAAGAAAAATAACCGCGCGCTGGTGGAAGGGGTCCTGCCCTTCGACATGGAAAAGCTTCAGCCGTTCCACACGGGCTTTCTGTCCGGCTTCCTGGCGGAAAGACGGGACATGGACAGCGAGGAAATGACCCCGGAGGTTGAGGAAGAGGTAAAAAGCTATACGGTGCAGAACTTGATGGACGGGCTTTCGGATTACAGCCCGGTCCGCGTGGAGGAAAGCGAGACGGCGATCCATGACGCCAAGTGGCAGTACGCGCTGCTGCCGGTCTGGGTCCTCACCTACAAGGGGAAAGAAAACGGCGGCATGTATTATTTTGCAATGAACGGACAGACGGGAAAAATCTGCGGGAAGCTGCCGGTTGACAAGGGCCGTTTGTGCGCCTTGTTTGCGGCGGTCTTTTTCCCGGTTTTCCTATTTTTGCTGGCGGGAGGGTGGCTTTTGTGAGCATGAACATGAGACGGAGAGAAAGAAGGAGACGGGTATCCCGCTGTATGGACGCCGTGCTTTTGGCGTTTCTTCTGTGCGTTTTATTTTTGGATCCGCTGGCGGCGCTGGCGGCGGATCCCGCTTTTTCGGATTCCGGTCAGACGCTTTCTTCGGCGCCGGCGGTTTATGATTTCGCCGGTCTGTTTACGAAGGAGGAGGAAGAGGCGCTTTCCAAGCGGGCCGGGGAATTAAGAACAATCATGGAAATGGATGTGGCCGTGGTGACGACAGACGAGAACCGGGAGTCGGCGCAAGTTTTCGCGGACCGGTTTTATCAGGATCAGGGCCTGGGAATCGGGGAATCCCATTCCGGCGCCATGCTTTTGATGGATATGGAGAACCGGGAGATCTATATCACCACCGAGGGCCGGATGCTGCTGTATCTGCCGGACAGCCGCCTGGAAGCGGTTTTGGACGACGTCTACCGGTGGATGACCCAGGGAGAATACGGCCAGGCGGCCATGGTCTTTTTTGAGGACGTGGGACTTTGCTATGACAACGGGATCGGGGACGGTTCCTATTACTACGATACGGAGACTGGGAAAGTCAGCCGGATCCGCCGGATTGTCTGGTATGAAGCTCTGCTCGCGTTTGCGGTGGCGGCCGCGTGCGGCGGCGCGGCGGTTTTCGCCGTCGTCCGGGAATATGGGATGCATGAGGACGAAAAAAGGCTGGAGGCGAATTTTAAGCTGTATTACCGGAAGGACAGCACCTTTCGGCCGGGGCTTTCGCTTCCGGAAATCCTCCTGGGTACCTACGTGACCCAGCAGATCATCTCCAGCACCAGAAACCGCGGCACAAGGACCGGCGGCGGTCTTTCCGGCGGCGGCCGGATTTCGACTCATACATTCAGGGGCCGCACCCATGGAGGCGGAGGAAGGAAGTTTTAAGAATGAACATCATGGTAATTGACGGCCAGGGCGGCAGGATGGGGAAAAGCATTGTCGAACAGATGAAACGGAATTTTCCGGAGGATGAGATCCTGGCGATCGGGACCAACAGCATCGCCACGGCGGCCATGCTGAAAGCCGGAGCCGACGCCGGGGCGACGGGAGAGAACCCGGCCATCGTCGGCTGCCGGACGGCGGATCTGATCATCGGCCCGCTGGGGATCGTAATCGCCGATTCCCTTTTGGGAGAGATCACGCCGGCAATGGCTGCCGCCATCGGGCAGAGCCGGGCGAAGAAGATCCTTCTTCCGGTCAACCGCTGCCAGCATTATGTAGTCGGCTGCCGGGATCTGCCGTTGGGGGAGCTGGTGCGGATGGCGGTGGAGCTGGTGCGGCAGTTTAAAGAAGAAGCGCTATAGAGGTCCTTCGTTTAATTCGGCCTGCCGGTAGACGCGGGTCCACTCCATAGGATTTTCTGCTTTTTTCACTTGGCTTTGATTCATTTCGAGAAAGGTTAAAAGTTCGCCGGCGTCGATCCAGATTCCGGAGTCCTGCTCCGAAAGGAGCATGAGGGCGAAATGCAGGTGAGGGACGGCGGTTCCGTCAGTATTTTCTTCGGCACTGTTTCCGGTTTTTCCGAGATAGCCGATCACGTCTCCGGCCGTCACAAAAGAGCCTTTGGAAAGGCCGCTCTGGAAGGGATAGTTTTTGCGCAGATGGCCGTAAAGATTAAGCCGTTTCCCATCCTGGCTTTTTAAGGTAAGCTGCCAGCCGTTTTCCGGATCCCAGCCCATGGAATCGATGACGCCGGATTCTGCGGCGATGAGAGGCGTTCCCTCCTGGCCGGTCAGATCGACGCCCTTGTGGCTCTCTTTGCGGCCGCAGAGCCCGCTTCCCGCAAAGCCCTCGGCTTTCACAAAGGGAAAATCCTTGGCGATGGGATGGAAGGCTTTTAGGCCGTATTTGGTGACCCAGACTTTATCCGGGGCTTCCCCTAAAGAACCGGCGGCTTCTCCCAAAGAACCGGCGGCTTCCCCTAAGGAACCGGCGGCTTCCTGTGGGACCTGGGCCGCGCCCGGCGCGCCGTCCGCGTCGATTTCCTGGCGGAAATATCCGGTAAGGGATCCGAGGACCGCGTCATAGGTATTTCGGTACCGGGGCCAGTCGGGAAGCGTTTCAGCCAGCTTTTCAACGGAAGCTCCCGACCGGATGGTGTCCGCCAGGGCGTTGAGATCCTTGCTTTGGACGCGGGAAAAGTCCCCCTCACAGGCGGCCCCCAGCAGGGAGAGAAGGTCGATCCAGGAGAGGGGAAGCTCTGACTGGCAGGAGTTTAAATCCAGACGGAACGCCTCTTCCATAAGCCAGCCGGGAATGGGAAGCAGGGTTTTTTGGAGCTGGGAGCTGCTTTGGCGCTTGTCTGTTTTGGACAGAAGGACCGTTTCTTTTGAGGTCCTGGAAGTGAGCCAAAAGGAAACAAGAAGGACGGTCAGGACCGCAAGCTGGACGCTTATGACGGCGGCCGCCTTCGGACGATACCGCTTGGATAATTTCTGCAGGAAAAAGTTTAACATGGAAAATCCCTCCTCCGGAATATCTATGCGGGGGAATCGGGGGATATGACTGAAAAAGAGGAGGAAGATGGAAATGAAAAAATTAGAAGAGTATGTGGTCAGCATTCCGGACTTTCCGGAGCCGGGGATCATTTTTAGGGATGTAACCTCGATCTTGCAGGACCCGGAGGGCTTAAAGCTGGCGGTGGACTCTCTTTTAAAGATGGTGGAGGGGCTGGATTTTGATCTGGTGGTAGGCGCGGAATCCCGCGGATTTATTTTTGGGATGCCGGTGGCCTACGAGCTGGGAAAGGCCTTTGTTCCCGCCAGGAAGCCGGGAAAGCTGCCACGGGAGACGGTATCCGCCCAGTATGAGCTGGAGTACGGGACCAGCTCCATCGAACTCCATAAGGACGCGATCCGTCCGGGCCAGAAGGTGGTGATCATCGACGATCTGATCGCTACCGGCGGTACGGTGAAGGCCATTGCCGGCCTGGTGGAGCAGTTGGGCGGCCAGGTGGTGAAGATCTGTTTCGTTATGGAGCTGGCGGGCCTTAAGGGCCGGGAACGCCTTTCGGGGTACGATGTGGAATCGGCGATCATTTATGAAGGAAAATAATTGATAAGAAGGCAAGGTTGAGCCATGAGAGAAATCGTATTTAAAATGGAACGGCCGGGCCTGGTGGAAGTGGGCCAGACCGTGGACGTCAGCGAATCGGTCACGCCGGTCAACGTCAATTATATGATCGAACCGGCGGTGGCCATGTCGGGACTTTTTAAGTTTACGGAGCGGCTGAAAAGCCGCAAGGGCGTGGTAAAGGACATTGTGGAGAACGAGCGGGGCTATTATGTAACGGTGGAGTTTGACGAGTAGGGAGCGCGCTTCCGGTGGAAAAACAGCAGAAGCAGGCCGTAGACGATACAGATGATGCCGATATGGGCGGCCGTCTGGAAAAAGGCGTTTCCCTCCGGAAGAAAGGGAAGGCGCTCGGGAAACAGCCTGCCGGTCCACAGGGAGACAGCCAGGCAGAATACCGGTTTGACGACGGACTCCCAGACGTCGGGGGAAAAGGAGAGCGCCCGGCTTAAGGACCGCAGATGCAGAAAGGCCAGCAGAAGCTCTCCGGCTAACATTCCCCAAAGGAGCGCCTGGATGCCGTACCGGGGGATCCCCCAGTAAATAAACGACAGCCTGAGAAGGAGCGAGGCCAGGTTGTGGAGAAAGGTAACGTGGGTTTTTCCAAGCCCGTTTAAGACGCTGCCCGCGGTGGTCGCCAGATAAAGAAAAGGACAGAGCCAGGCAAGGACCATGATAAAGGAACCGGCCTGGGGCTCCTTAAACACCTCGGTTCCAAGCCGGCGCCCGAAGACGGAAAAGATCCCGACACAGAGAATCCCCATATAAAGGCTGTAGCGGAAGGCGGCGGCCAGGTTTCGCCGGATCCCGGAAAGATCCCCGGAGGATTGATGCCTGGCGATGGAGGGCAAAAGAAGGACGGCCAGGGAGTTGACGACAGCAGAGGGAAATAAGACGAAGGGCATCGCCATGCCGGTAAGGATCCCGTAGAGGCTTACGGCCTGGGAATCGGACAGGCCGAAGACGGAAAGCCGGGCGGGGAGCAAAACGGCCTCGGCGCTTTGAAGGAAATTTAGGACCAGCCGGTTGGCCATTAACGGCAGGGCAAGGACAAGGAGAGCGCTTTGAAGGGAAGCAAGGGAGCTTGTTCGCGTTTTCCCGGGGACTGGCGCAGGCCTTTTTGAAGGAGCGGCCTTTTTATCGGCTTTTTTGAAGCCGGCCAGCCAAATAAGAAGGAGAAGGAGGGCGGAACCGGCTTCTCCCAAAAGCAGTCCGGCCGCGGCCAGATGGACGGTGACCGGGATGTTGTTTTTCTGACAGACGCCCGCGAAAAAGAAGACGGCGGTGATCCGGATCAACTGCTCCGCCAGCTGGGCGGCGGCGGGGATCCGGACTTTTTCTTTTCCGTAAAACCAGCCGCAGATGCAGGCATGGACGGAAGAAAAAGGAATGGCCAGCCCGAAAATAGGGATCAGCCCGGCGCATTCCGGATGCAGGAGGATCTTCTCGGCGATCAGGTCCGCTCCGCGGATCAGGAATGCGGCCAGAAGAAGGGACAGGGGAAAGGAAATGGAAAAACCGGCGAGGAGCGCCCGGTTCGCCTGCTTCGGATGGGCGGCCGTATGCCGGGAGACGGCGGTCTGGATGGAACCGGCGCAGAGGGAGAGGCAGATTCCATATACGGGAAAAATCATCTGGTAGATTCCCAAGCCCTCCGCCCCAATCACGCGGGAAAGAAAGATCCGATAAAAGAAGCCGAGAATCCGTGACAGGAAACCGGCGGCCGTTAAAAGAAGGGCGCCGGTGATGAGGGTATGTTTTTTGAAGTAATCGGACATAAAAGCTCCGCGCCGTTGGTTTTGTTTATATATATGGGAAAGGATCGGGGAAAAATGAAACTTTTTCATCTTTCAGATTTACATATCGGATTAAAGCTAATGAACCGGGATCTCAGAGAGGATCAGGAATTTATTTTCTCCCAGATCCTGGATCTGGCCCGTCTTGAACAGCCGGACGCGGTTTTGATCGCCGGCGATATTTATGACAAAGCGGTTCCTTCGGCGGAAGCGGTGGAATGCTTCGACCATTTTCTGTCCGGTCTTACGGAGGCGGTTCCCAAGGCTTCTGTGATGATGATCAGCGGCAACCATGACAGCGGCCCCAGGGTGAACTGCTTCCGCAGCGTGCTTTCCAGGCAGGGCGTCTATATGATTGGGCTGCCGCCGCAAAAAGAGGGAGAGCGGATCGAAAAGGTGACGCTTCAGGATACATACGGCCCGGTCCATTTTTATCTGCTTCCGTTTGTTAAGCCCTCCATGGTCCGGGAGCTGGCGGGGACGGATGAAAACGGGAACAGCCTCTCCTATGAAGAGACGCTTCGGCGGCTGTTTTGCCGGGAGACGATCGATCCGTCCGCTCGGAATGTTCTGGTAAGCCATCAGTTCTATCTTCCCGCGGGAAAACAGGCCGGCGAGGTGGAACGGATGGATTCGGAGATCCGGACGGTGGGAAACATCGACGGGATTTCGGCAAAGCTTTTAGAACCCTTTGATTATGCGGCTTTGGGCCATATCCATAAGCCGATGAAGGTGGCCGGGGAAACGCGCCGCTACTGCGGGACGCCGCTGGCCTGCTCGGTCAGTGAGGCGGGGCAGAAAAAATATGTGGTGATGGCGGAGCTTAAGGAGAAAGGAAGGATCGAGGTTTCGGAGCTTCCCTTGACGCCCCTCCGGGAGATCCGGGTCATCAAAGGGACGTTTAGGGAGGTTTTGGAGCAGGGCTGCGGCGATTATGTGACGGCCGTTTTGACGGACCGGAACGATCTGGACATTCTCGATATGCAGGACCGGCTTCGGAGCGCCTTTCCCTTTCTTTTGGAGATCCGGAGGGAAACCGGGGAACGGACGGCTTATGAGGCCGCCGCGGGGCCGGAACAGGCGATGGATCCCTTTGGGCTTTGCTGCTCGTTCTTAAAGGAAACGGATGAGAGAGAACAGGAGATCCTTAGGGATGTGATCAATCAGGTGCGGGAGGAGACGGGATGCGGCCATTAAAGCTTACCATGCAGGCCTTCGGTTCCTTTGGAAGGCGGACGGTTATTGATTTTGAGCAGGTAAAACAGAACTTTTTCCTGATCACGGGAGATACGGGCGCGGGGAAGACGACGATCTTCGACGCCATTGTTTTCGCGCTTTACGGAGAGGCCAGCTCCGGCCTTAATAAAAAAAGCGGCGCCGAGCTGCAGAGCCAGTTTGCCAGGGACGCGGTTCTTCCATTTGTGGAGCTTACCTTTTCAGAGGGGGACGGAGAGGAGCGGCGGGATTATACGGTACGGCGTTCGCCCCGCCATGTCCGTCCGCTGAAAAGGGGAACGGGAACGAAAGAGGAGAGCGGTTCGGTTTCGCTGTGGATGCCGGACGGTTCGGAGTATCCGGCCAAGGAAGCAGACCGGAAGCTGGAGGAGATCATCGGCTTGACCAAGAGCCAGTTCATGCAGGTGGCGATGATCGCCCAGGGAGAGTTTATGGAGCTTCTCCGGGCCAGATCCGACGACAAAAAGGTCATTTTCAGACGGCTGTTCCATACGGAGATCTACGAGGAGATCACCAAAGAGCTGGGGAAGCGGCGCAAGGAGATGCAGCAGGAGGCCGGACAGCTTTTCGCAAAGTGCCAGACGGAAGTATCCCATGGAGCCGGATTTGACGGCTACGGCCGCCTCTTGGAATTTCAGAGCCTGCAGGAAAGGATCCTGCGCGCGGACCGCTTCTGCCTTCCGGATCTGGAGCAGTTTTCCAAAGAGCTGGAGGAAATCTGCGGCGCCCTTAAGGAACGGAGCCTCTGCGCCAAAGAGGAATACCAAAAAGCCAATGAAGCGTATCTAAAGCAGAGGGACGGCTACAACAGAGCCTGCGAGCTTTTGCGCTGGTTCGAGGAAAAGTCCCGGATCGAAGAGGAGCTTTGCCAATGGGAAAAGGAAAAGCCGAAAATGGAGGAAGCGCAGAGGCTCCAGACGGCGCTTCGGAAGGCCTATGGCGTGAAGCCGCTTTGGCAGCAGTATCAAGAGGCTTTGGAACGGCTTACGGAGCTTAAAAACCGGATGCGGGAGGAAGAAGCGGCCCTTCCTTTAAGAAAAGAGGGATTTTTGGCCCTTAAAGAACAGGCGGAGGCCGCGGAGGCTTCGTTCCGTCTTGCGGACCAGTCCTATATCGAGGTTTCGGGCCGCGTGGACAGGGCGGTTTCCCTCTTTGAGACGATCAAAACCGTCCAGGCGCAGGAAAACCAGGCGCAGGAGACCGTAAGGAAGGCGTCGGAGACGGTTTTAAAACTGCAGAAAAATTTGGATGAGCTGGAAAAGGAAGAGGCGCTCTGCCGCGCCAAAGAGCAAGCGTTTCAAGGCTATGATGTGCTTTATGAGCGGTGGACGGCGAAGCAGGAGCAGGCGGATGCGCTTAAGGAGGAAATCCGCCTGTCCCTGCGCCTTAAGGAGGAAGTAAAAAAGCAGGAGGAGAAGGCGAAAGACGCGGTGAAAGCGTATTCGGAGGCCAGCGGGGAATATAAAAAAGCGAACCGGGAATACGAGGAAAAACGGACTATTTTTTGGAACGATCAGGCCGGCTTCCTTGCGAAAGAGCAGCTAAAGCCGGGGGAGCCATGCCCGGTCTGCGGCTCCCTTACGCATCCCAACCCCTGCCGGATTTTAAAAGAGCATCAGGAAATCAGCAGGGAGCTGTTAGAACAGCTTTCTAAAAGAGCTGAGGAACTCCGAAAGCAGCAGGAGCAGGCGGCCATGGAATCCCGGGCGTCCGCTGCGCTTTTTAAGGAGAAGGAACGGGCGTTTACGGAGAAACTCAGCCAGCTGAGGGACCGTTTGCTGGAAACGGTCAAGGACGAGCAGATCAAAGAGTGCTCCGCCGATACCCTTCGGCAGATCTTTTCCCGCTGGTTTGCCGGACTCCAAGAGGAGGGCGCGCGACTAAAGGCCGGGTTGGATACGCTTTCTAAAACCAGGGAACGGCTGGAGGAACTTCGGAAGAAAAAGGGGGAGCTTCGCGCGGAAGCCGATCAGGCGGTCAGCCAGGAGACGGAGGCGAAGGAAGCCTTCGCGGGAATCGCGGCCAGACATTCGGAGCTTTTAAAATCCCGGGAATTTTCGTCGGCGGAGGAGGCGAAGGAGCTTCTTAAGAAAGCGGAACAGAAAAAGCGGGAAGCCGAAGAAAAAGCGAAAAATGCGAAGGCCGGCCGGGAAAAGGCCCAGGCAGACGTAGAGGGCGCGAAAACAAGAATCGAGGAATATCAAAAGGAACTTCCAAAACGGGAGAAGCAGCGCGCCGACCGTCTGGCCGCTTACGAGAAAGGAATAGAGGAAGCAGGACTTACAGAAGAGGCATGGAGAGCGCTTACGGATCAGTATGCGCTTTCGGAGGCGGACCGTCTTCAGAAGAAAACCGAGGAATATTACAGAAACCACGCGAAGCTTTCCGGGCGGCAGCAGATGGCGGCCAAGGAAACGGCGGGAAAGGAAGCGCCGGATCCGGAGGGGCTGAAGGAAAAAATGCGGGAGGCGGAGGAAAAGAAGAACGCCGTTCAGGAGATTTCCGGACAGCTTGAGGCGGCGGAAGCGGCCAACCGGCAGGTCCTTCGGTCGCTGGCGCAGCTTCTTAAGGAGCGGGGTGCAAAAATGGAGGAGTACGGGCGGGTGGACCGGCTGTACCAAAGCCTTTCGGGAAATGTTTCCGGCTCCCGGATGGATATTGAAACCTTTGTCCTGCGGTATTATTTAGAACGGATCTTAAAGGCGGCCAACCGGCGGTTTTTCACCTTGTCGGCCGGGCAGTTCGAGCTTCGGATGTGTCCGCCGGAGCAGGCGGGGACCGGGAGAAACCGGGGCCTGGAGCTGGTGGTCTATTCCATGGTCACGGGAAAGGAACGGGAGGTCCGCACTTTGTCCGGCGGAGAATCCTTTATGGCGGCTCTTTCCCTGGCGCTGGGAATGGCGGATCAGATCACGGAAACAAAGGCCTCGGTCCACCTGGACGTCATGTTTATCGACGAGGGCTTTGGTTCATTAGATGAAAATTCCCGAAATAAGGCGGTTCGGGTCCTCAAGGATATGGCCGGGGGCTCCCGGATGATCGGGATCATTTCCCATGTGTCGGAGTTAAAGCAGGAGATCGAGGATCAGCTGATCGTAAGCAAGGATGAAGGCGGAAGCCGCGTCCGCTGGCAGATCAGCTGACAGGAGAGGCGAAGAGCCAACGGGATGGACGGGATGGAAACTCGAAAATTTTTCTTAAATTTCCGCGGCCCGGTTGCAATCCGTTTCCCCTATCGTTTATAATGGAGCATAGTCTCCGAAAAAGAGACATATACTATGTAGATGAGGCTTTTAACCTGCGTTTACAGAAAGGCGGATTTATGAAGAAGGTAATCTATCTTGACAATGCGGCTACGACGAAGGTTCGTCCCGAGGTCGTGGAAGCGATGCTGCCGTTTTATACGGAGCATTATGGAAATCCATCTTCTGTGTACGGGTTTTCCAATCCGTGCAAAGAGGCAATGGCCCATACGAGAGCAGTGATCGCGGGATCGCTGGGAGCAAAGGACAATGAGATTTATTTTACCGGCGGCGGAAGCGAGGCCGATAACTGGGCGCTGGTGGCGGCGGCCGAGGCGTACGCGTCCAAAGGAAAGCACATCATTACGACCGGGATCGAGCATCACGCGATCCTGCATACGGGACAGTATCTGGAAAAGAGGGGTTTTGAGGTGACGTACCTGCCGGTGGATGAATTTGGGCTTGTGGATCCGGAGGAGGTAAAAAAGGCGATCCGTCCGGATACGGTCCTTTTGTCGGTAATGTTTGCCAATAATGAGATCGGGACCATCGAACCGATCAAAGAAATCGGGCAGATCGCGAAGGAGCATGGAATCCTTTTCCATACGGACGCGGTCCAGGCCTATGGACATGAACCCATCAACGTGGACGAATACCAGATCGATATGCTGAGCGCCAGCGCCCATAAATTCAACGGCCCCAAGGGCGTGGGATTCCTCTATATCCGAAGCGGCTTAAAGCTCCGTTCCTTTATCCACGGCGGAGCCCAGGAGAGAAAGCGCCGCGCCGGGACGGAAAATGTTCCGGGAATCGTCGGAATGGGAAAGGCCGCGGAGATCGCCATTGCGAATCTGGAAGAGAATAAGAAAAAGGAAACGGAGCTTCGGGACTATTTGATCGACCGCGTTCTGGCGGAGGTTCCTTATACAAGGCTGAACGGCCACCGGACGAAGCGGCTTTCCAACAACGCGAATTTCGCTTTCCAGTTTATCGAGGGAGAATCGCTGTTGATCATGCTGGATATGGACGGGATCTGCGGTTCCAGCGGTTCCGCCTGCACCTCCGGCTCCCTGGATCCCTCCCACGTTTTGCTGGCCATCGGCCTGCCCCATGAAATCGCTCACGGCTCCTTAAGGCTGACCTTAAGCGATGAGACGACGAAGGAAGAGATCGATTTTACGGTGGACAGTATTAAAAAAATCGTGGAGCGGCTTCGTTCCATGTCCCCTCTTTATGAGGATTTTTTAAGAAGCAGAGAAAAATCAGACCTTCATGCATAGACGGTCTTGGGAGACCGATCATTTTTATGCATAGACGATAAGAGGAGATTGCGGTATGTATTCAGCAAAAGTAATGGACCATTTTCAGAATCCGAGGAATGTTGGAGAGATTGAAGACGCCAGCGGGGTTGGGACCGTTGGAAACGCCAAGTGCGGCGATATCATGCGGATCTATCTGGATATTGACGATAAGACCCATGTGATCCGGGACTGTAAATTCAAAACCTTCGGCTGCGGCGCGGCGGTCGCCACCAGCAGCATGGCCACAGAGCTGGTAAAGGGAAAGACCATCGAGGAAGCGATGGGAATTACCAATAAGGCGGTCATGGAGGCGTTGGACGGCCTTCCGCCTGTAAAGGTTCACTGTTCCTTGCTGGCGGAAGAAGCGATCCATGCGGCGCTCTGGGATTATGCCGAAAAGCATCATCTTGTGATCCCAGGCCTGGAGAAGCCCAAGTCCGATATCAGCGAGCATGACGAGGAAGAGGAATACTAGAGAATGGGAAAAAAGGTAGTAGTTGGCATGTCGGGCGGCGTCGATTCTTCGGTCGCCGCCTTTCTGCTAAAGGAACAGGGCTATGAGGTCATCGGCGTAACCATGCAGATCTGGCAGGAGGAGGATGACCAGACGGTCGAGGAAAACGGGGGCTGCTGCGGCTTGAGCGCGGTGGAGGACGCGAGACGGGTTGCCGGGACGTTGGGGATTCCCTATTATGTTATGAACTTCCGCCGGGAATTTAAGGAGCATGTGATCGATTACTTTGTACAGGAGTATCGAAACGGACGCACCCCCAATCCCTGTATTGCATGTAATCGGTTTGTTAAATGGGAGGCGCTTTTGGACCGGAGCCTTAAGATCGGCGCCGATTATATTGCGACGGGACATTACGCGCGGGTGGAGCAGCTTCCCAACGGACGCTTCGCCATCCGCAATTCGGTGACGGCGGCCAAGGATCAGACTTACGCCCTTTACAATCTGACCCAGGAACAGCTTTCCCGGACGCTGATGCCGGTGGGGGATCATACGAAGGAGGAAATCCGGGAGATCGCAGAGCGGATCGGCCTGCCTGTGGCTCAAAAGAAGGACAGCATGGAAATCTGCTTTATTCCGGATCATGATTATGCCGGTTTTATCGAAAAGACCGCCAAGCGGGTGCCGCCGGCAGGAAATTTTGTGGATCAGGATGGAACGATCTTGGGAAGGCATCGCGGGATCACCCATTATACGGTGGGGCAGAGAAAAGGATTGAACCTGTCCATGGGACGTCCGGTTTTCGTCACGGAAATCCGGCCGGAAACCAACGAGGTGGTCATCGGGGATGAAAGACAGGTTTTTTCGGATTCCTTGGTCTGCTCCAATGTCAACTGGATGGCGGTGGACGGGCTCCATGGAGAGGAAATGGAGGCGGTCGTTAAGATCCGCTACAGCCATAAAGGGGCTCCCTGCCGGCTCCGGGAGCTTCCGGACGGCCGGGTGGAGTGCCAGTTTGAGACGCCTCAGCGGGCGGTTACGCCGGGACAGGCCGCCGTATTCTATCAAGAGGATCATGTGGTCGGAGGTGGGACCATTCTATGACGGGACAAAAAAAGAAAAAGCGGCTTCCGATTTCTGCCGCCGCATTGACTGTTCTCCTTTTGGCTGTCCTTCTTTCCGCCGTCTTCCTATCCGGATGCGCCTCTTCTAAATATCAGGCGATCGAGATTGAGGGGATCGGGACGGAGGCTGTTTCCCAGGAGGAAAAGGAAAGCGCGGGAGGGGAGCAGGATGTGGAATTAGAGACGGAGGCCGGCGAGATCCTGGAAGCCGGAGAGCCGGATCCCGCGGATGCAGAAGCGCAGGGGCCGCAGGAAGCGGCCCGGAACGCGGATCTGGCCTTGCAGGAGCCTCAGGAAGCGTCTGTGGACGCGGATCTGGCCTCGCAGGAGCCTCAGGAAACGTCCGTGAACGCGGATCCTGCCGCGCAGCCAGCCGCAGCGCCGGGGGAAGACGAGACGTTTTTCAACGGCCATATCGTGGCCATCGACGCCGGGCACCAGGCGAAGGCGAACGCGGAGAAAGAGCCCATCGGCCCTTCTTCGGAAACCATGAAGGCAAAGATGCCGGCGGGAGCCGTGGGAACGGTGCTTGGCGTTAAGGAGTATGAACTGACCCTTACGGTAGCGGAAAAGCTGAAGGAAGAATTGGAAAATAAGGGCTATCAGGTCGTTATGATCCGGGAGAGCCACGACGTCAATTTAAGCAATTCCGAGCGGGCGCGGCTCGCCAATGAGAGCGGGGCGGAGATCTTTATCCGGCTCCATGCCAATTCGATGGAGAACACCGGCGTTTACGGGGCTTTGGCCATGTGCATGACGGCTCAGAATCCCTACAATGCCGCGCTTCACGATAACAGCTACCGGCTGGCAAAAACGATCATCGATCAGGTCTGCGCGCTTACAGGAACGAAAAACAGAGGCGTCCAGGAGGTGGATAATAACGGCGAGATCAATTGGAGCGAAATCCCCGTAGCCGTAGTAGAAATGGGCTTTTTAAGCAATCCGGACGAGGAACGGTGGCTGAGCGAGGGGGATTACCAAGATAAGATCGTTTCCGGAATCGCCGCCGCTGTGGATTCGTACTTTACAAATTAAGATTTTTATGTATAATAGTAAGAGGCGGCGATCAGGAGACGTAGCGAAGCGGTCGTAACGCGGCGCACTCGAAATGCGTTTGTCGGCTAATACCCGGCACGAGGGTTCGAATCCCTCCGTCTCCGCGACTCATATTCCCGTGCAGGCCTTTGGTTTGCGCGGGCTTTTTATTTCGGAGGAGAGAATATGCCTTTGCGGATCGTACAAAACGACATTACAAAAATGGAGGTGGACGCGATCGTCAACGCGGCCAACAGCTCCCTTTTAGGCGGCGGAGGAGTCGACGGCTGCATCCATCGGGCCGCGGGACCGAAGCTGCTTGCAGAGTGTATGCAGCTTGGAGGCTGTGAGACCGGAAGCGCGAAAATTACCAAGGGCTATGAGCTGCCCTGCAAGTATGTGATCCATGCCGTCGGCCCGCGCTGGAGAGACGGATGCCATGGGGAACAGGAACAGCTTGCGTCCTGTTACCGCACATCCCTTACGTTAGCCAAGGAATATGACTGCAGGACGGTCGCTTTTCCGCTGATTTCGTCGGGGATCTACGGCTATCCAAAAGCGCGGGCGCTCCAGACGGCCATCGATACGATCCGTGATTTCCTAAAGGAAAATGATATGACGGTTTATCTTGTCCTCTTTGACCGCGAGGCGTGCAAGATTGCCGAGAAGATTTTTGTGGAGGAACTATAAATGGAACAGCCAATCCAATCGGTGATTCGTTTTATGCGCCGCGAGGTCGTACTGACGGCGGCGGTCTTGCTGGCCCTTCTGTCTTCGGTTTTTGTGGGCCCGGCAAATTTGGACCTTTCTTATATTGACTGGAATACCCTGGCGCTTTTATTCGGGCTGATGGCGGTCATGAAGGGATTTCAGAAGGCGGGAATGTTCCTGTCTCTGGGAAGCCGCCTGCTGGAGGTGACGGCATCCACCAGGAGTATGCTGGCGGTGCTGGTTTTTCTCCCCTTTGTATGCAGCATGGTGATCACCAATGACGTTTCGCTGATCACCTTCGTGCCCTTCGGAATCGCGGTATTAAAGATTGCCGGCCAGGAAAAGCTTGTGGTTCCTATGGCGGTCCTGCAGACGGCCGCCGCCAATCTGGGCAGCATGTTTACGCCTATGGGGAATCCGCAGAATCTGTATCTTTATGGGAAGTCCGGAATGGGATTTTTGGAGCTGTGCGGGATCCTTTTCCCGTATGTGCTGGCTTCCGGGCTGGCGATCCTTCTTTTGATCGTGATAAGAAGACCGGAACCGGTTAAGAGCATGTCCATTGACGTACAGATGGGAAGCACGAAGATGCTTGCTCTCTGCTTCGCTGGATTTGCGATCTGCTTATTGGGGATTTTTAAGCTCCTTCCTCCGCTTTTGATCGCGGCTGTGATCGCGGCGTTCCTTTTGGCCTTTGACCGGGAGCTTTTGCTGTCGGTGGATTATTCCCTTTTGGGTACCTTTCTGGCTTTCTTTATTTTTATTGGGAATGTGTCCGGGATTGAAAGTTTCCAGGCCTTTTTGTCAGCGGCCCTTGCCGGTCGGGAGGTGCTGGTTTCGGTCTTGGCGAGCCAGGTGATCAGTAATGTTCCGGCGGCCCTCCTTTTATCGGGATTTACCAGCCAGTGGGAGAGCTTATTGATCGGCTGCAACCTGGGAGGATTGGGGACGCTGATTGCGTCCATGGCAAGCTTAATTTCCTATAAACTGATCGCGCAGGAGTATCCAGAGCGGAAGGGAACCTATTTCTTCTGGTTTACCGTATGCAATGTGGGATTGCTGGCGCTTCTTCTGGCCCTTTATTTCCTTTTGGAAATGCTCTTTTGATTTTTATGCGGGCCTACAGAGATTTCCAGACCTCCCGGATCCGCTCAAGAAAGGCGGACAGAGGGGCCGCGTCAAAGGCGTAGCCGGTTAAAAACAGGCCGTCCAACAATAAGCGGGTAACCGGGGAAGGATATGGGGAACCGGAATTTTTCGCTTTGGCTTCTGCCGCCGCGGCAATACAGGAGAGGGAAAATAAAAGAGAGAGCCGGAGAGCGCCGAGGCCGTCCCGGTTCTCATAGATTTCGGTCATAGAATAGTCGGCTGTCCTGCCGCAGGGAGACTGACAGGCGGCACAGTCTGGCACCAGCTCGGCCTTTGCCTGATGGAGGGGAAGGACCGGGCTGCTTTTTTCATTTCCGCTGTTTCCTGAGGCATGCAGCTGCGGAAGGCTGGACAGGGCCGAATAGAGGAGCGGCTCCATTTTGGCGGGAAGATCGAGTCCCTCCGCCGCTCTGGCAAGCCCGATCAGCGCGCCGGCTGTCCGGTCGAAATTCGTTTCGGTCATGATGGCTGTTGTCATGGGGATTTCCTTCCTTTCTTTGAAATGGCCGGTTATTCTGCGGCCGCAAAGAGACGGCGGTTTTGTGCGGTAAATGTCCGGCAGTCCGATGGCTGTAAATACTCGGCAATTCTGCGGCATGAAAATACTTGGCAATTCTGCGGCAGCGATTGACTTTATGGAAAGAATATACTACAATATGGCCAGATTGTATGTTGTATTTACAACGGTATGGCGAGATGGTTTCTTTTTTGACCGGGAATGGGGGACTGGGATGAAAGGAAAGAGAACGGAAAAATCCGGAATAAAACCGATTCCGTTTCCAGAGTCGGCTTTGTTTTCTGGAATGGAGCCAAAGGACGTGGAGTCGGTTCTTTCTTGTCTTTCCGCCAGGAAGAGGATTTATGAAAAGGGAAGCGTGATCCTGTCCTCCGGCTCCCAGGTGCGGTCCCTGGGACTTGTGGTTTCCGGGAGGGCCGAGATCGTGCGGGACGATTACTGGGGGAACCGTCAGGTTATCGGAACGGTGGGCCCCGGAGAGCTGTTTGGAGAGGCGTATGCCTGTATTCAAGGGGAGCCGTTAATGGTATCGGTGCTGGCTTCGGAACGGTGCGAAATCCTGTTTTTGGAGATCCAGCGGGTTTTTACGGTCTGCTCACCGGCCTGCGGGTATCACAGCCGGCTGATCCGGAACCTGCTTACGATCATGGCAAGAAAAAATCTGATGCTCACAAGGAAAATCGACCATATGAGCCAGAGGACCATTCGGGAAAAGGTGATGGCCTATCTTTCCTGCGAGGCGGAACGATGGGGGAACGAGGCGTTTGAAATTCCCTTTAACCGCCAGCAGCTGGCGGATTATCTGGCGGTGGACCGGAGCGCCTTATCGGCTGAGCTTTCCAGGATGCAGAAAGACGGACTTATTGAGTACGAGAAAAACCGGTTTCGGATCATCCGCAGATAGCGGGGAGAGGGATTTGATCTATGGGGAGAGAAGAAGACGAAAGAAGGGTGCGGCGGGAGCTGCACAGGATGAAGCGCAGAAAGCAGGAACGGATCCGCCAGCTGCTGACGCTGGGGCTTTTGTGTATTTCCGCCCTGATCGTGGCGGCGGCGGTATTGGTTCTGGCTATAAATCTTATAAGGAGGGAGCCGGTGGATCCCAAGACGGTTTCGGTCCCGGATAACGTGACGATCTCGCTTTTGACGCCGAACCCGTATTCCCGTCCTCAGACTCCGCTGGAGGAAGTGAAGGGGATCGTGGTCCACTACGTGGCCAATCCCTGTACGACGGCCAAGGAGAACCGGAACTATTTTGAGCAGCTGAAAAATCAGACCGGAGAGGACACCACGTCGGTCAGCAGCCATTTTGTGATCGGACTGGAGGGGGAAATTGTCCAGTGTGTTCCCATGTATGAGGTGGCCTATGCTTCCAACAACCGGAACAGCGATACGATTTCCATTGAATGCTGCCATCCGGACGAGAGCGGGAAATTTTATGACAGCACCTATCAATCCCTGGTGGGGCTGTGCGCGTATTTGTGCAGCGAATTTGATTTAAACCCGGAGGATGTGATCCGCCATTATGACGTGACGGGGAAGATCTGTCCCAAATATTTTGTGGATCATCCCGAAGAATGGGAGACGTTCCATGAGGATGTAAAGAAAGCCATAAGGGCCCTTGACTAGGGTTCTTATGGCTTTAAAAATACCGGTTTTCGTTCCCGGTAAACGGTATAGTAGCGAAAGCCGCAGTCTTTTAGGATCTCAGCCGCTCTGGCGAATTCTTTTCCCACTTCCTCGGGGCGGTGGGCGTCGGAGCCGATGGTCAAAAGCTCTCCGCCCAGCTCATGGTAGCGTTTTAAGATCGCCTCATGGGGATTGGGATGGCCCAAGCCGTATTTATAACCGGCCGTGTTGCATTCCAGCGCCTTTCCCTTTTCGATCAGGACCTTTAAAATCTCATCGATAATGTCCATATAGTCCTCCGGACGGAAATTCCGGTTCTTTTCCGGCCCGTAACGAAGGATGCAGTCCAAATGGGCCAAGCTGTCAAAGCAGTCAAAAACCCGGATCCGCTCCAAGGTGGATTCCAGATACCGAAAGTAGGCTTCTTTTTCTGTTTTTCCCGCGTAGTAAGCCCGGTCGTAAATATCATATCCGTCGGTGAAATGGCAGGAGCCAAGGATAAAGTCCACGGGAAGCTCTGCTTCCAGCCGTTCCAATTCCGTTTGTTCTCTTAGCATCAGGCCCAGCTCGATGCCGGTGCGGATGGCCAGCTTCCCTTCATATTCCTCCGCCAGGCGGCGGATCCCGTTCAGATAGGGCGGGATCTCCAAAAGATAATGGACATGGGTCATCGATTCAGACCCGGGATCATGGTGATCGGTAATGCAGATTTCCGGGATCCCCAGGGCAATGGCCGCCTCCGCCTGCAGAGCGGGCGGCGTCTTAGAATCTCCGGAGTAGTCGGTATGAATATGGAAATCGCAGAGCATGGCTGGATCCCTCCTTTAATTTGGCGTTCCCTGTTCCACCGGAAGCAGTCCCTGTTCCTGATAAAACCGAAGGGCGCCGGGATGGAGCTTGATCGGAAGCTTTTGGTACATGAAACCGCCTTCCGCCATAAACTGCATGGCGGGATGAGCTTCGCCGAGGCGTTCTCTTCCTTCATACAGGACGGAGGTGATCTGGTAAACCAGTTCCTCATCCATATCCTCATTGACGCAAAGCAGGCACTTGGTTCCAAAAGTGGCGACGTCCTTGGTCTGGTCCTTATAGGTTCCGGCCGGGATGATTTCCTGGTAATAATATGGTCTTTCCTCCAAAATAGCAGAAAGCTCTTGGTCCGTATATTGGAGCAGCACGCTGGGAGCGGAGTCCGCCAGCTCGGTCAGGCCGTAGATGGGGACGCCGGCGAAGCCGTAGATGACGTCCAGCTTTCCGCTGAGGACGTCTTCCGCTCCGGAGCCCAGACCGGAATTGATAAAGGATGAATTTTCTTTCGTGATCCCCATGGAAGATAGGGTGTAAGCGGCGGAAAGTTCCGTGGTGGAATCCTGGGGCCCGACGCCGATTCTCTTTCCAAGAAGATCATGGACATAGACCAGGCCGGAAGAAGAGCGGGCCATCCAGTTGGAAAGGCTGGGGTAAATGGCGGCGACGGCCCGCAGCTTTTTCACCGGGGTCTGCTCGAAGTTTTCCAGCCCATTGACGGCGGCGTAGGCCACGTCGGCACTTATGAGGCCAAGATCGATATCGCCGGTGCCAAGGGCCTGCGCGTTGGGGGAGGAGCCTTGGGAGGCGCTTACATTCAATTCGACTTTTAACTCGGAATCGTTGATCAGCTGCGCGATGGCGCGGCCGGCCGGATACATGGTGCCGCCGCTGTCCGCTGTTCCGATGGCTAAAACGGTGATACCGTTTTTCCCGGTGGCTTCCGGAGCTGCCGGATTTCCCTGCGGCGCGTTTTGGCAGCCGGAAAGGAGAGCAGCGGAAAGGAAAAGAACTGCGGCGAAAGTATTTAATATCTTCATCCTGTAGGTACCTGTCCTGTAAAAGTTTTTGCCGCCCGGCGGCGGCAGATTTTTAAATACCTTTGTATTGTACCAAAAACGGCAGAGAGATTCAACGCTCAAATTAAAAAAGAGGCCTCCGCCTTTTTCCGGACCCGGGCAGAATGCCCGGCTGTCCGAGAGAAAAAGGGGAGACCCCGTAAATTTCTTTATGCGCGGAACAATCCGCCGAATAAAGAAAGGAAGATTGGATTATAGATATCGTCGATGATAACAGCAAAGGACGGATACAGAACCCAGGCGATGGTATGCCAGCCGTACTGATCCATCAGGGCTTTTTCATTGGCAACCGCATTGGAACCGGAACCGCAGCCCCATCCAATGTTTCCGGCCGTCATAACAGCCGCGCCGTAATCTCTTCCGAACATATTGAAGGATACGAAGATTCCGAACAGAGCCATGAAAATAGCCTGTGCCAGTAAGATCACGCCCATCTGTCCGGCAAGAGGAGCCAGGGCAACGAAGTCGGTGGTCATCAGTACCAGTGCCAGATAGAGCTCCAGGAACATATGCTCGATGGCCTCAACCTCAGGTACATAGAAATTAATATGGCAGGCTTCCATTACGTTGCGGGCAATGGCGCCGGCGAACAGGCAGCCGATGAACTTAGGCATTTCGATCATGGGAATGTTGTCTAAGAGACAGTAGATCGGCATACCAAGGGCAGCGATCAAAAGGGTCAGAGCGAACATCATGATCATTCTTGTGTTGTCCAGCTCGATTACCTTTCCCGTTGCCTGTGCCTCCGGTTTGTCATTGGGATCGGACTTTAACCCGTGACGCATAATCAAAAACGCAGCTACGGGGCCGCCGATCAAGGAGCCCATGACATTTCCTAAGGTACCGGCCGCAACGCCGACGCTGGTGGCATTGGCCGCGCCCCATTCCTCAAAGATGGGACCGAAAGCGGAAGCGGTTCCTACGCCGCCGGACATGGAAGCGGAGGAGCATTGCAGAGCCAGGAGCGGGTTCATTCCGATCAAAGAAGCAAGGCCAACTCCAAGGAGGTTCTGGCAGGTGATCAAAAGGCAGGCGGCAACCGCGATCATAACGCAGAGCTTTCCGCCGGCATGCTTAAGCATCTTTGCGCTGAAGCCAAATCCGACGCACAGGAAGAAGATATTCTGTGTCAGATCCTTCATAAGCGTCGCGTCAAAGGTGATATTCGCAATTCCAGTAGCTTTGATGATAGAGATAATGATGGAAAAAATGATACCGGATACAACCGGCGCCGGGATCGCGTACTTTCTTAAGGCCGCGGAATGAGCGATAATGGCTCGTCCGGCGAAAATTACGATGGCCGCGAAGCCCAGGGTGCACAGATACTCGAACTTGAAGCCGGCAATGGCGCCGTCAGCAGCAGGAGTATATGTGCCAAAATAGCTGATGATATTTTCCATATGGACAT